>CAZASJ010000024.1:6337-39578 GCA_964487735.1 uncultured Bacteroidales bacterium | reverse complement strand
TTATGCCATCGGTCCTGCATTCAAAAAAGGGCACCTCCATCCAACCTTCAACAATATTGACCTCTATCCATTGATGGCTCACATACTGGGATTAACACCTGCTGAAGTAGATGGCCAGTTTTCCAATGTGAAATCGATGCTAGTAGAATAGAAGACCAAACAACGAAGAACAAGCAACGAGCAAGGAAGTAGTAAGGAAGGAGAGACTAAGAAATTGGCTATAACTTAACGCTCCTTGATAGCAATAGATGATCAAGAATAACCATTGCTGCCATGGCTTCGACGACAGGAACAACCCGGGGTGCAGCACAAACATCGTGTCTGCCATGGCCCGTGATGGTTGTGGGTAGTCCTTCACGGCTCACGGTTTCCTGTTGTTTTGAGATTGTAGGTATGGGCTTGAATATCACCCTGAAATTTATATCCTCCCCATTGGAGATTCCGGCCTGAATGCCTCCGCTATTATTTGTAGCCGTCCGGATATGGCCATTATGAACAGTAAAAAGGTCATTATACTCCGATCCTTTCATGCCTGCCGCATACCTGCCGCTTCCAAAATCAAAAGACACAGCTGCATTAATGCTTAACATAGCGGAAGCAAGCGTAGCCTGAAGCTTATTAAAAACCGGATCGCCTATGCCGGGGGGCACTCCTGTGATCATGGATTGTACTTCGCACCCAATGCTATCCCCTTCTTTTCTCAAGGCAGTAAGGTATGATTTCATTTTGCGCGACAAAGCCTTATCCGGGCATTGCATGGATGTGGCAGCTGCCAGTTCCATTTCCTCAAAAGTAAAATCGCGGTCAATACAATGCGGGCCAATACAGCTGGTAATACCGGTAATAAATATACCTGATCGAGCCAGAACCTGCTTTGCTATACCTCCGGCAACTACCCTCACAGCCGTTTCACGGGCAGAGGCACGATGCACAAGCCGATGATCGTCGATGCCATACTTTTTATGATATGTATAGTCGGCATGCGAAGGGCGGTAATGATCCTTCAGATAGTCATAGTCATCTGATTTGGCATTTTCATTGGGAATTACGAAGGCAATAGGAGCCCCTGTGCTGACATCATCCAGCAAACCTGAAAGAAAGCGTGGAATATCAGATTCTCTTCGTTTGCTTGCGCTGCCCGATCCGGGCCGCCTGCGTTCCATATCTTTCAGTATGGCCTCAATGTCAATGCTAATTCCGGCCGGACAGCCATCAATCACCCCCCCTATCACTCTGGCATGGGATTCGCCAAAAGAAGTGAATCGAAAGATGGTACCTATCGTGTTTCCGGCCATAAGCCAAAGATAGTAAATATTTGGATATTAGGATACTAGACGCAAAATACTGTAGAGCCTATTCATTTGCCATTTTCCGAAGGTATTTCACTTTCGCTTCCATGGTTGCCAGTTCCTGTTTTGCCTTATCGATCTTTTGTTCGAATTCCTGTTTCAGGATATCGGCCTTTTTCGAGTTGGCAAAGAAACCAAGATTGTTTTCCCATAGAATGACATCATCCCTGAGTTGCGTGATTTTATTGCTTAGGAAACTGATTTCCTTGCGATAAACCCTCCCTGCATCAGGTGAATCTTTCACAGCTTCCATCCTGCTTGTATAGCTTGCATTGCTGAGTTCAGTGGAGCTGATCTTGAGTTCTTCCAGTTTAGCATCAACCACATCCCTGAATAGCTTCTGTACCTTTTCCTTTTCCTTCATCGGCACATAGCCAATTTCCATCCACTCACGCTGGAAACCCTTTAGTAATTCAAGGTTTTTACTTTTATCATCAGAGAATTTATGCGCCTTGACTTTTTCTATCAGGTCTTTCTTCTTGTCCAGATTTACCTGCTCATTTTCATGCACACTGCTGAAGTGGGAAGCTTTATTATTAAAGAAATCATCGCAGGCTGCCCTGAAGCGCTTCCAAATCTTATCCGAATGCTTGCGAGGAACCGGGCCCAGCTTTTTCCATTCCTGTTGCAGGCGAATCAGTTCCTGTGTGGTTTTTTTCCAATCGGTGCTATCCTTGAGACTTTCAGCCTCTACACAAAGATCAACCTTGAGGTTATAGTTATTCAATTGTTCATGCTTGATGCTGTCGAGGTACTCTTTCTTGTTTGCAAAAAAAGTATTCATTGTACCCTTGAAGCGATCCCAGACTTCAGTATTTTCTTTTTTCGGGGCACGCCCGATACTGCGCCATACTTTGAACAGTTCATTCATCTTATTGGTCAGATCCTGCCATCCTTTCATGCTGTCAGGAGAAATTGCAAGCAATTCATCAGCTTGCTCACAGAGACCTGTTTTTGCCAAAAGATTCTTTTCCTGCTCTCCCTGCAATTGACCGTAATGTTCACGGCGACGTTCATTTATCTTATCAGTGGCTGATTTGAAACGTTCCCAAATCTCATCATTTTGTTCCTGTGGAACTGCTCCAATCTCTTTCCATTCTTCATGATATTTTTGAAGCTGCTTAAATGATTTAATAATGGATTTTTCAATCAGCAATTCTTCCGTTTTTTCACAAAGCTCAACCTTCAACTCAAGGTTTTTCTTCATATCGAGGTCCCGGAGTTCCTTATTGATCTTAACTTTATCAAAGAACCTCTCGACGAGGAAATGGTAACTCTGCCAAAGGTTTGAGACCTCACCTGATGGAACCATACCAACTTCCTTCCAATCAAGCTGTAAGGCACGAAACTCATCGTATGTCTTTTTAAGTGATTCTTCCGAATTAATGAGTTCCTTAAGTTTATCCAGTATCTCCTTTTTCTTCTCCAGGTTTACTAACTTGAGCTTTTCCTGCTGTTCAATGAAGTTTTGCTTATTCTTACGATATACTTCAAAGGCTTTATCAAAGCGTTTTTCCAGTTTATTATCCTCAGCTTTATAATCATCCTTATTTCCACCTTCTTCGATGAATTTATCAAGAGCAGCTTTCTTTTCTTCCTTGATAATCTTTAAGAATGCGACCTTGATAAGAGCTACTTTTGTTTTAATGGTACTGAATTTCCCATCCTGCACAAGTTCTTCAAGCCTGCTTACCAGTTCATCTGCTGTAAACTCTTCGAATGATTCGCTGACCTCTTCAGTCTCTTCCTCATCCGTATCATCTTCCTCATCATCATCCTCACTTTCAGTTGCAGGTTTTTTTTCACTGCTCGCCACTATTTCTTCAGGAGCTTCTGTTTTCTCAACACTGGTTTCTGCTTTCCCGTTTAAGGTTTCCGGCTTCTGCTCGCTGACAACGATTTCTTCTTCAGCTTTAACTGCTTCCTGCTCAACAGTTGCTGGTTTATCGACTGTATCTTCTGCTTTCTGATCAGTACTTGCTGGTTTCTCTTCAGGAGTTTCTGTTTTCGCGTCAGTGATCTCTGCTTGCCCGGCCGTGGTTTCCGGTTCCTGCTCGCTGACAGCGGCCTTTTCTTCCGTTTTTACTGCTTTCTGCTCAATGGCTGCAGGTTTATCAACTGCTTCTTCTGTTTCCTGATCAGTGCTTGCTGGTTTATCTTCAGCAAGAGTCTCCTCACTTCCCGGCTCAACAGTTGAAATTCCTTGTTCCTCATGGCTTCTGTCATCTTTTTTCGCTGTTTCTTCTACAGCATTGATGTTCTCCTCCGGATTGACAGTTTCCCCCGGATTCTGATCAATAGTTTTTTTGTTTTCCATAATTAAATAGCATCATATTCAAAGTTGTCTAATTAAAGACTTGTTAGCTTGCCTTTTTTACAAGGACTGCAAAAATAAGAATAATTTATAACCGACAAAATCTTTTTCATTGCGGGAAAATACTTGTTTTCCAGATATTAAAGTCTAATGATTGGATATGGATGGATTAAACAGGATATAGCCGAAATTAAAAAATACAGTTAACCTGTCATTGTTTCTGTCATAATAGTTCACACTGACGCTGAGTGGGCCGAGAGGACTATGCCAGACAACTGATGAAGAGCCAATTACAGACCTGTATGCAAATGCTTTCCCATATTCTGCTTTCATATCAGGCCCGGATAGTATTTCCTGGTAAGGTTGAAAGAGGTATCCTTCCAGTCGGAAATCTATCTTACGGTAAATATCCACAACCATTTTAAAGCCCACTGCACCATAATTGTATGCCCTGTATTTCGGTAAGAACAGGGTTTTACTTTCAAGTACCGGGGCAAAAGATGGTGCAGCAAGTATACTTGAGGTATAATTATCGAAGAACTGTTGGTTGGATAAGAATAATTCACCATAAAAGCCAAAAGATACCGGCCCCAGATGTTCAAAGTAATTATCGTACAAGAGCCTGAATTGAAGCCATGAGTGATCATACTCACATTCATCCGTTTCGAGAGAGGTGCTTCCAGGCTTGTGTGTTTCCTGTCCATTCACATATTGGACTTCTGCAACAAACCTGGCACCAGCATTGGAAAATTGCTTCCTGTTAAGGGAATTCAATTCAAATGCCAGCCTGGGAGCTATCATGTCAAAGGTGGTAATATCAGCCGTATCCTGCCTGCTGAATACATTGCTCTGATAATATTCATTATTTGTAGCTCCAAAATTAAATCCCAATTCAAGCAAACCCCTGTGGGTGGCAGGTATACCCATTGCCAGGTATCCATAGCTTTCCCTTGCAATAAGAAAAGAAGGTTCAGGATCATCAAAGAAATAGGTTGAATTATTGAAGTAGTTTTTGCTATTGTAGATATATCCCAATTTTATAAAATATGGCAATCTTGTAGGGAAATCCACCCTTCCGCTAACCAGAAATGAATTATAGAATCTGCCCAGATAGAGATTTGTTTTCAGGCTCATGGCTTGTCTTCCAAAATAGCGGTATTCCAATCCAATGAATGCAGTATTGGCAGTCCCTGAGCTTATATTTCCACCCAATGCCCCAACAAAGTTTTCTGATTTCCTAACATTCAGGTACAAGTCATAATATCCTGAATTGGTATTGTATTTCAATTCAGGAAATATAGAACTGATCTTATCATCCGCAATAAGTTTAAAATACTGCATTTTCACAGTATTTAAATCGATCAGTTTTTCGCGCTGTTTAAATATGCGCCGTACATATTCCGACTGGCTTTTATTCAATCCTTCAATATGAATTGAATCAATGATAACAGGTGGAATCAATTCCTGAAATGCTTGTCTTTTTTCATTTACTTTTTCCTCGGACACCCTCCTTGGAATGAGGTCATATATCCCGCCCAGGTTATCAATGACTGTTTGATATCCTTTATTGATGGCCTCATCGGCCCTTGAAAAATCAAACAATGACCTGTTGCCCATGTCATGCTCAAGAAGAATTCCACTTGTTGTATCGAGCGAAAAATCAGCCGGTGTCATCAGCATATTCTGCAATTGGGAAATCATATCATCATCCCCCGGAGCATCATAATTACCAGCAGCCTTGCTCCCAATAATCACATCCGGATAGAATTCATCTATAGCTACATCTGAGGGGAAATTATTGTACATTCCCCCATCGTAAAGCAGTTTCCCGTTCACCTTAATTGGTTTAAAATAAAAAGGAAAGGTCATGGAGCCCCGTATAGCAGTTCCCAGATGTCCTTTGCCCAAAACAACTACCATATTGGAGTCGATGTCGGCAGCTACGCACCTGAAAGGAACAAACAGATTATTAAAATTATAGTCAGCTGCTGCACTCGCACCGGAATAGAGTTCCAATACATCAAAATCCATTTCATACGGTGGTATAATATTAATAGGAACCTTTGTGGTTATTTTTCGCGTAACATCATTATAATTGAATTTGATATTTATCCAGGATCCGTTAGGAATCTGCTGTTTGAAAAAATAAGCGTATTTATCTTCTATCACCCCGGTCGACCAGCGTCTGAATTTACCAGACGACAGAATCTTCGCGATGGAGTCAGGAGAATAACCACTGGCATATAAACCTCCCACGATGGCACCCATTGATGTGCCAACAATGTAATCAATCGGCACTTCATATT
The DNA here is from genome assembly GCA_964487735.1 of uncultured Bacteroidales bacterium. GTDB lineage: Bacteria > Bacteroidota > Bacteroidia > Bacteroidales > B18-G4 > B18-G4. Next base: position 33,609 of record CAZASJ010000024.1, on the reverse strand, counting down.
CTTCCAGGGCTTTCAGCACACCTACATGCGCCAACCCTTTGGCTCCGCCTCCACTTAGAACAACAGCCACGCGCTGTGGCATTGCCTGCACTGCCAACAGTAAAAACAATGAGAAAACAATAAGCCTATACAAAATCCGTCTTATCATCAATTCTTATAAATTAACAATAAAGTTACAAAATTCGTGAGAGAATGAAAAACCAGAAAAGAACCCTATACAAATTCCAGGGCCTGGGCAAGATCAGCAATGATATCATCAGCATCTTCAATCCCAACCGCAAAACGCACAAGTTCATCAGAGATTCCAGCCTTTATCTTTGATTCCTTGCTAAGTTTGGCATGAGTCATCGATGAAGGATGTTGAATCAATGTTTCGATACCCCCAAGCGAGACTGCAAGTAAAGCAAGCTTAACATGGTCCATCAATTTTTTACCGGCATTGTATCCACCCTTTACACCAAAACTCATCATCGCTCCTGGTCCATCCATTTGCTTTTTAGCCAGTTCATATTGTGGATGTGATTTTAAGCCTGGATAAATGATCCACTCAATTTTAGGATGTTTTTCAAGGAACTCAGCAACTTTAATAGCGTTCGCCTGGGCCCTGTCGATGCGGATACCCAGGGTTTTCAATCCCCTCCTTGTCATAAACGCCTGATGAGGATCCATATTGCATCCCATGTTGGTCATTACCGGACGGATAATGCGATAATCCTTTTCTGTTTTAGTGACAATCATCCCTGCAACGATATCTGCATGGCCATTGATGAATTTTGTCATAGAATGTAGAACGACATCAACACCCAGGTCGAGTGGACGTTGCAGGTAAGGACTGCAAAAAGTATTGTCAACACAAACCGGAATATTATGGGCATGCGCTATTTCCGACAATGCTTTCAGATCAGTAATGCCCATTGTTGGGTTTGCAGGTGTTTCAGTGTAAATAAGTTTTGTATTCGGCCTGATGGACGCTTTCACAAGTTCCAGGTCACTGGTATCAATATAGGTATACTCAACACCGAATTTTGAAAACAAAGTTTCAACCACAGCCCTTGCAGGGCCGTATAGAGCATTATGGCTCAGGATATGCGAACCTGCACCAAGATATGCCATATAAACCGTTGTGATCGCTCCCATTCCAGAAGAAGTGGCGATACCATCGAAACCATTTTCTAATTCCGCAACACTTTTTTCCAGCTCTCTGATAGTTGGATTGCCCAACCTGGTATAAATGTATCCATCACTTTCTCCAGCGAAACATTTTGCACCATGCTCTGCGCTTTCAAATGAAAACGTTGATGATTGGTAAATGGGCGTTGTGGCACTCCCCAGCGGATCATTGAAGCCACCGGCATGAATAAGTTTTGTGTTAATTCCCTTGTTTTTTAAGTCCATAATACTTTGTCTTTTTAGGTCAAAATTCTATGCTTGCAAATATATAGAGATAATTTGTATTTATCCATAAAAGCAGGGTCTAAATTCAGAAAATACTTACAAGAAAAAAGCTCAAAAAATTTGCAACTGATGTTGCTTGATTTCTATCTTTGTATAAATCACTAAATAATATTACTTATGAAAAAAATAATTTTACTATTCATCATGTCCATTTTTGTTATCGGTGTTGTTGCACAAAACTATACCAGCACCTTACCCCAAAACAAAAATGCCATTCTTGAAGAATTTACAGGAGTATCATGTCCTAACTGTCCGGCAGGACATACTGTAATGGCCGGGATTCTTGCGGCCAATCCCGACAGGGCTTTTTGTGTAGCCTATCATCCGTCAAACTCAAGTTACACAACCCCTTATGCGGGTGATCCCGATTTTAGAAGGACATATGCAAATGTCTTTTATTCAACACCTTATTGTGGCTCATCACGATTTATGCCCTCCTCATTCATTGCAAGAAGGCAATGGGCAAACGGCGAACGCATTCAAAGCAGGGGTGAATGGTCTACATACGCAAACACCATTATGTCGGAAGCTTCACCCGCCAATATGGGGTTGTCAACAACATATGATTTTGTTACGCATATGCTTTACATCACGGTAGAGATCTATTATACTGAAGATATGACCGATGCCAACAATGTTTACGTATACCTGTCGGAAAACGACCTTGTATCCCAGCAATCAGGAGCAACCGGCCAATATACCCATAAACATACTTTCAGGGAGTCGTTTGTAGCCCAATGGGGAGACCCCATCACAAGCCCGACAACACAGGGCAGCCTCGTAACCCTGGAATTTGAATGGGATGCAACAGGCTCGGATTACATCATGAGTAACTGTGAAGTACTGGCATTTATTGAAAATCAAACCGATGATGAGATCATTACCGGTGTTGGTGTGCACGTTGGAGAATCTACATATATAGAACCAACTGCCGACTTCTCTGTTGATAATAACTATGTGGGTGTTGGCCAACAGGCGGTATTTACAGATGAATCGACAGGAAATCCAACTGCATGGGAATGGACCTTTGAGGGCGGAGACCCTGCCACCTCAGATCTCCAATCACCTCCACCAGTGACTTACAACACGGCAGGTCAATACGGTGTTACTCTTACCGTTACAAATCCCGCCGGTAACAATACCATGACCATGACCAATTTCATGGATATCGGATATCCGCCACAAGCTGAGTTTACGGCTAGCAATACAATGATACTCGTTGGAGAATCCATCGATTTCATGGATAACTCAGCCCCGGAGGCCACATCATGGTTGTGGGACTTTGCGGGTGGCACACCGGCAACATCTACAGATCAAAATCCAACCATCACCTACAATACAATCGGTGATTATGATGTAAGCCTCACAGCAAGCAATGAATATGGTGAGACCATACTGACAAAGACTGCCTACATTCATGTTGGAAATGTTGGAATTGCTGAACAATATGCCAGGAAAGCATTTGCTATCTACCCTAATCCTTGTAGTGATAAACTATTTATTGAAGCAAGAAAAGCTCAATCCATTGAACAGATCAGCGTACGCAGCATCAACGGACAAGAAGTACTGAACCATTCACCAGAGAATGGCAGCATGCAAACAATTGATTTGAGCAGTTTAAAATCCGGTCTCTATTTTGTAGAGATCAGGACTGAGGGGAATGTTTACCTTGAAAAAGTAATGGTAAAGTAAGTATAAGGTAAATGGCTTGGGGTATAAAATCCCCAGGCCTCAATCCTTAAACGCAACACACTTGAATAATAGAAAGTTCTAAAACTGACAATTCCTCTTGGCAAGCCAAGAGGAATTTTGCCAAATTATTTTACCCCTCTGTCAGTCATTCGACTGAAATCTCCCCTGATATTCAGGGCAGAATATAAGGAACCATCGTGGCAGGCCACAAAGAATTATTTGATTAAAAAGGCCAGAAATTATTATCATTCCATATCTGTTCCTTCAGGTCTTCATTCAACTTATGAAGGAGATGGTGATGGGTACGTTCCCAATCCGCCAGCATTTGATACATTTCCTTTTCATTGGGGTCGGTGGCCTCATCGGCACGTCCCTGATATACTTCGATTGCGCGGTTCTCAAAGTCAATGGCAGCTGATATGGCGGCTGCTTCATAACCTGCTGCTGATATCTCTTTCTTAACCTGTTCAGTGAGAATCATCACTACTTCTGTATCATCAACCGGCTCTTCAGCATTGCTTTTTGAAAATTTTCCATTTTTCTCATACTCGGAAAATTGTTTTGAGAGGAAGGTAATATGCTCATCCTCTTCCTCTGCCATCATTGTAAAGATCTTACGCGCTGCTTCACTTTCGGTATTGCGCGCCGCTGTAGTATAAAAGGCTTTTCCCCTTCGCTCGAGGAGAATGGCTGTCTTCAGAACATCTTCTGCTGATTTTCCCATAATTATTTGGTTTTTTGGGTCAATATTTAGTTAATATTTGTTTCAATTATCATCCTCTGGCAGGAAATCGGGCTTCCCACCGGGATCGAAGCATACAAAAATGCATAACTTTGTATAATTAACAAAGAAAAAGCGTGAAAGTTCAAGCAGAAAATATCTTAAAAGACTTGTATCGTCAATGGAAAGGTACAAATCCTGAGAAATTGATCCCTATTGCCGCATCGGGATCCCCCAGAAAATACTTCAGGATTATTGAAGGGGATGAAAGTGTGATCGGAGCCTTTAATCCTGATCTAAAAGAAAACCTGGCATTTACAAGCTTTACAAATCATTTCCATTCCATGGGATTGCCTGTACCTGAACTGCTGGCTGAAAATCAGGAAGAAGGTGTTTACCTGCTCAGCGACCTGGGCGACAATATTCTTTTCGATGAACTCTATAGCAGGAAAAACAAGGAAATCATTCCTTCAGAATTATATACTAAGTTATCTGCCACTATTCGAATGTTGCCGCATTTCCAGGTAAAAGGTGCTCAAGGACTTGATTGCTCTGTATGCTATCCAAGAAAGAATTTTGATACACAGTCGATGATGTGGGACTTAAATTATTTCAAGTACTATATTCTCAAAACTGCCGGAATTACTTTCAATGAACAACTGCTGGAAAATGACTTCGTGAAATTTGCCGACTTTCTGATGCAGGCAGGGCAAGATCATTTTCTTTACCGTGATTTTCAAAGCAGGAATGTGATGATGTATGAAGGCAAACCCTGGTTCATCGATTACCAGGGAGGGCGAAAAGGGCCCTTGCAGTATGACCTTGCTTCATTCCTCTACCAGGTTAAAGCTCATTTCACGGATGAAGTCAGGGAAACACTCGTTGAAGAATACCTTGATGAGTTGCAAAAACTGGAATCGGTTGATCAAGCACTCTTCATGAAGTATTATTATCCCTTTGTTTACCTGCGACTGTTTCAGGTTCTCGGGGCATATGGGTTCAGGGGATTGTTTGAAAAGAGACCGCACTTTGCCGAAAGCCTGGAACCGGCACTGGCCAGTCTGGCAAGACTCATTAATAAGCACCCGCTGGAACCCGAGTTGACCGAATTAAAATCAGTCCTTAGAAAACTCACCCAAAACAGTAAATACCTGCCGGTGCATCACTTAAAATCAAAGCTGACCATCAACTTAAGCAGTTTTTCCTACAAAAAAGGCCTTCCTGAAGACAAAACAGGCAACGGAGGTGGATTTATCTTTGATTGCCGGGCACTGCCAAATCCAGGAAGAGAAGAAGAATACAAAGCTTTCAACGGGAGAGACAAAAATGTGATTGAATACCTGAAACGCTATAGGGAAGTCGATGGATTCCTATACAATGTCTTTGAGATCTGCGATAGTGCAATTGAAAATTATATCGACAGAGGTTTTGAAAATCTGAGCATCAGTTTCGGATGCACCGGTGGACAACACAGATCGGTTTATTGCGCCGATAAACTGGCTGAACATTTGGCTGGGAAATATGTTATTAGTATCAAACTCCACCATAGGGAACAAAACATATCCGAAACTAAGCAAGGCTAAAATGAGCAAGAAGATCTGCAAGAAACTGAAGGAAGGCAATAAAATTGAGCAATACGAAAAGCCAAAATATCTTTGTAAAACCTGTAATGCAGAGTCCACTAAAGAAAAGGAAATTTGCAAGCCTAAGAAAATAAAGAGCGCATGAAAGCGATGATTTTGGCTGCAGGCAAAGGCACCCGCCTGCAAGCCTTAACGGAGAAAACCCCTAAAGCCCTGGTTCATGCAGGGGGCATGAGTATGCTCGAACGCCTGATCATAAAAATGAAGGTGCAGGGCGTTCGCAGCATCGTGATCAATGTGCACCATTTCTCTGAACAGATTATTTCATTCCTCGAGGAAAAAAACAACTTTGGCATTCCCATCAGCATTTCCCATGAAAGGGAACAGTTGCTGGAAACCGGCGGCGGAATATTAAATGCCGCCCAATTCCTTGATGGAGATGACCCATTTATCGTCCATAATGTCGACATACTGTCAGATATTGACCTGAGGAAGCTTTACAATGAAAGCATATCAAGCAAGGCTCTGGCCACACTGGCTGTAAAGAATCGGAAAACCTCCCGTTACCTTCTTTTTGATAAAGAAATGAAGATGCAGGGATGGGAAAACCAGAGCAGCGGAGAAAAGATCATTCCCGGAAATGCAGAAGGCCTGACAGCATTTGCATTCAGCGGCATACATGTAATTCACCCGAAGATCTTCCCTATGTTCTCAAAATCAGGAAGCTTTAGCATTATCGACACCTACCTGAACCTATGCAATGAGCAATTGATCAAGGGCTACCGGCATGATGAGGGATTGTGGCTGGATGCTGGCAAACCGGAAGGGCTGCAAATGGCCAATATGCTTTTGGGAAACCTTTGAAAATTCAGTTGTAAAACACAATATGCATAAAAACTAAAATCATATTTTTGATTTCAGTTTTGTATCCAATATTTATCTATATTTATTCCTCTAAAAAGGATGTTTTCAAATGCCGGCTTTTCTAAAGAAACTTACTGAACATATATACGCTGAACATAAGGATGAACTTGGCGATTTGTGCCTGGTACTTCCAAATCGCAGGGCCTCATTGTTCATAAAAAGATATCTTTCAGACTTGCTGCAAAAAACGAGCATCCTCCCTGCATTTTATTCAATTGAAGATTTTGTAAACGAGCACTCGGGCATGGTCCAGGCGGATCAACTCGGATTGCAGTTTGCATTGTTTGAATTACATAAAAGCATTGCCGGAGATGAATCAAGAACCATCGAAGAGTTCCTCCCCTATGCAGCCTGGATGCTTTCAGATTTCAATGAAATAGATATGTACCTGGTCGATCAGCACCAGCTTTTCACCTACCTGAGTGATGCAAAGGCTATTTCTTTGTGGAACCCCGATGGGCAAGCGCTCAGTGATTTTGAAAAGGGATACCTTTTCTTCTTCAGATCACTTCAGCAATATTATCTGGGACTTAACGAACTCATGAAAAAGGAAGGACGTACCTATCAGGGTATGGCCTTCAGGATACTTGCTGAGAAGATTGAAAGCATTTCACCTTCATGGCCCTGGAAGAAAGTGATCTTTGCGGGTTTTAACGCCCTCACCCCTGCAGAAGAGAAGATCATTAAATCGCTTCTGTTAACCAAGAAGGCAGAGGTATACTGGGATGCCGACAAATATTATACACAACAAAAAAAACAGGAAGCAGGAAAATTCCTTCGACATTACCTGGAAACCATGAATCATGCTGAGCCGATGTGGGAGGAGAATCATTTTGCAGGCAACAAAAATATCCAGGCCATAGGCATTCCCAAAAACACAGGCCAGGTCAAATTTGCCGGAGAATTATTGCAAAAGCTACTGAAGGAAAAAGGCAATTTGGATAATACAGCATTGGTGCTTTCTGATGAAGGATTGCTTATTCCTCTTCTGAACAGCATTCCCCCTGAAGCAGGCAAATTCAACGTTACCATGGGGCTTGCATTGCGAAACACACCCCTTTTTAACCTGCTCGACGGGATCATAAGCATGCACCGGAATGCCGATCGCACAAGGCAATTCAAGGGAGGAACCGGCAAGACCTATTACAGCAGAGACCTGATCAGGCTCTTTAACCATCCAGGGCTTCGTGAGTTTGAACAAACAAAAGATAAAGACATTTCCACTGTCATACGGGAAAGCAACCGTTTGTTTTTCAGCGTTTCAGATTTATGCAATTCCCTGCCGGAAGGCCACCCACTGAAGATAGATCCTACCCTGATTTTTCCTGAAAAACGAGATCCTGAAGCCATGCTGAATGCAATGTTCAAATTACTTGCAGTTTTCAGAAAACATCAAATCGAAGCCCGAAAAAATGATGAGGTCGAAAATGATATCGACCTGGAATACCTTTTCCGTTTCAGTACCTTGTTGCAGCGTTTGCTTGACCTGCTGGGCAAATATCCATCCATAAACTCACTCAAAACCTTTCAGTTGATCTTCAGGCAACTTGCCGGACAGTTACGCATCCCGTTTTATGGAGAACCCCTGGCAGGATTGCAGATCATGGGAATGCTTGAGACCAGAACCCTTGATTTCGATACCGTCATCATGCTATCGGTAAATGAAGGAACACTGCCATCGGCCAGAATGCCCAATTCCTTCATTCCATTCGACATTAAAAATGAGTTCAAACTACCCACCTATCATCACAACAATGCAGTTTTCGCCTATCATTTTTACCGCCTGATACAAGGCGCAAAGGATGTTTATTTACTCTACAATACGGAAGCAGGCCAACTAGGAGGTGAAGAAAAAAGCAGGTTCATTACTCAACTGCAGCATGAAGTAAAAAAGTACAATCCGAAGATAAATTATAAAGAAAGATTACTATCAATACCCCCTTCTACTACAAGCAGAGACACAAAAATAATCATTAAAAAAGACAAGGATGTACTTGAATTATTGCATAAAGAAGCGGAACAGGGATTTCATCCCAGTTCACTGAGCCTCTATATCAATTGCAGTCTTCAATTTTATCTCGCCCGATTATTAAAAATAAGGGAAAGTGATGAACTTGAAGAAACCATCGACAACCGCATCCTTGGAATCGTAGTGCATGAATGCCTGAATGAACTTTTTTCCGTTAAGCTCAATCAAAAACTGGATAAACAATTTTTCAGCGATGCTGCTAAAAAGATCAAAAAAGAAGTAGAAAAGCAATTCCTGAAGGAGATGTCGGATGGTGACCTGGATCGCGGAAAAAACTTCCTTATCGTCAATGTGGCAGAAAAGATGCTAAAAATGCTTTTCAGAAAAGAGACCGTCTGGCTGGAGGATGGAAAAGAACTGTTTATAAAAGGTCTTGAAAAACAACTAAGAACCTCTTTGATACTTGAAAATGACCTTACAATCACATTTTCCGGAAAGATTGACAGAATAGACAGCCATGATGGTGTTTTAAGGATATTGGACTATAAAAGCGGATTTGTTGAAGCAAAACAACTCCGTTTTAAGGAATGGGACGACCTTATCAGAAATCCTGATCTCAGCAAAGCATTCCAGTTGATGATGTACTCATGGTTATATCATAAAAATACCAATGAAAAGGCAGATATTGGAGCAGGGATCATTTCTCTTCGGGCACCGGGCGACGGCCCGGTATTGGTAAATCCACCGGGTGGTGTAATGGACAACAACAGCCTGAAAGCATTCGAGGAACAACTTATTACCCTGATGAAGGAGATTGTTGACCCTGATATACCTTTCGTTCAAACAGAGGAAGAAAGCAGATGTAAAAATTGTAGTTTTAAGGAAATCTGTAACAGGATCGCTTCAGATAAGAACTATTAAAATTGCAAACCTTTCAAAAAATATTGATATGAAACGTTTTAATACCATCGCCCTTTGCCTTTTGGCTGTCATGCTGAGTAAATATGGGATGGCTCAGTTTGTTGAACAGAAAACAGCAGAAAAAGCAGCCTTCACCTGGCTTAAAAAGTCCGGCCAACAACAAATCAAAGACTATCAAACAATTACTGATCCTGACAAACTTATCATTGCATATCAATTTAACTTAATGCCCAAGGGATACCTGCTACTGACTGCTAACAGATGCCTTCCTCCTGTTTTGGCGTATTCGTTCACCAATAATTTTGAGCATAAGTCCTTGCACAAAAATCCATTGCTGGACATCATTAAATACGACCTTAAAAACAGGCTTTCCAATATAGATAATGATACAAAGACATCCATTGAAAACAACAAACTTCAATGGGAATATCTCCTGGCGGGAATAAGCGAAGTTAAAAGTTTTGAGCAATGGCCACCGGCCGGATCTACTTCCACCGGGGGATGGCTTGAGACCAATTGGAGTCAGCAGGCCCCGTATAACAGCTTTTGTCCTTTGGATGAAGTAACCTCCAACAGAAGTTTAGCGGGTTGCCCGGCAGTGGCTCTTGCCATGATCATCCATTATCAAAAAACACTGAATGGCACCCACTTCAACGATGCAGATGATTATTATCATAGTTACGCCGGACGACAATACTGGATAGATGATGACGCACATGAAATGGATTTCCCTGCTTTCCCCGAACTGAATGAATACTTTGATTCTATAGAAATAAAGTTTCCTGCATTCATCCCATTGAATATGGATGAAATTGAAGCCCTGATTTTTGCATGTGGTGTGGCAGCGCATCAGGTATACAGCTCCGAAGCATCAGGAACATTTGGCGTGGATCAGGCATATGATGCTTATTTGCGCTTTGGCTTCCAGGATGCTTCCCTGATTTATGAAACGGATACTGGTTTCTATACACAAATGAAACATAACATTATGCTTGGGAAACCAGTGCATCTGGCTGTTTTATCCAATACCGGGCAAGGTGGACATAATTTAGTGGCTGATGGCTACAATTCAGATGATTATTATCACGTCAATTTTGGGTGGGGAGGCAATTACAACGCCTGGTACCTCATCCCTGATGAAATACCGTATAACCTGACCATTATTGAGGGTGCTATAATGGATATTGGCGAAACCCATGTAGGATTCAGCGAACAGCGTGCAGCAAATGATGCAGAACTGATGGTTTATCCCAACCCGGGTTCTGATGTGATGCACCTTCGATACTCGATATCTGAAATGCTGCATTTGAAATTCGAGTTATTTACTACTGGAGGGATTAAAATTCAAACACTTCTTGAAAAAAGTCAGACTGAAGGGGAATATGAAATTCATTTTGATGTAAAAGGCCTCCCCAACGGGCTATATTTTATTAAAATGCAATTGGGAGGACTTCAGAAAACCCAAAAGATAATTGTCTTGAACGAATAGAAATAAATATACAATCCATCTATAATCGATAACCATTTAATTCCGCCTAATGCCTTTTTTTAAGCACAACGACAACAACATTTATTATGAAATACATGGTTCCGGCCCGGCAGTTTTAATGATAGCAGGTATGTCGAGCGACTCCAAAAGCTGGCAATTCATCCTGAATACCATGGGCCGGCATTACCGCCTTATCACTTTCGATAATCGCGGTTGTGGCCGGACAGAAACAAATGGGAAAGCATTTGAACTGAGAAGTCTGGCTGGAGATGCTATCGGACTATTGGATTTTCTCAATTATGAAAAGGTTCATGTTATAGGGCATTCTATGGGTGGTATGATCGCTCAGGAGATGGCATTGAGCCATCCCGACAGGATCGATAAACTTGTGCTTGCCAGCAGCAGCCCTAAAATGTCGGATAAAGCCAATAAAATATTGGATGAACTTTACGAGAAATGGTTAAGCGGCTATGAAATGGCTGATTGGTTCAGAATCATGTTTAACTGGCTCTTCACAAAGAATGCTCTGGATAATGATAAGTTCATGGATGCTGCCATCATATTTGCACTTTCATACCCTTATCCCCAAACATTGGATGGGTTTAGGGGCCAGGTAAAAGCATTAAAAGGATTTGATGCCCTGAAACGGATTGGCAACATCATGCATCAAACACTTATTCTAAGCGGTAGTGAGGATATCCTTATCACTCCTGATGAATCAAAAAGATTAGTGGGAATTGGGGGCGCTACAAAATTTAAAATTATTGAACATGCCGCTCACTCCATTCATGCCGAAAAGCCTGAAGCTTTTTCTGAAGCAGTCATTAATTTCCTGGGATAAGCCGGCAAACACATTGATTATAGCTCCTGGTGAAGATATAGAAAGCAATAAACAGTAAACAGCAATCAGATGCAACCATTTGCAAAGCAGATTCAACCATTTATTAATAGTTCAACATGAATACCTAAAAGATTCATATATTGCATATTCAAACAAAAACCATTCGTCAAACAATACTACAACCATGAAAAAACTAAATTATTTACTGTTTATCCTGGCAGGATTATTCATGTTGGGATGTACACAAACAAAAGAAGCCGAACTGAGTATCGACTATGAAAAATACACACTACCGAACGGCCTTGACGTGATTCTTCATGTCGACAAATCAGATCCCATCGTTGCACTTGCAGTGCAATACCATGTAGGCTCAAACCGTGAGGTACCCGGACGCACCGGCTTTGCCCACCTTTTCGAGCATATGATGTTTCAACGTTCCGAAAATGTTGGTGAAGATCAATTCTTCAAGTTAATTCAGAATGCAGGAGGTACCCTGAATGGCGGAACAGGCAATGATGCTACAACCTATTTTGAGGTTGTGCCCAAAAATGCCATGGAGCTAATCCTCTGGCTCGAATCCGACCGTATGGGTTATATGATCAACACTGTTACGCCAAAATCATTTGCCATTCAGCAAAATGTGGTTCAAAATGAAAAAAGACAGATGGTCGACAACCGTCCTTATGGACATACAGGCACCGTAATTGCTCATAATTTCTATCCTGAAGGACATCCATACAGTTGGACGGTCATCGGAGAGATGGAAGACCTCACCAATGCAACCATCGAAGATGTAAAAGAATTCCATTCAAAGTTTTATGTTCCTAACAATGCCACACTGGTCCTCGCCGGTGATTTTGAGATCGCTGATGCGAAAAAACTCATTGAGCAATATTTTGGCGAAATACCCAAGGGTGCTGATGTAGCTGATCCTGAACCAATTCCTGTAATCCTGGAGGAGACCAAAAAAATATTTCATGAAGATAATTTTGCGCGTGCGGCCCAGTTCCGCATGATCTGGCCTACGGTTGAAGAATACAATGATGATGCCTATGCCCTATCCTACCTTGGCGAATTGTTTTCACGTGGGAAAAAAGCACCTCTATACGTTGTCCTCGAAAAAGAGAAAAAACTTTCTTCCAGCCAGTATGCCTATAACGGAAGTCAGGAAATTGCCGGAACCTTTAACATCAGTGTTACAGCCAATGATGGTGTAAGCCTTGTTGATATTGAAAATGCAGTTTTTGAAGCTTTTGACATGTTCGAAAAAGAAGGGTTTACCGATGAGGACGTTGACCGAATCAAAGCAAGCCTGGAAACTGATTTTTATGGTGGTGTTAGCAGTGTTTTATATAAAGCCTTTCAGTTGGCCAATTATAATGAATATACAGGTGATCCATCGTATTATAAAACTGACATTGAAAAGTTAAAAGCAGTGACCAAGGAGGATATCCTCAGGGTATATGATAAATATGTTAAAGGGAAGCCCTATTTCGCAACAAGCTTTGTTCCGAAAGGGCAGCTGGAAATGATCGCAGAAGGATCAGTATCAGCAGGCATTGAAGAAGAAGATGTGATGAGTGCCACTGAGGTAAACATTGATGATATTGAAGATGTTGAGATCGTGATGACCCCAACTGAATTTGATCGTTCAACTCAGCCGGCCGATGGTCCTGATCCATTGCTTAACCTCCCAACAGTATGGACCAATGAATTGGCTAACGGATTGCATGTTTATGGCATCGAAAGCAATGAATTGCCACTGGTACAGTATTCCATAGTTCTTAAGGGAGGGCACTACCTTGATAATATCGATAAATCGGGAGTTGCATCTTTGCTCAGCACCATGATGATGGAAGGGACCAAAGGTAAAACACCTCAGGAACTGGAAGAAGCTATTGAAAGCCTGGGAGCCAGAATTAACCTGCGTGCATCAAACGGGTCTATAAGCATTGGGGTGAACACGCTGGCACGAAATTATACACAAACCCTTGCACTGGTAGAAGAAATCCTGTTGGAGCCCCGGTGGGATGAGGAAGAATTTGATCTGGCTAAGACTGCCATATTGAATCGACTGAAAAGACAAAAAGCAGATCCAAGCACCATTGCCAGGAACACTTTTATGAAGCTCGTTTATGGTAAAGAGCATATCTTTTCTACAGGAACACAAGGAACTGAAGAAAGCGTTGAGTCCATCACTCTGGATGATCTCAAAGCTTACTATGAAGCCAATTTCTCACCAAGTATAGCCGCATTCCATATTGCAGGGAATATCACTGAAAAGGAAGTCATCAATTCACTGGCCGGACTTGCAGAAAAATGGGGAGCAAAAGACGTAATATTCCCCGAATACTCTTATCCTGAGCCCCTCACCGAATCTGTCGTTTATTTTGCAGACGTACCGGGAGCTAAGCAATCTGTAATCAACATAGGTGCAGCTTCAATGGCACGTACCGATGATGATTATTATCCTGCCACGGTCATGAACCATAAATTGGGTGGTTCTTTTAACAGTTATGTAAATATGACCCTGAGGGAAGAAAAAGGATATACATATGGCGCCCGTACTTATTTCAGTGGCAGCTATGTGCCCGGATATTTCCTGGCTTCATCAAGTGTGCGCTCATCAGCCACCGAAGAATCAGCACAAATATTTAAAGACCTGATGGCAGATTATTCAAATGGCATCAGTGAAGAAGAAATGGACTTTACCAGAAATGCACTGGTTAAATCCAATGCCAGGGAGTTTGAAACACTTAACTCATTGCTGTATATGCTACAGAATATCAGCATGTACAACCTTCCATTTGATTATGTAAAAGGTGAAGAAGAAATTGTATTGAACATGGATCTGGATCAACATAAATTGCTGGCCTCAAAATACATTGATCCAAACAGGATGTATTATGTGATCGCCGGTGATGCTGCAACACAAATGGATGCACTGAAGAATCTTGGATTTGGTAATCCTGTTTTGGTGGAAGTGGAATAAGCGCAAAGCTTAAGAACAAACTGAAACCTGGTTACAGCACCTGAACCAAAACTAAATTAGGATGTTATCTTTATGCAGATAGCATCCTTTTTTATTAAAAATCACGAATAAGTACAATACCAGTGATGGAGAAACCAGGGAATTGGTGTAATGGATAAGTACCGGTAAAAAGCCGACAGTTGACCATTTATCCATCTCCATTTGTCATACAGAAGGCTTTATAACTTTTCAAAAAAACCTACATATTTAATTTTAATTCATCGATGAAATGTTCTAATATTGGCTTTTCTAACTGAGAACTAATATTATGTCTGAAGTTTTCTCCATTCTTGGCAAGGTACTGACCCTTGTTGGATCTCTTGGCCTATTCCTTTTCGGAATGAAACTCATGAGCGAGGCACTGCAGAAAGTAGCCGGAAGCAAGATGAGGCACATCCTGGCTAAGATGACGAATAAACGAATCAAAGGTGTATTTACAGGCATACTGGTAACTACAACAATACAATCGTCATCCGCAACAACAGTAATGGTGGTGAGTTTTGTAAATGCAGGATTGATTTCATTGATTGCTGCGGTTGGTGTGATCATGGGAGCAAATATTGGAACAACGATTACTGCATGGCTTATCTCAATATTGGGTTTTAAAATCAGTCTCAGCTTTCTCTCCTTGCCCCTGATCGGAATAAGTTTCCCATTTTTCTTTTCAAAAAACAGCAAACGAAAATCCTGGGGCGAGTTTATCATTGGTTTTGCAATTCTCTTTATCGGACTTCAATTTCTGAAGGAATCAGTCCCTGACATTAATGCTAATCCCGAAGCGCTAAACTTCTTATCCTCTTTTACTGACCTTGGTTTCTTTTCTGTCTTGATATTTGTCATGATAGGAACGATTCTAACCATCCTCATTCAATCTTCAAGTGCTACCATGGCACTAACGCTGGTAATGTGTTATAATGGACTTATCCCCTTTGAGCTGGCTGCCGCAATGGTTTTAGGTGAAAACATTGGAACCACTGTTACAGCCAATATTGCCGCGATGGTGGCCAATATATCCGCAAAAAGGGCTGCCCGAGCACACCTCATCTTTAACTTGTTCGGTGTTATCTGGATGCTGTCAGTATTCCCATACTTCCTGGAGGGTATTGACTATTTCCTACATCAAAAGCATGGGATATCCATCCTGAACACCCATTTGTCACAAGCTGATTTCGAAAGCATTAAAAACCTTTACCCAATTGCCCTTTCCTTGTTCCATACCACATTTAACATCATTAATACCCTGGTCCTCATTGGGTTCGCCTCGGTAATTGCAAAAATTGCTACACGAATGGTGCCTGATAAAGGAGAGGATGATGAAGAGTTCAGACTGAAATACATCAATTCAAGTTTGTTTTCTACCAGCGAAATCGCCATAGTGCAGGCACGTAAGGAGATCTCTATTTTCGGTATGAGAATTGAAAAAATGTTCTCCTTTATCAATAGTATCATGCAGGACAGCAAACCCAAAAAATATTATAAAATACTTGCCAAGATCGAGAAATACGAGCAGATAACAGATAACCTGGAATTGGAAATCGCTGCATATCTGACAAAAATATCAGAAGGTGAAATCAGTCATGAAAGCTCAAAAAAGATCAGGGGAATGCTAAAAATGATCGATGACATGGAAAGCATTGGAGATTCAATATACCAGCTATCGAGGATCATTGATAACTACAACCAGAGTAAGTCGAAGTTCACAGAAATACAAAAAGAGGCCATAAAAGAAATATTCGTTTTAGTTGAACATGCTTTTAAGGAAATGAATGTCAATTTGAAAACAGGCTTCAATGACGTAAATGTCCAGGGAGCCATCGATATTGAAGAGCAGATCAATAAGAAGAGGAACATGCTCCGTCAGCAACACATTGAAGACCTGAAAGAAAAGAAATACAAACACAAAACAGGCACCTATTACAGTGATATGTTTTCACTTTATGAACGCATAGGCGATTACATTTTCAATGTTAGCGAGGCCATGCAGGAATATCAGGAAATGAAGTAAGGTATTCAAGCTTCAACATATTTCTATATAGGATTTATTTACAACCCCGGTGTACAGACATCTTGATTGCTTTTATGTATAGGTGTAAAATGACTAGCGCGATACTTTCACCAGCCGCATACTTTCAACCTTACTTCCAGCATAGAGACGGCAAACATAAACCCCGTCTTCAAGATTACTGCAGGAGTATTGAAGGGTATGGGTTCCTGCTGGAACAGTTTTGTTCAGGATCTCTTCTACTTCACGGCCATACATATCAAACAGCACCATTCTGATCGTTGTTTCGGCCCCGATTGTATATCTTAGGGTGGTATGCTCGTTGCAAGGGTTCGGGTAATTTGAAATGCTCATAAACCCACCATTGTCTTCAATTTCGCCAATGCCTACTGCACTGGGTTGAATGTATGCATAATACACATCCTGTTCACCATTAAGTGTACTTGTCCAGGCCAGGTGAGCACCATTTTCATCCGAGATCATGTCAAAATAGTCACCCATCTTTTCTTGTTGTGGCCAGCCAAGACGCGGATCAAACATTTCTGAGAGTTGAACATTCACCGACCAGCTTAAGCCCTGATTCAATGAATATGAATAGAACAATGCCGATTCCACAGTATTCCAGGGATCGACCCTGGTATCAAGCCATACAGCATCGATGCGTCCGTTAGGAGCAACCGACATGGTTCCGAACCACTGATATCTGTTGATATACGGATCATCGTTCACACGTACGGGATCATCCCAGCTAAGGCCACCATCCAGGCTCCTGGCAAACATCACATCAGCCGGATCCGTATTTGAACTCCTGTCCAATGAGGCCAACACATAAACATTCCCTCTGCCGGGGCCATCCGAAACATCAACATCAACATATACCTGTCCGAGCAATCCTGAAGGATTCACCGGGGTCCAACCTGCAGGGGCACCATCAAGGTCTACCTGGGAATTTACCACCCAGCTCACATCCGATCCTTCTATTTTAGCATTCAGCGATTTAGTAACCATGATATCATAGAAATCACTTGTACCTGCAATGTATAATTCACCGTCAGGACCTACTGCCAATGTTCCCCAATATGGCTCACCTGGAATGGCTGTACAGGGTTCAAACGAATAGGATCCATTTGAAGAACGCGTGAAAAAATTCGGATAGCAGAAGCTATAATATTTTGTCCAGTTTGAATAGTTATTATTCTGGCCTTCACTATCGGTTTTATCGATTACCATCCACTGCTTGTCGCCTCCTTCAGCAAAGGTTCCTTCATCCCATTCAACACCCGTATTATCAGCCCGGTAAACGGTGCAAATAAAATCATCTGCGGGTGTGAGTGTCAGACTATTGTAGAAGAAATTCCCATCTACATCAGCATCCAGTACGGGATCGGAACGGAAAACACCGGCATCAATGGATCCCGGAAATGTCCAGGTTAAACCACCGTCAAGGGAATATCCATATCCTGCCTGACGAAAGGAACTGGAAACATTATCGAACTGGCGCCAGCCGATCATCATCCTGTCAGGATCTGTTGGATCGATGGCAATGGAGGGTTCGTTGGCAGCATCGCCAAGAATATTCTCTCCATCTTCATTTACATTAACCTGTGTCATAAAAAAGGATGCCGTTTTGTAAGTATATGCCGGAGAAGTCCTGGCATTCTCCAATGGCATTGGAATGGATTTCTCATCAGGTACCTCGCGGTGCATCATCGCCTTTTTAGAAATTTCGATGGTTTGCGCCAGCCCTGAGAATGGAAGGAGCGTAACTGCAGTAAGCAGTAAAAGTGTATTGCGTCGTAACATCTTAATTATTAGTTTAGGTTTTATATACAATGGACATTAAAACCTTCAAAAAGGTTGTTCAGTCCTGAAATTATATTTTGTTCCGTTCATTCATGAATAAGCAGTGCTTCATAAATGTAAATATCAGCCGATCTCCAGCCATCCCAGCCTATACGTGCTTTATCGCGTGCACAATAACCGAGGAATTCCTCCAGCGACCAGGCAGTTTCAACAGCAACCTGGGGCAAAAATGTACCTGAAGATGTGCCTTTCTTTATATAAATACCATGTTTCCCGAGTATAATCTCATCAATGGTTTTAATCTTTTTCATAGGGGTCAGCACAGAAATCTCAAGCTCAATATCAGACAGTTCTTCCTCTTTCACTTTAGCGAATCTATGGTCACGGGTAGATGCAGCAACAGCCATCTCCTGGACTATAGAATACAAGGGGGCATCTGCTTCAAATGTCCCAATACATCCCCTGAGTTCATCGTTTTTTGTCAGGGTAACGAAAGCACCACAAACCTTTTTAATATTATCCGAATAAGCGCTTACATCTAACTTCGGAAGGCTCCCATTCTTAATTTTCCCTTCCATGCTTAACCTGGCAATTCCAAGGAGATTGGCTTTATCAGATTCGCTGAGCGTAAATTTTTCTTCCCTGCTCATGGTTACCAGCATGGAATAATAGCCCACTACCCTGCTCTTGTCAGGAAAAGGATTTGCATCGCCGGAGTTCTGATAAAGGATCTTGTGGTACCGATAAGTCTGTTTCTCCCTTGTCATGTTGAGTAAGCATAAGACAGAGGTCCAACCACACATGGAGGTAGCCAGGTTCGGAATATTCAGATCTTCATTTTTTTTAAGGACATCCAGAAATTCTTCAATGGAATTACTAATGACAGCATTTGCGGTTTTTTCATCCACCTTTAGTGCATTATTATACTCCGGATAATGTGAGAAATCGGTACTGATCACAAAGAGATTCCCTGGATTGAAATAAGGCTTCAAAGCATTTGCTATTGCCTTACAAGTTTCAGGTTCCTGGCTCCCTATTATAATTGGAATGATCCTGAATGGGTGTTTCAGGTAGTACTGCAGAAAAGGCAATTGTACTTCCAGGCTGTGTTCGCCTGTATGTGCACTGGCCAGAAATGAGAACACTTCATTTTCATGAATAAGCTTCTGGCAAAGTCCCATATTCACTTCTACTTCTCCTAAGGGAGTTTCGTAATTCCCTTTGCTGTATATGGAGGCACCTTTATAGTAAGCGGTATGACTGGAAGCGATAACAAAGATATTTTCATATTCACTTTCGGGATCGATTTGCTTATAGCCTGATGCAGCTACAACGCCCGAATAGGTATAGCCGGCATGTGGGACAATAATTGCCTGTACATGGTCATGGCATCTATCCCCGGCCTTTTCAAATAATTGCTGTAGTTCAGATTCAAGGCCGATTTTATCCCCAGGATAAAACTTCCCTGCAGCATATGCCTCCCTGTTAACAGGTGCATCGTAGCGGTCCTGCGCTTTACTGCCACTCGAAAAAAGAGGGAGGATGATCATGGTATTTCATTTAATTTATCTACCGTGTCAACATATTTAATGCAAACAAGCTTAACAAAGATAGGAAATGTTAATGGATTGATTATATTTGAAGTAGTTGAAGTACTTGGAGTACCTGAAATTATGGAACACTGAAAGTAGATGCTGGATGCTGGATATCCCGAAAAACCAGAAATGCTTGATTTCATTGTTTTTCGTGGATCCTCGATCCCGCGAACCGGGACTGGATACTTCACCTTCGCTTTTCATCATCCGAAGCCACGGCGAAGGATGAAAAGCTTCGGTGGATGAAAAAACACTGAAACACTGAAACACTTTGACAATACAAAAAAAAGTTATTTTTCTTGGTGACAGCCTGACGGAATGGTTCGATCTTAAGAAATATTTTCCGGATACAAATCTCATCAATGAGGGCATAGCCGGAGATACAACGTATGGAGTGCTGGAGCGGCTGGAAGAGATTATCGATCAGCCTGCCGACAAGATATTCCTTATGATAGGCATCAATGACGTTTTCAATGGTTTTTTAAAGGAAGATATCGTTGAAAACCTGGAATTGATCATCGAGAACCTGCAATCGCATGCAAACGGCTCTGAACTCATTGTTCAAAGCCTGCTTCCTGTTAATGAAACAATGATGGGCTCCCCAAATTATCTCAACAAATTGATTCGGTCTATTAACAAGGAATTGAGGGAGCATTGCGAAGCCCGGAAACTGACTTTCCTGAATATGTATCCTGAATTTCTCTTTGAAAAAGAAATGAAAAGGGACCTAACAACAGATGGCGGACACTTGTCTGCTAAAGGTTATGCCCTGTGGGCACGTTTGCTTAAACCTTACTTATCCGTTTGAAATCAGATGCAACTAAACAGATTCTAATTCTTTTCGAAAGAGGATTGCTTAATAAGCAAAAAAAAAGGGATGCCTGCACATGCAAACATCCCTTTTCGTTGTTTTTTATCAGGTTTATATAACCCCCTGGTCAAGCATGGAATTTGCGACTTTCAGGAAGCCTGCAATATTCGCACCTTTCACATAATTGATATAACCATCTTCTTCTGTACCGTGAGTAACACATGCTTCATGTATGCTGCACATGATGTGATGAAGTTTTTCATCAACTTCTTCTGCACGCCAGTTCAGTTTCATTGAGTTTTGTGACATCTCCAGTCCGGAGGTAGCAACACCACCTGCATTCACCGCTTTACCGGGCCCGAAGAGGATTTTATTTTCGAGGAATACCTCAACTGCATCAGGTGTTGAAGGCATATTGGCACCTTCAGCAACGCAAATGCAACCGTTCTTCACAAGGTTTTCTGCATCTTCTTTGTTCAACTCATTCTGGGTTGCACAAGGAATGGCCACATCACATTTCACTTCCCAAGGGTGTTTTCCGGAGTGGAATTCTGCATCTGGGAATTCATATGAATAGGGTTTAACGATATCCTGGTTAGAGGCGCGAAGTTCAAGCAAATAATCGATCTTTTCGCCGCTGATTCCTTCAGCATCGTAAATGTATCCGTCAGGACCTGAAACAGTAACCACTTTACCACCCAGGTCGTTCACTTTCCGGGCTGCACCCCAGGCAACATTACCGAATCCGGAAAGACATACTGTCTTTCCTTTGAATGTATCGCCTTTGGTAGCAAGCATCTCTTTTGCAAAGTAAACGGATCCGAAACCGGTAGCTTCCGGACGAACAAGGCTTCCGCCCCAACTTATACCTTTACCTGTAAGAACGCCTGTGTGCTCACGTGCAAGCTTCTTGTACATTCCATAAAGGAAACCAATCTCACGGCCACCAACGCCAATATCACCAGCAGGAACATCAGTATCCGGGCCAATATATTTCCAGAGCTCCATCATAAAGGCCTGGCAGAAACGCATGATCTCTGCGTCAGACTTGCCTTTGGGATCGAAATCAGAACCACCTTTTCCGCCACCCATAGGGAGTGTTGTTAGGCTGTTCTTAAAGATCTGCTCGAATCCGAGGAACTTAAGAATACTAAGGTTTACACTGGGGTGAAAACGAAGTCCTCCTTTGTAAGGACCAATAGCATTGTTGAACTGTATCCTGTAACCCAGGTTTACATTTACTTTGCCATTGTCGCCCATCCACGAAACTTTAAACGTAAAGATCCTGTCAGGTTCGATCAGCCTTTCAATAATACCTGCTGTTTCGAAATGAGGATTCTCATTTACTGTTTCTTCGATTGATTCCAATACTTCCCGCACTGCCTGGAGATATTCTGATTCTCCGGGATGTTTCTTGGCGAGGTCATTCATGATTCTTTCTAAATCCATTGCCTGATAGTTTTAAAAATTTTTTATGCCGATTTTTTGTTATTAAATAACATTGTGAAAAAATTCACAGTGCAAAAGTACACGTATTAGAAATACAAAAACAAAAAAATAGTAAGATTTTTTTTAACAGATTTTGAAAGAATGAATAAAGAAGCCTTAATCCCGTGCATCAACTATCTCATCATGTTCGTATTCAACAACATAGTCAATTTCTCCATTGGGAAGGTATGTATATTCCAATCCATGTTTGAGATTATTTACGTAAGGAGTCCTCGAACGCATTTCACCATTGGGATACCAGAACCGTTGAATACCATTACCAGCTTCATATTTTCCCTCCCCTACCAATTCGCCAAAATCATTAAAATACAACCAGGTTCCTTCATAAAGTCCATTTACAAAATTGCCTGATATCTGCAATTCGCCATTGCCATACCACTTGCGGTATATACCATCTAATGTGTCGTTTATATAATATTTTTGTTCAATCCGTTTACCTGAATACGAATACTCCAGCGCCTTTCCCTGCCGAACATTGTTATTGTATTCCTCTTCTGTTTCCTTTCGTCCATTGTCATGATACCTGATACTGGTACCAACGATCATATCATCCACATAAGGAACTTCCTGTTGAACGATACCATCTTCATAATACCATTTGGCAATCCCATTCAACTTCCCATTCTTATATGGAAGTTCTGATTTTACATTTCCGTTTTCCCAATATTGCCTTTCAACATTGCTACAGGAAGGAAGCAGCACAACAG
Organism: uncultured Bacteroidales bacterium; assembly: GCA_964487735.1. Taxonomy (GTDB): domain Bacteria; phylum Bacteroidota; class Bacteroidia; order Bacteroidales; family B18-G4; genus B18-G4. Next base: position 10,556 of record CAZASJ010000024.1, on the reverse strand, counting down.
AAAAGATGATTACAAAGAAATATGTTTTATTAAATTTCATAATACCTGCATTCAGTTAATGAATTGATTGGAGTTCGGGGACTTTAACAATTTGATAATTCCAATACCTGCATAAGTTCCAGTACACATTTTCAAAACCCGCCGGGTAAGCAGGCAAATATTTCATGCTTGTTTTTAGTAATTTTTTCTGGTAGAAAGGAAGGCATTTCTCACAATCATTTCCAAAACGCATCATTGCACCGGCAAAGAAACTGGCCACATCATACCCCTCAAAGGCATATTGGTCAGGCTGGGTTTTAAACCGCTCTCTGAATTCATACACAAAGGCCTCTACTTCCGGATCACCATGATCCATGTAAGTATCTGAGAAAAAGTAAACATTCAAGTCAAGCAGGTAATCTGTTTCCAGGTTATCAAGAAGGTCCCATTCAGGCATGCCGACTACCGTTATATCAATAGTATCCTTCAGATCGTTAAGTCTTGTCAATATCTCAGGAGCAAAAATTTCATTATTTGAAAGAACGATGATGAGATTATTCCTGGCAACGGAAATATTTCTCATAACCCCATAAATACTGTCAGTAGCATAGATCACTTCCGCTATGCCATTTGAAAAGAATGTGCTGTCGCCGGGTGCTCTTTCAAGTTCTTCAGTCAGGATCTGCCTGTTTTCCACTGTAAGACTGCTGTACAAAGTTCCTTTCACCAGGTTGGTATCGGCTTTTGAATATTCAGCAATTAAGTCATATATCTTGCTATTAGGCACTTTCACACCAAAAGGAACTTGCTTTTCGAGCATGCTCTTAATTTTCTGTATTTCCTCCGAATATTGAAACTTATTGTTGCGCACCAGGATAATATTAGACTCCGGGTAATAGCTCGAAACAAAGTCCGAAAGCAATTCGGCCTGCACATCACGAGAAGGCTTCACTTTGAACACCTGCGGGCTATTGAGTACTTCAGTCCTTCTGGTGAAAGGATTCACGATCTTAATATCAAACATTTCAGCAAAATTTGATACAAGTTGAAAATTCCTGCTAAAGAATGGACCAACAATCAGGTCCATATCAGGAAGTTCAGGTTGTTGCAATACACTAATGGTCTTGGATACTTTTTCGTCCACGTCATATACATACAACTTAACGACCAAGCCTTCTTGTTCCAATTCCTCCAGGGCCATCAAAAAGCCTTCATAAAATTGTATAAAATTAAAAGACTTATGTGCGGCAGGGTCCAGGGCTGAGACCTCTCCCGATACATCAATATCCCGAACCTCTTCGGCATACAGAGGAATCATAAGTGCTATTTTAATCTCCTTTTGGGAGCGATACATATTTTCGAAACACCTGACGCTGTCTGTTTTTTCGTGCTTTACGGGAATAATCTCCGGGGGCGTAACAACCAGATGGACATCATCAGGTTTAACATCCGGTGCAGGCCCCAGGGGTATCATAAGCATATCGCCGGGATATACACGGGAGCCAAAGTCAGGATTGGCATCTTTCATCGCTGTGACACCCACAGCATATTTCGATGCAATTTTTTTCAATTTGGTTTTTTCAAGCACACGGTGGGTGATATAATCGTCCGTATTCTGTTTAGCCGGTATCCTGATTACTTCCCCCGGGAAAATATCCTGATCCAGTCCGGGATTGAATGTCATCAGGCTGTCGATACTAATCCTGTAATTTCTGGCAATGCTATAGAGCGTTTCTTTGCTTTTGACTGTATGCTCAATATATTTCGTTTCTTCCTGAGGCGATTCACTAAGCTGAGGCTCCGGGATCCTTACCTTTTGTCCAAGGCTCAGGTTATTGCTGATACCGGGGTTTACAGCTTTAAGATCAGGAATCCCAATTTGATATTTTCTGGCGATGCTGTACAATGTTTCTCCTACTGCAACAGTATGTACTTTTCCATCTTCATTGGGTTTTACCTCCACCGGACTGAGCACGGCCACCTCTTTCATCGGAATCTTAAGATATTGCCCCGGTTTCAATCCCTGGCTCCATTCAGGGTTTGTTTTTTTGAGCTCATCAACCGAAACATCATAGATCTTGGAAATTCCATAAAGGGTTTCTCCTTTTTTCACAATGTGAAATACAAATCTGAAATCGCCTTTGCGCATTTCATCAGAGATTACTTTCTCTCTGCTAATTACAGGAATGCGCAATTGCTGACCAATTGAAATCCCTTGCACTGCATCGGGGTTCTCAAATTGAATTTCATCTACAGGCAATCCATACACTTTGGATATTGAATATAATGTCTGTCCCTGCTCCACGCTGTGGATGTAGTAATCCTTTCCCTTGATGTTTTCAATGAGTTCTGATTTTTCAATCTCCTGTCCAAAAAGGATTACAGGTCCTGCAAAGGCAGTGAAAAACAAAAAGATGATGAGCACTTGCTTTCTCATTCGATATGTTGGCTTAGTTATTCCCATTCAATTGTTGAAGGTGGTTTGGAGCTAATATCATATACCACCCTGTTTACGCCTTTCACCCTGTTGATGATATCATTTGATACCTTCGACAGGAACTCGTACGGTAAATGCGACCAATCGGCAGTCATGCCATCCGTAGAGCCTACAGCTCTCAACACAACAACATTTTCATATGTTCTTTCGTCGCCCATAACACCAACCGATTGAACAGGGAGCAAAACAGCCAATGCCTGCCATACCTCATCATACAGATCATTCTTCTTCAGTCCTTCGATGAAGAGATTATCAACTTCTTGAAGGATCCTGACCTTTTCAGCTGTGACATCCCCTATAATCCTGATACCCAGTCCGGGCCCCGGAAAAGGATGTCGGCCCAGAAGATGCTGCGGCATTCCCATGGCTTTGCCGATCCTCCGTACTTCATCTTTGAATAACGAATTGAGTGGCTCAATTATTTTCAGCTTCATTATATCCGGCAATCCTCCTACATTGTGATGGGATTTTATGGTGGCTGAAGGGCCTTTAACAGATACTGATTCAATCACATCCGGATATATTGTTCCTTGTGCCAACCAGGCAACATCTTCAATCCTGTGAGCTTCTTCGTCAAAAACTTCAATAAATGTGCGCCCAATGGCTTTCCTTTTCTCTTCGGGGTCAGAAATTCCTGCCAGCGCATCATAAAACCGTTGTTTGGAATCAACACCGGTCACATTCAGGCCCATACCATGATATGATTCCAGTACTTTTTCAAATTCATTCTTACGAAGGAGGCCATTATCAACAAAAATACAATGCAGATTGCTACCTATAGATCTATGCAGCAACATAGCTGCAACAGAAGAGTCGACTCCACCTGAAAGGCCAAGTACAACCTTATCATCTCCGATGGTATACTGTATTTTTTCAATTGTTGTTTCAATAAATGAATCGGGAGTCCAGGCCTGTGAGCATCCGCATATATCCACTACATAATTTTTCAGCAGTTTAGTACCTTCTGTTGAATGATATACCTCAGGATGAAACTGAATTCCGTATGTGTCTTCACCTTCAATCTTATAGCCTGCAACTTTCACATCATGTGTACTGGAAATTATTTGAAAACCCTCGGGAAGTTTGAGGATTGTATCACCATGCGACATCCATACCTGGCTGTTATCGCCTATACCCTTCATCAGATCACTATTACGGTTAATATAGGCAAGGTTTGCACGACCATATTCCCTGACTTCGGAAGGTGCAACTTCTCCCCCATCCTGCTGCGCCATCAACTGTGCACCGTAGCACACGCCAAGGGTAGGAACAACCTTCCTGATAGCATTCAGATCAGGATTGGGAACATCCTTCCCCCTGACGGAAAAAGGACTTCCGGAAAGAATTACACCCTTGATATCACCATCAATCCTGGGGACCTTATTGAAAGGATGTATTTCACAATAAACATTCAGTTCCCGTACACGCCTGGCGATCAGTTGTGTATATTGAGAACCAAAATCAAGGATCAATATTGTTTCTTTCATAGCGCAAAGATATGGAATTTGAGGGATAGTTTATGGAGCAGTTTTAAGGATTTATCGAAGGGTTTTCAACATCATTTTGAAGTGCTTTTAAGATTATTCCTTATATTTACTTTTTCAACATTTATATTGAGAATCCATGATTATTTCAATTAAAGACATTAAGCTTGTAAGGCACGAAGAACCGGATCCTGAGATACAAGGCATCCTGAATGATCCTGGTATTCTGGAAACACTTGCAGAGGCCAGGTCCTATCCT
>CAZASJ010000024.1:0-6327 GCA_964487735.1 uncultured Bacteroidales bacterium | reverse complement strand
TAGTCCACCTTCAGGCGCTTCAGGGATCCATGAATGCCATCAAAAATATGTTTCAGGATAGAGCAGGAAGGAAAAACGATCGGTCAGGTTTGTATTAAAAACATAAAATGGATCAACCACAAAGCTGAGGTCAGCCTGTTCATAAGCAATAATATGCAGGCAAAAGGATATGGAGAAAAAGCCCTTGGAGCAATCATTGAGTTTGGGTTCAAACGATTGAACCTTTACCGGCTGGAAGCTGAAGTGATCGATGGCAACATACCCTCTGTAAAACTTATGCGAAAATTTGGTTTTGTTGAAGAAGGAAGGTTAAGGGAGGCCAAATATGTAAACGGAATCTATAAAGACCTGCTGCGGTTTGGCCTGCTACGAAAAGAATATTCTGCGAAATCACAAATATTAAATTCCTAATGGTTGTTTTATCGAATAAGCTGTGCACTCATTTTAAAATTATAAATAAAAAAACTATCTTTAAGGTATCCTGAGCCATTACCACATTATTAAAATATATATTTAGAAATCATCATCATGGAAAACATTGAAAGGAGCAGTTTTTCAACTGAAGAAATTGAAGGCATTGCAGTGATCACGATCAAAGAAAGCGTCTTCCACCTGGTAACCGACATAAATGAAAGCAATCTACTGATTGACTATATCAAACAAAGTGAGGGAAAACCTTCGATCAAGGCACTGTTTATCATTAACGAGGAAGGCCGGTATGGGGAGGAAGATTATGATCAATTCATCTCCGGCATATTGGGCCCACAGCCAGATTGTGAAGGAGAAAACCGGCCTCCGGTATTCGCAAAAAAGAACATCCGCTTCAGGGAGATAAACATCCTCAATAAAATCATCAAAGTCCTGTCAGAATACCGTAAACTGTGTTTTTCCGGCATTGTGGGCAATATCGTTACACCATTCATAGGAGCCAGCCTATGTATGGATATCCGTTTCGCAACAGAAGGGACCCGCTTCATCATGGCACACAATAAATATGGATTGCATCCTTCCGGAGCATTGCCATTTTTCCTTGCTCAATATATCCACCACTCACGTGCACTGGAGATTCAGTTCAGGAAGGAGTTTGGCGTAGAAGAAGCACATGCGCTCGGACTTGTCAACAAAATATTCCCGGTCCAAAACTTCAAAAAGCGCTGTTTGCATGAAATACAGTATTTCATTCGTTGTGACGGATCAACCATAGGCATGACAAAGCGACTGACCAACTACACCAGAAAAGCGCTCCCGGATTATTTCATTTATGAAGCCAGCCTTCTGAACCTGTAATTTCACAATAAATTCCCTTATACTTTTCCAAATTGACCGTTGGCTGATTTACTGTTGACAATTTTTACGGGTTTATCTACATTTGTGCTGAAGAAAAGCTATGATGCACTCCTCACGGTATATGCTTATGCTGACTTTCATGTCAGTCTTATTTTTCAGTACAAGCAATGCTCAGAACCTGATCAGGAATTGTGGACTTGATGAGAGACTTGGCTGTCCGAGCGCACAAGGACAGATCAACAGGTGTAAATATTGGGGTTCACCGGGTGATGGATCAACAGATTACCTGAATGCCTGCAATACTGGCAATTTTGGGGTTCCTTCAAACCAATGGGGATTTCAGGATTCAAGGTCAGGCAGTGCTTATGCCAATATCATATCCTACTATTCAACCAACGGCACATACAGGGAATACCTTCAGGGCGAAATGGCATGTGTCCTTCAGGCAGGAATCACATACACCGTTTCATTTTATGTATCCTGTGCTGACGACAGCCGCTTTGCCATTGATGGTATGGGAGCACATTTCTCCGAGTTCCCATTGGTACAAACCGGAACGGGAATAATTGATATCCAAGGTGATGCGCATATAAAAAATCCCATTGGGCATGTGATCGATGACAAAGACAACTGGGTGGAAGTCCATGGCACTTATACTGCTGTGGGCGGAGAAAAGTACATTACAATTGGAAACTTTCTTACCAATTCTGAACTTACCAAGACAACGTTCACTACGTGGGATGGAAGCTATTCGGCTTACTTCGTTGAAGATGTAAGCGTCGAATCCCCGACCCCCATCCTTGACCTGGGGCCGGATACAACGATTTGTACCGGGGAGAGCATTACATTTGATATCAGCGGTATTTGCGACAATGCGAACCTTGTTTGGGAAGATGGATCCTCAGGTACAACAAGGACCATTTCAATGCCGGGAACTTATTCTATTGAAGGCCTGATCGGATGCACAGATTTTTACGATCAGATCACAATCAGCAATCCCCCTGATCCCGGCCGATTTCTCCCGCCGGATACCGTCATCTGTCCAAATGATTTTCTTGAGATCATTCCCATAGGAACCTATACAGCCTATCAATGGCAGGATGGCAGTGATGGCCCGAGCTACACAACCGACACTGAAGGAGACTTCTGGCTGGAAGTGAATGATAATTTTGGTTGCAAACACAATGATAGCATAACTGTTTATGGCCTGACAATTCCCCTGTTTGATCTTGGAAATGATACTATTTTTTGTCTGGGACAGGAAATAACACTTGATCCTGGTATTGATAGTGCTTTTCATCACTTTTTATGGAGTGATTACAGCCAGGGAACAACACTCACCGTTTCTGACAGCAATGAATATTACTTGTATGTTAGCAATCCATGCGGAGAAATGACCGATAGCATCATGATCGGAACATACAATTGTGCCCCGGCTGTAGAAGCGCCAAATGCCTTCACTCCAAATGGAGATGGACTAAATGATGTATTCCTGCTACAAGTAGAAAACATCAGTAATTTCGAGATGTACATCTTTGACAGATGGGGAACGCTGATCTACCAGGGCAAAGGACTGAATGCTGCATGGGATGGCAAGTATAAAGACTCACCTGCTCCTACGGGGACTTATGTGTGGCTGGCCATTTACGACATTGGCCTGGAAGATACGAATCGCGAAACAAAAAAGCTAAACGGCACTCTGGTTCTTTTAAGATAATTTTTTCTACTGCCTGTCAAGTGTTTTCCTGAAAACAGTTATATTTTCCCGTTGATCGATCACCTCTAGAATAAACTCATTCCTGCCTTTATGAAGGCGTTCATCTATATGGTAGGTTAGCAGATTGTTTTTAGCATCATATTCCATCAGCAACCAGTTGCCATTCAGGGTAGCTCTGTATTTTTTAATCCCTGACAGCTCATCACTTATTGTAAGCTTAATTGTTTTGCGATCAGCCTTTATTTGTCCTGAAGAAATATTAACAGATTCCACTTTAGGGGGCAAGGTATCAAGGAGAACGGTATAGCTTCCAAATGCCCTGATGCTGGCTTTCAGATATCCATCTTCCCATTTACCACCGTAGGAAATAAAATCCCCCTTATCTGTGATACGAGCCAGCAATAGTTTATCTGTTTGTTTTGGGATTGAATCAGGAACAACATCTACCGTAAAATACTTGTGTACAGGTGTTCTGTCGTTATGCAACATATGAATACGGGAGAATGCTCCGGCTGGCATACTGTCATAACTATATTCAAACCAAAGATCACGATACAGGCAGCTGCCAGGAAGGCTCAGATCAATATTTTCTGCTGAGAATTCATTTTTCGCTTCAATACTGAAATAAACAGCAGCAGAAGGTGGCGGGAATCCTGCCGGATCTGTATAAGGAGATGCCTGAATAACAATGGGAAGCTTTGAAACATTCCCTTCAAAATCCCGAATAACATATTCAAGCCTATGGAAAGCTGTATCATCGAAATATAAAATTCCTCCATTCAAAACATCCCCATAAATACTAAGCTTATTGTTTGGGTCGATCTCGGTACGCTGATAATGCTTTCTATTGTCCATGTACTCACCATAATCGATCAGGCTGTTTATATACCTTGACTCTACAAAATCAAACTTTTCCAGATCATGCTGGTAAACAGGCAGGCTATCAACATTCAACAGTATCTCGAAAACCCCGTTTTTATTGTTCGCACCATTGAGTTTATCATAGGTGTTCACAGCAAGAGAAAAGGGGCCTGAAATCAGAATGGTATCACTGTTTTTAATTCTGTGCTGTTCTCCCCAGCCATCAACCTTGAAAACTTTGGCATCAGTTTGCCCGTCAACTAGTGAACCGGGGCCGGATGGTATAACTTTTAGCCAATGGATCTCAGGCCTGATATAATCCTTTACTTCATAACCAAAAAGCAGTGGATTTACAGGTGTCTGGGTGCTTTCAAGACGCATTTCGAAATGCAGATGGGGGCCCATGGTACCTCCGCTATTCCCTGAATATGCGATTACCTCTCCTTTCTTTACAATAATCTGGTCCTTGTCGGGGAATACATTCAGTTCAAAAGATTCGTGTTTATAATGCTTTGCCTTTACATAAGGAGCGATATCCTTGTTAAACCTGCTTAAATGGGCATATACCGATACATATCCATTGGGGTGAGTTACATACAAAGTATTCCCAAAACCCGTTGCCGAGACCTTTATCCTGGAAACATAACCATCTGCTACCGCATACACATTTTTGCCTGACACACCTCCTGTTTTAATATCAATACCTGAATGAAAGTGGCTGGATCTCAGCTCACCAAAGGTCCCTGATAAAGTTATTGCAAAATCCACTGGTGAGCGGAAATAATTTTTAGGATATTGATCCTGGGAAGCTGCGTAAAAAGGCAGCATAAATACTCCTATCATAAAGATAGCAGCCATTTTTTTTATTCGTTTGTAATCGATCATCATAAGCTTGAAACAAAAATAGTCTTTCTTTGTTTTCCTATATTGAATTTTATCGATATACCGCTTAAATTTTACTAGTTTTGGCAATTATACGCCGATTCAGGTACAAGAATCCATTACATGAAGGACCTCAGTATTGGTAAAGAAAGCAGACTGATTTTCCAGTTTGCTACTCCCATGTTGCTTGGAAATGTCTTCCAACAACTATATAATGTAGTGGATAGCATCATTGTAGGAAAGTATATCGGCAAAGAGGCACTGGCAGCTGTAGGTTCATCCTTCCCCATCATTTTTGCTCTTATATCATTTATCATCGGTATTGCCATTGGTTCAACTGTGATCATTTCACAATATTTCGGAGCCAAAGACTATGAAAAAGTAAAACGTGCCATTGATACGCTTTATATCTTCATTTTCTTTGCATCAATCTTTGTGAGTCTGCTTGGCATCTATTTCAGTACGGAGATTTTTGAATTGATTGCATTGCCGGAAGACATAATACCGATGGCAGACAGGTATTTAAAAATCTACCTGTCGGGACTGGTATTGTTTTTTGGATTTAATGCCACAAGTGCTATACTCAGGGGCTTAGGCGATTCAAAAACACCACTTTACTTCATGATCATTGCAACGTTGATGAACATTGGGTTCGACTTTCTTTTTGTTGTTGGGTTCGGATGGGGCGTAGAAGGTGCCGCAGCAGCAACCATTGTAGCACAGGGAGGCGCGTTTATCACAGCCATTGTTTACCTGAACAGGACACATGAAATCATAAATCTTTCCTGGCGGAAGATGGTATTTGATAAGGAATTATTCAAAGCAAATATTCGCATTGGGATTCCTATTGGCTTACAACAATCTTTTGTTGCGCTCAGCATGATGGTGATGTATTGGCTGGTAAATCCATTTGGCACGAATTCGGTGGCGGCCTATTCCGTAGTATTCCGTATTGACTCTTTTGCAGCCATGCCGGCCATGAACTTTGCCGCTGCTTTATCGACATTTGTCGGACAAAACCTTGGGGCCAATAAGCCAGAAAGGGTAAGAACAGGCTTGATTTCGACGATATTTATGACTTCCATTTTTGCTTTTAGCATTACGTTAATAGCATTGTTACTGGCAGGGCCTCTGATGCGCTTATTTACGGATGATGCTGAGGTCATTCGGCTGGGCATGGAATACCTCTATATTGTAAGTCCGTTTTATGTTGTTTTTACAGCTATGTTCACCATAGGTGGTGTAATGCGTGGTGCCGGCGACACCATGATCCCAATGCTTATTACATTCATTGCGCTCTGGGTTATACGTATTCCATTGTGTTATTTTCTGTCGATTGACATGGGCATTACCGGCATCTGGTGGGGAATCCCAGGCGCATGGGCCGCCGGTGCCATCCTTTCCTTTATCTATTACCTTACAGGCAAGTGGAAGTTGAAAACCCTCGTGAAGCATAGACGTTAGTTGATTATGGATTATGGATTATGAATTATGAATTATCCTCTTTCGTTAAAACTACCAAAGAGTAATTGGAGTAATTGGAACAACTACGTAGATAACGATTCATGAGGACTAAGTTT
>CAZASJ010000023.1:0-40431 GCA_964487735.1 uncultured Bacteroidales bacterium | reverse complement strand
TGGTGACGAAAGAATATGAGGTGCGTCCGGGGAAGTAGAATCTGGATGCTGGATACTGGTCCCTGGTTACTAAATATCAAACGAGAATCCATAATCCATAATCCATAATTCATAATCATTGGGATCCTCGATCCCGGGGACCGGGAATCGGGACTGGATGCTGTTTTTTCAATCCATAATCCATAATCCATAATTCATAATCATTGGGATACTGGATGCTGGATGCTAGATGCTAGATACTGGTCCCTGGTTACTAAATATCAAACGAGAATCCATAATCCATAATCCATAATTCATAATCATTGGGGGCTGGATAACACTATTTCCGCTTCAAATCCAATTTATCACTCACAAACATGGTTGAGATCGCTGCAATGATCATCAGAACACCGGCCATTACCAATGAATATAGCGGATCACCGCCAAACACATACTTAAGGATCAACCCCCCACTGATTCCGTTCACGATCTGCGGAATGGTAATGGACATATTGAACAGTCCCATAAATACACCCATTTGTTTGGGAGGAATGCTGTTTGCCAGCATGGCATATGGCATAGCCAGGATACTTCCCCAGGCAATTCCAATCCCTATCATGGGAATAATGAGCAAATTGGCATCCGGAATGATCAGAATTGAGATAAAGGAGATCCCTCCGAGAGACAATGCGATGGCATGGGTGGCTCTACGGCCTATTCTATTCGCTATCAGCGGCAGGGACAAAGCAATCATTGCCGAAACACCATTGTATATACCAAACAATATTCCAACCCAATCGCCCGCTTCCTGGTAAGCTGATGAAGATGGATCAGTAGTCCCATAAAAGTGCCTTGCGATGGCCGGTGTGGTATATACCCACATTGAGAATAATGCAAACCATGAGAAAAACTGAACCAGGAGCAGTTGCAACATTTGTTTTGGAATACCAAATTTCTTTTTCGTTTTCTCTGCCTCTTCAACTTTTTCCTCCTCATAAAACTCAGGGGGATATTCTTTTGTTGTTGTTACCGTCCAAATGATGGCAGAGATCAACACAAATGCACCGAAATAGAAAGAGTAAACCACATTGGGTGGTACAAGTCCCGCAGCGGCTTCCTTAGGAACACCAAAATAATTTCCGAGTATGTATGGCAGCCAGGATCCGATCACTGCACCAATCCCAATAAGAAGGGTTTGCATGGAAAAGCCAAGTGTATGCTGTTCATCAGGCAATTTATCAGCAACCAGCGCCCTGAATGGTTCCATTGAAATATTCATGGACGCATCCATGATCATCAATAAACCACCCCCTATAAACATAGGCGCAATGAATGATGCCAGATGCGGGGCATTTGGCATCAGGATGAGTGCAGTTGCAGTAAGGAAGGCTCCTGCAAGAAAGTAGGGCCTTCTACGACCAAGTCTGTTCCAGGTCCTGTCGCTAAAATAACCTACAACGGGCTGAACAAGCATGCCGGTGATTGGTGCCACCAGCCAGAACCAGCTCAGGTGTTCAACATCTGCACCGAAAGTTTGCAGAATACGTGATGCATTGGCATTTTGCAGGGCAAAGCCAAATTGAATACCGAGGAACCCGAAACTCATGTTCCAGATTTGCCAGAAACCCAGCCGTGGTTTTTTCCTCATAGCTCAGAATTAAAGTTTAGATCGCTTTCTATTTTTTGGGCTTAGAGCGCTTTTTGGCAGCATCTTCCAAGCGCTTCTGGAAACCTGATTGTTTTTTAGGCTTCTTTTTGTTTTCCTGAAGTTTCTGGTAGATCTTGTCTTCATTGATCGTACGCCTGATTACGAACATCTGACCAAAGGTGATGATGTTAGCCAGGAAATAATAATAACTTAAGCCTGCAGCATAATTATTAAAAATACCAAGGAACATAACCGGCATGAGGTACATCATGGTCTTCATACCCGGCATCTGCTGGCTGCTGCTCATCATCTGGTTATTCATCCAGGTGTAGATAATGGTAGAAACCGTCATTAAAAGGGTAAACAAACTCACATGGTCGCCATAAAACGGGATTTCAAAGGGCAGTGTTGCAATGGAGTCATAACTTGAAAGATCAGTAGCCCACAGGAAAGACTGCTGCCTGAGTTCAATGGATGCAGGGAAGAACCTGAACAAAGCAATCAGGATCGGAAACTGCAACAGCATAGGCACACAGCCGGCCATGGGATTTACGCCGGCCTTTTTGTACAAGGCCATGGTGGCCTGCTGCTTTTTCATTGAATCAGCCTTATTCGGGAATTTCTTTGAGATCTCATCAATCTCGGGTTTCAATACCCTCATCTTAGCTGTTGACCGGTAGGTACGGTATGCAATCGGGAAGAGAACGATCTTCAGCATGATCGTTAAGAGTAATATCACAATACCATAATTCCATCCATAATGTCCCAACCATGTGAATACAGGAATCACAGCAAAACGATTGATCCACTGCAACAGGAAAAAACTCCAGCCCAGCGGGATCTGACGTTCCAGATCCATTTTGTAGCTGCGAAGGATGTTGTAATCATTCGGCCCGAAATAAAAGCGGAATTTAGTACGGCTGTCATTAAAGCCATCAACCGGAACATCAAGCTTGGCCATCATGGTCTTCAGGTAACGGCTGCTATATGGATTTGGATCCGTTGAATGAGCAAGAAGTGGATTGGCAAAGGCTTCATTATCAATGATCAGTGTTGTTGTGAAGAAGCGCTGCTTCTGTGAAACCCACTGAAGTTTATCATGGAAATCTTTCTCATCTTCATCCGATTCAGAGAGGTAATCCACCTCACCATCAAGCGAACGAAAATAGGTTGTGGTTCCACTGAGCCTGTCAACAGTTTTCTCCTGCTTACGCAAGAATGTAAGCCAATCAAGCTCAAGTATGGAAGGATCCCTTGAATTGATCACATCACCCAATCCGTGCAGATGAAGGTCATAATCAATCATATATTTATCACCCTTCACGGTGAAGGCATACTCAAAATATTTACCCGAATTTACAGCTGTTGCAGAAGCATCAGCGTACAACCTCATGATCAGTTTCACTGAATCATCACCGCTCACACGGATGTAATTACTCGTTGTCCCTTCCGGCAGCGATGCCTGAAAGTAAAAATTATTGGTATTTAAAGCAATGCCTTTTGAATAGAAATTATACCCAAACCTTGCTGAATCAGAATTGAAGAGGATCAGGGGTATTGAATCAAATGTTTCATAATTCTTAAGTTCGACCGAATATACACGCCCCCCTTTTGTAGAAAAGGTAAGTTTTAACAGATCGCTTTCAATCGTGATAAATTCATCAGTCCCTTCGCCTGACAATCCAAATGCACCATATTTGTTAGACAGGCTTTTGTATTGTGATGAACTGTCGGCTATAGTAGCGGGAATTGTTTCAGCTGCAACTGCCTGCTGCTGCAAAATGGCAGCTTGTTGCTCAGCTCTTTTTACCGCCTTAATGGAATCATTTATCCGGAGTTCCTTTTGTGCGGCGATTTGCTCCTGCCGCTGCGCTTCCAATTCCTCTTCTGAAGGCTGCATCCAGTAACTCCAGCCAATAAAAATGGCGAAGATCAAAACCAGCCCGATGATCGTATTCCTGTTCATGTATCCTTTTTTCTAATTTGAGTTGGCAAATATACGCAATTTGACCTTTACGACTTCTTCGTACTTTTTTCGATACAGGCTTTAACAAAGCTTACAAAAAGCGGGTGCGGATTTGCAACGGTGCTTTTGTATTCCGGATGAAACTGAACGCCTATAAACCAAGGATGATCAGGGATCTCCATCATCTCAACAAGATTTTCATCAGGATTGATACCTACTGCCAGCATACCGGCATCTTTAAAGTCGTCAAGATATTTATTATTGAACTCAAAGCGATGACGGTGACGTTCGCGGATATTCTCTTCTCCATAAATTTCGAACGACTTGCTATTCTTAATTATACGGCATGGATAAGCTCCCAGTCTCATGGTCCCTCCTTTATCATCAATCGACTTTTGATCTTCCATGATATCAATCACCGGATAGGCAGTATCAGGATCAAATTCTGTTGAATGTGCCCCATCGAAACCAAGTACATTCCTCCCAAATTCAATCACAGCACATTGCATGCCCAGGCAAATTCCTAAGAAAGGAATATTGTTTTCCCTTACCCATTTTATGGACGATATCTTGCCCTCAATTCCTCGCTCGCCAAAACCCGGAGCGACCAGGATTCCACTTAAATGTTTCAGTTTCTCCTCAACATTGACATCCGTAATGGTTTCTGATTGAATACTCTCCACTTTCACTTCATATTCATTCTCTGCGCCTGCATGAATAAATGATTCAAGGATCGATTTATAAGCATCCTTCAGCTCCACATATTTGCCAATGAGTCCAATATGAACCGTTCCCTTGGGGTTCTTAAGCTTTAGGAGAAAGTTTTCCCATTTTGTAAGGTCAGGAAAATTTGCCAAAGGCATTTCCGTCTTTTTGAGGATCTCTTCATCGAGCTTCTCATCCCGCATCAGCAGTGGTACATCATAAATGCTTTCTGCATCGATTGATTCCTTCACCGAGGATATGGGGACATTGCAGAATCGTGATATCTTTTGCCTTATATGTTCTCCAAGATGTTTTTCTGAGCGGCAAACGATAATATCGGGCTGCACTCCTGCTTCGAGCATTGTTTTAACTGAATGCTGGGTAGGTTTGGTCTTAAGTTCTTCGGCTGCCGCCAGATAAGGTACAAGGGTAAGATGCACCACCACACAACTGTTCCCAAGATCAAAGCGAAGCTGACGTATGGCTTCCACATAGGGCAAGGATTCAATATCACCTACGGTTCCGCCAACCTCAGTTATCACAAAATCATATTTCCCGGTCTCTCCGAGGATCATTACCGACCGTTTGATCTCGTCGGTAATATGGGGGATTACCTGGACTGTACTGCCAAGGTAATCACCATGCCTTTCTTTATTGATCACATGTTGGTATATCCTCCCGGTTGTGACATTATTTGCCTGGGATGTATTCACATTGGAAAACCTCTCATAATGGCCAAGGTCGAGATCGGTCTCCGCTCCGTCTTCAGTCACATAACATTCGCCATGCTCATATGGATTCAGCGTTCCCGGGTCAACATTGATATAGGGGTCTATCTTCTGCGTGGTGGTTGAGAAGCCCCTTGCTTGCAACAATTTTGCTATTGAAGCAGTAATAATGCCTTTCCCAAGTGAAGAAGTTACACCGCCGGTTACGAAAATATACTTTGTGTCAGACATGATTTAAATCTTAGCTAGATAAATGCTTTTTAATTAAACAGGGCAACCCGGTTTGAATTGCCCTGTAATATTTTGAATTTTATTTTTTAATAGTATCTGAATCTGTTTACGCCTGCAACATACTTGGCCAATCTGATTACCTGTATGGTATAGCCAAATTCATTGTCGTACCAGATATAAATAACGATGCTTTTTCCATCTGCCGATACCTGGGTGGAAGGTGCATCATAAATCCCGGCAACAGGATCACCAATAAAATCGGTAGAAACAGATTCATTGGATGCAGAATACCTTATTTGCTCAACCAGTTTTCCATACAATGCAGCGTCTTTCATGATTGCATCCACCTCTTCTTTGGTGGTTGTTCTTTTCAATGTTAACGATATCAAAGCGAGAGAAACATTGGGAATAGGCACCCTCACAGCATTTGCAGTCAGTTTCCCTTTCAATGAAGGGATCGCTTTAGCTGCTGCCGTTCCGGCACCCGTAGAAGTAATAACCATATTCATCGGAGCCGACCTTCCACGTCGTGGCTTCTTGTGGTAATTATCCGTAAGGTTCTGGTCGTTGGTAAATGCATGTATGGTTTCAATATGTCCCTTTTCAATTCCATATTTATTCTCAAGAACTGAAAGTGTAGGGACAATGGCATTTGTGGTACATGAAGCAGCGGAGAAAATATTTTCATTCTCAACCTTCACATCCAGATGATTAATACCATAAACGATATTGGGGATGTCGCCTTTAGCAGGTGCAGTAAGAACGACCTGGCTAATGCCTTTGGCTTTTAAATGCCTTCCAAGCCCCTCCCTGTCGGTGAAAGCCCCCGAATTATCGAGTAGGACGGCATTATGAATTCCTTCAGCTTCATAATCGATATCTTCCGGATTGCTTCCCTCCATCATCTTAACAACAGTGCCATTTACAATGATGCATTTGTTTTCAAGATCGGTAATCACATTCCCCCTGAATGGACCGTGGATAGAATCATGACGAATCAGGGATGCACGTTTTTCGATGTCCTCATCAGTCACTTTTCGCGTAACAACGGCGCGCACTCTAAGCTGGCTCCCATTTCCCTGAATGATCAATTCCCTAAGGAGCAAACGACCAATACGGCCGAAACCGAAGAGAACCACATCACGGGGTTCATGGTAGGCTGGCACCTTACCAATGCCGTCTTTTAATTTATCGGCAACAAAAGCTTTTGCATCCGCATACTTATCCTTTTCCTGGGTCCACTCATGGTTGAGCTTTCCAATGTCGAGCCTTGCATGCTCAATATCAGTTTCCTGAATAACCTTTGCAAGCATGAGCGAATTATTGATATCAAGGGTGTATCCGACTACATTTACTGCATATGAGTGTTTGTACAATACCACACTTGCACTTCTGTCGATCAGCTGGCTTCTGAACAGAATCAGTTCAACATTTTTGTCAAGGAAGAGTTTTCCAAGCAAACTGACAAATTCCAATGCAGCTCTTTCGTCATCGATCCAGGTTTTCAGCGAAGACTCAAAATGGTTTAGTCCCATAATCAAAATTGTTTATTAAGGTTCATGAAATCATCAGGTTTTCACTCCGATATACCTGATTACTATGGAACTCAAAAGTATAAAAAAAGGGGTAACAAAATAATTTTGTTGCCCCTTTTTTATTGACAAAAACTCTTATTCGCCCAAATATGCTTTTAATAATTTACTTCTGGAAGTATGTTTCAGGCGTCGGATGGCTTTTTCTTTTATCTGCCGGACCCGTTCCCTGGTCAGGTCGAATTTGGCTCCGATCTCTTCCAAGGTGAGGCCATGCGCCATTCCAATTCCGTAATACAGGTTGATTACATCCCTTTCCTTTGGGGTCAAAGTGGCCAGCGAGCGCTGGATCTCTTTGTTAAGTGATTCACGCATCAGATCACTATCTGTATGCGGAACATCATCACTAATGAAAACATCCAGAAATTTGGTATCTTCTTCCTGGTTGATGGGTGCATCCATTGAAACGTAACGTGTTGTGATCTTCATGGCCTTGTCCACCTTATATTCAGGTAGTTCCATCAGTTCTGCGATCTCATCCACCATCGGGGGACGCTCATATAGCTGTTCAAGCCTTGATGTTGCTTTCTTAATCTTATTCAATGAACCAACCTGGTTGAGCGGAAGTCTGACAAGCCTTGATTGCTCGGCAAGAGCCTGCAGGATTGACTGGCGGATCCACCAAACGGCATAGGAGATAAATTTAAACCCACGGGTTTCGTCAAAACGCTTTGCTGCCTTAATGAGCCCCAGATTTCCTTCATTGATAAGGTCGGGCAAACTAAGCCCCTGATTCTGATATTGTTTAGCAACCGAAACAACAAAGCGAAGATTTGCTTTTGTTAGCTTTTCAAGTGCAAGCTGATCGCCTGCCTTGATCTTTTTCGCAAGTTCTACTTCTTCATCAGCTGTAATAAGCTCTTCCTTACCAATATCCTGGAGATACTTATCTAGAGATGCTGTTTCGCGGTTGGTAATTGATTTAGTGATCTTTAATTGTCTCATATTCTTCTGCCTCCAAATCTAATATCCCCTGACAATTAGTGTAATCGTATGGGAAACATGCAAAGGTACAAAATCGAAGCCCCATTTGAAAATTTTCACGGCACTAATTTCCTAAAAAAATGTTAATTATTTAAAAATGTTCTAAATTATAATCCAAATTCAAAAGTTACCTTCATCCCATTGGGATATATGCCTGTAATCCGAACCCTCTCATTGTTCTGAGCGAGTGCCGCTTCCAGCTCGTGTTTTGAGCCCACGGCATATGCATTTACACTGGTAACAATAAAACCACTTCGGATTCCTCCCTTGTCAAGAAGGCCTTTATCCAGGCTTACTATTTTAAGACCACTTTTTACATCAAAAGTTGCCTTCTCTTTGCTTGTAAGCTTGCTAAAATATGCCCCCAGGCGTTCATTAAAAAACTCCTCATTGCTGCTGATCACGGTAGTTTTGCCATCCTGTGAACTGAGTTCAACATCATAAGGGATCATTCTGCCATCGCGGTTCACATATACCTCCAGGTGATTTCCCGGACTGTGCTGTCCCACTACTTCGAGTAGCTGTGCAAGACTGTTTACTGCAAGCCCATCAACTGAAACGATAACATCCCCTATTTCCAGACCGGCTTTATAGGCTCCACCATTTTCCACCAGGCCATCAATAAAAACGCCCCTTATTTCTTCAAGTCCGAGTTCGTTCGCAAAAGACTGATTGATTTCTCGTATGATCACTCCTAAATAAGCCCGCTGTACTTCTCCATATTTTTTCAGATCGCCGATAACTTTTTTCACAATATTCACGGGAATGGCAAATGAATATCCCTGGTAGTATCCATTGTTAGAAGCTATGGCTGCATTTATGCCCACAAGTTTCCCATAGGTGTCTACAAGAGCACCTCCGCTGTTTCCCCTGTTCACTGCAGCATCTGTTTGAATAAAGGACTCAATGGCTCCCTGGCTGCCAAGGATATTGATGTCTCTTGCTTTGGCGCTTACAATGCCTGCTGTAACTGTTGAGGTCAGGTTAAAGGGGTTTCCGACAGCCAGAACCCATTCTCCAACACGCACATCATCTGAATTGCCATATTCCACAAAAGGAAGTTTATTTTCATCAATACGCAGCAATGCCAGGTCGGTGGAAGGATCAAGTCCAATAAGTTCTGCTTCATATACACGCTTATCGTTCAGGATCACCTCCACAAGTTCAGCCCCTTCCACTACATGGTTATTTGTCACTATATATCCATCTGCACTCAGGATCACACCTGATCCCCATCCTGAAATAGGATATGACCTTTCCGGCCTTCTTTCGTATCCGAGGTATTCCCTCAAAGCGCCGTAAAAATCATCATATCCCTGGCTTTTTGTAGAGAACTGTGAGCGAATATGCACCACGGCATCCACTGTTTTATTGGCAGCATCGGTAAAATCAGGGCCAATAACTGGCATTCCTGCATAATAAGAGCTTTGCTGAACCGGCGCTTCTTCAGCCTGTGCCGGCGGGATTTGTGTCTGTGAGCCTGATGTCAACAGATTAATAACATAGAAAAGAAGTCCTCCAAGAAGGAACAAGCCGATGTAAATTAAAAGCTTTTTCATCTGTTAAATTTTTGTTTAAAATCGATAATACTAATGTTGTTTCAAATGAACGACAATATACGCCCACATAGTTTGCTTTACGCTGTTAAATTTTGTTAATTCACCCATGTTATCATGCCCGGGCTTGTCGTGATTTTATTCTTATCTTTGTTCTTTACACTTTACATTATAAAGGCATGAATATCGCATTTGAAAAATATCATGGGACGGGCAATGATTTCATTATGATCGATATCAGAAATCATGCCATGCAGTTATCGACTGACATTATCGCATATCTATGTGACAGAAGATTTGGGATAGGGGCAGATGGATTGATAAGTCTTGATAATTCTGATAATTATGACTTTTCCATGCGATACTATAATTCCGACGGAAACGAATCCAGCATGTGTGGAAACGGAGGCAGATGCATCACTGCATTTGCCAGCCAACTTGGCATCATAAAGCAAAATGCCCGTTTCATGGCTCCTGACGGGCCCCATCTTGCCAGCATACTTTCCATATCCGGATCGGAATACGAAGTAAGCCTGCAAATGAATGATGTTAAGGCCTCAAATTGGGAAGAAAAAGGGATCTTTCTGGATACCGGATCACCTCATTTTGTAAAGATCTGTACCGATCTCGACAATCTGGATGTTTATACGGAAGGAAGTTCAATCAGGAATGAAAACAGATTCAGTCCTGACGGCACCAATGTGAATTTCATCGAAGGTGAAGGAGAATCACTGAACATCCGCACATATGAAAGGGGCGTTGAGGAAGAAACCCTCTCTTGCGGTACTGGAATTACCGCCGCTGCTATTGCATGGGCTATCAGGCATAATCTGGATGAACCGATCAATGTCAATGCACTGGGAGGAGAACTGCTGGTATCATTCCGACGGGTTGGTGATACGTTTAAGGATATTCGGCTCGAAGGCCCCGCAGAACATGTATTTTCAGGCAATATAGAAATAGAATTCCCATGAGATCAGACAAATTACAACTCAGGGCCTTAGAGCCCGCCGATATCGACCTGCTGTACAAATGGGAAAATGATACGTCGTTGTGGCACCTCAGCAATACCCTTACCCCCTTTTCACGCTTTACCCTGGAACAATATATAATGAATGCTGCTGATGACATTTTTACTGTCAAGCAGTTAAGACTAATGATCGATCTGTATAAAGATGAACCCGTCAAAACAATCGGCTGTATCGATCTATTCGATTTTGATCCTCTAAACCACCGGGCTGGCATTGGTATCATGATCACAAATGATGAGCAGGGGAAGGGGTATGCCTCAGAAGCCCTGGATCTTATGATCGACTATGCCTTCAACCGCCTACAGTTACACCAGCTGTATGCAAATGTGATATCTGATAATTTATCCAGCCTTGAACTCTTTAAAAGGAAACATTTTCACATAATCGGAGTAAAAAAGGAATGGCTCAGTAAAGATGATTCCTGGGCGGATGAATTTATATTGCAGTTGATCAACAATTAAAGCAGCGTATCAACATGGCTTATTATCATTCAAAATACGGCATAAGGCGAGAAAAAAAACGGCCCAAATGGGTGCGTTTTCTGTTTATTTTTCTCACCCTGACCCTCATTCTTTCCCTGATAGCCGGATATTACCTCTACAGGGTTCTGTACAAAACAAATGTATGGATCCCCGAAGGGGAAACATATTCTGTTTACATTCCGACAAACGCCCGTTTTGATGAAGTGAAGAAGACGCTTTACAGCAATGGCATTATCATTGATCGCAATACATTTGAGTGGCTCGCTGAAAAGAAAAAATATCCTGAATTGATCAAACCCGGACATTTCCTCATCAAAAAGGGCATGAGCAATGATGAACTGATCAATATGCTCAGGTTGGGGGAACAAGTACCTGTAAATGTTATTTTTAATAATATCAGGACCAAGGAACAGCTTGCCGAAAAGGTTTCGAAGCAGATAGAAGCAGACTCAGCATCCATCATATCTCTGCTCAATGATTCTGCATACCTCTCCAAAATGGGCATAGGAACCGAAACTGCTTTAAGTTTATTCATACCTAATACATACCAGTTTTACTGGAACACTTCTGCCGGACAATTTATCGAACGGATGGATCGTGAATATGAATTATTCTGGGAAGGCAGCAGAACACAAAAAGCAGCGGAAATTGAATTGAGCAAAGCTGAAGTTGTGATCCTTGCATCTATCGTAGAGAAAGAAACCAACATGAATGATGAAAAGCCAAGGATTGCCGGAGTTTATATGAACCGGCTTCACAGAAACTGGCTGCTGCAAGCCGATCCTACCCTGGTATATGCGTCAGGTGATTTTGGGCTTAAAAGAGTTTTGAATGTTCATAAAGAAATAGATTCCCCCTACAACACCTATAAATATGCAGGACTGCCTCCCGGCCCCATATGCATTCCATCCATTTCATCCGTTGATGCGGTATTGAATTATGAAGGGCATAATTACTTTTTCTTCTGTGCCAAAGATGACCTGTCGGGTTATCACGTCTTTTCGAATTCCATTACCCAGC
Organism: uncultured Bacteroidales bacterium; assembly: GCA_964487735.1. Classification (GTDB taxonomy): domain Bacteria; phylum Bacteroidota; class Bacteroidia; order Bacteroidales; family B18-G4; genus B18-G4. Next base: position 28,509 of record CAZASJ010000023.1, on the reverse strand, counting down.
ATAACAGGAATGCAAGGAAATACCATAAGGCAATAGAGAACAGAAACTAGACCTCCACTACAAATGCCATTATTGAACATTGCTGTCCGCTCTTTAATTTTAATGAAAAAAAGGGCTATTTGGCTTGCTTTCTTAATGTTATTCTGTTTTAGCAGCGCTTCAGGGCAAGCTGACAGCAGTAGCATCAATAAAAAGCGACTTACCGGCATACTCATTGGAGGAGCAGTGATTTATAGTGGTACCATGATTGGATTATATAATATATGGTATAAGGATTATCCCCAATCCACCTTCCATTTTATTAATGACAATGGCGAATGGCAGGGCCTCGACAAGCTGGGACATGCTACAACATCTTATTGGGTAGGAAGATTAGGATATGAATCTTTCAAATGGGCAGGTGTTAAAGAAAAACATGCTATTTGGTTCGGAGGTTCAGCTGGTTTTATATTTCTTACAACCATTGAAATCCTTGATGGATTTTCTGCAGAATGGGGTGCTTCATCCGGTGACCTGATCGCTAATGCTGTAGGTGCAGGAATGTTCATCGGTCAGCAACTCGGATGGAAAGAACAACGCTTTGTCTTAAAATTTTCCTATCATCCAACTGAATATGCTCAATACCGCCCGGACCTTTTGGGTAGCACTGCCATGGAAAGTGTAATAAAGGATTACAATGGGCATACGTACTGGTTATCAGGAAATATTTATTCTTTTCTCCATAAAGAATCCCGTTTCCCAAAATGGCTGAACGTGGCTGTAGGTTATGGGGCAAAAGGCATGCTTGGTGGAAGTGAAAACCCTGATGAGTATGAAGGCAGCCCCCTGCCCTATTACAAAAGGACCAGCCAATACTATCTTACACTGGATATCGACCTGACAAAAATTCCCACCAGGTCAAAAACATTGAAGGGCCTTTTTACGATACTGGGATTTATAAAAATCCCAATGCCAACCCTAGAATTTAATGCAGAAGATAATTTTAAGTTCCATATTCTGTATTTTTGACCCATGCAAAAAAACAAAACGATCTTCTGGGACTGGAACGGCACACTGCTTAACGACACCAAAGTATGCATTGATGCGATGAATATCCTTTTGAAGAAGCGGAATCTTGCAGAACTTGACACAGCTAATTACAGAAGGATTTTCACTTTTCCTGTGCGGGATTATTATGCTGAAGCAGGCTTTGACTTCACTACAGAGCCATTTGAACAACCCGCAATGGAATTCATTGAACATTATGATGAATTGATAAATACGGCTTCCCTCTTTGAGGATGCTGAAGGAGTGCTCACTGAATTCAAAGAAAGAGGATACAATCAAATGATACTATCTGCCATGCAGCATGAATTCCTTTTGAAGAATGTCGACACTCATAATATTTCACATTATTTCAGCAAGCTATCCGGAATTGAAGACCATTATGCCAAAGGCAAAGTGGACAATGCCAGGAAGCTGATTGCCGGACTCGATGGAAACAGTGGAGAGATCATCATGATAGGTGATACCATCCATGACCATGAAGTGGGCAAAGAACTCGGCATCAGGGTCATCCTTGTTACAAGGGGACATCAGTCGGAGGAAAGGTTAAGGACCACAGGAAGGGAAGTAGCCGGAAGTTTTAAAGAAGTCGTGAAACTGATCAAATAATTTTTAGAATCAAAGAATACTATGGAAATAATAAACCGTGTTGAAGAAGCCATCAATAAAAACATCATCCAGGCAGGTAAGATGATCTATACCGTTGGGAATGCAGCTACTCCCCAGGTACTGTTAAAACAAATAGCTTCCGATCCTTCCATAAAAGACATCGAAATGCTCAGCCTGTTGCTGCTGGGAGATATTCCTGAGCTTTTCTCTGAAGAGGCCTGTTCCCGAATTATGCACAGGATTATTTTCAATGGTGAGCATTCACGTGAAGCCATGAATAGCGGCAGGGCTACATATCAGTTAATGCACCTTTCAGATATTCCCCGGCAGTTGAGAAACAACATCCGCCCTGACATCGTACTTCTTCAGCTTAGCGGTCCGGATAATGGTGGAAATTATAGTTTTGGAACCACGGTTGAAGGTGCCAAAGCAGCTGTTGAATCAGCAAAGGCCAAAGGAGGCATTGTAATCGCTGAGTGCAACAGGAAAATGCCATTCGTTCTTGGGACAACATTGCATAAATCCGAGATTGATTATCTGCTTGAAGTGGACTACGAAATTCCAATAAGTCCTGTACATGAGCCCGACGAGCGGGCAAACAAGATTGGCATGCTGATAGCCGAACTGTTTATTAAAGACGGAAGCACCTTGCAATATGGCATAGGGGAAGTGCCTGAGGCTGTTACAAGTGCCATCATTGAAAAAGGAGTGAAAGACCTGGGCATTTACACAGAGTTGTTTTCGGATGCCATGAGAACACTTGTAGAGAAGGGCATCGTAAACAACCGCTACCTGAGAAATAACTTTGCAGTATCAAGCATTTTCCTTTCAGGAAGCAGCAAAGGATATGAATGGCTTCATTTCAATAGTTCGGTACAGAGCCGTCCATCCGATCAAACCAATAATGGCATGTATATTTCAGCCCAGCCAAAGATGACCGCCATCAATTCAGCCATGGGTGTGGATCTTCACGGAAACATCTGGGCCGATTCATTGGATGCAAGGAAAATATATAGTGGTATAGGAGGACAGGCTGACTTTTTGCGCGGTTCATATCTCTCAGAGGGAGGGACACCCATCATTGCTATGAAATCGACCACCGACAAGGGCCACCATAAGATCATGGACAAATGCCCTGAAGGAATCACAACAACGGCCATTGCTGCCGATCCTATTGTGATCGTAACGGAGTATGGGGCGTTTAACCCACGGGGTCTGAATATTGCTGAACATGCTATTGGAATTGCGCATCTGGCTGCACCTGAGCAACGCGACAAACTACTAAAGACCATTTATGAAAGCAAAGCATTTCATAAACCCCGCCAGGCATTGAAAAATATAAATCCAAAAGGCTTCGTTGCCTACAATCAGGTTTTTAATTAACACCCCCGGCTGAAGAGCTTCAATCTGATTCCATTTTTTCTGTTTTTTTCAGATGACCTTTAAGATAGGTTTCTTTTTTGGTGACCTTCCCTTTATCATTGAAATACATCCAGAGTCCGTCCTTATAACCGTTTTTGTACATCCCTGAAACTTCCGGAACTCCGTTCTGGAAATACACCAACATCAGGCCTTCAATTTTATCATTTCCGTAGCTTGCTTTCAATTTGAGCTTACCATCCGTGAAGTATTGTTTCCATACTCCTTCCCTCATCCCATTTACATAATAGTATTCCTCTGCAATTTCACCACTGGGATAATAGGTTATGACGGCTCCCTGAAGCTGTCCGTTTTCGTAATATTCGCTTGAAAGAAGCACACCGTCAAAGTCGCTGTAGTAGTTCCAGGTGCTATCCTTTTGCTTATCCAGGTAATTCCCTTCTGCCAATAAACGTCCGTTATCATGAAATACTTTTGTGCGGGAGCGTGTGCCTCTGTCTAACATCTCAGATATGGCCTTTACCTTCCCGTCAGGATAATAGTAAGTGAATGTCCCAACAGGGATATTATCCATGAAGCGACCTTCAAATTTAAGGTTGCCATTTACATCATAGGCTTTCCAGGCACCCTGCTTTTTGCCATTTCCATCTACCTGGTTGATGTCCGGATTAACGAATTCCTGGCTGAAGGCAAGGGAGGCAACGATCAGCATTATAATGGAAAAAAGTGCTTTCTTCATATTAAACATATAATTCATAAACGTAAGCCCGCCTGAATTATTTGACAAGCCCAATTTTACTTACTTTTGTTCAAAATTAACAATAATCTGCCATTCATGAACACCTATTCGTCCAGGTTGCTGGAACAATGTGTAAATGAGCTGTCGCGACTGCCGGGAATAGGCAGGAAAACCGCCCTCAGGCTTGCTTTGCATCTTCTGAAACAAGACAAGGCCGGAGTGGGCAAATTAACTGCTGCAATAGCAGATATGAAAGAGAATATCCGCTACTGCTCAGTATGCAGCAACCTTTCGGATGAAGAAATCTGCCAGATCTGCAGTAACCACAAAAGGGATAGAAGCTTAGTCTGTGTTGTTTCCGACATCAGGGACATCCTTGCCATTGAGAAAACAGCACAATTCAATGGTGTATATCATGTTCTGAATGGCATTATATCCCCCATTGATGGTGTGGGGCCGAACGACCTGAACATTGACCCTCTGGTGAGTCGTGTCGCAGAAGGCATGATCAAGGAGTTGATTTTCGCCCTCTCAAGCACCATTGAAGGCGACACAACAAGTTACTATATCTTTAAGAAGATAAGCCAGTACGGTGTTTCTGTAAGCACCATTGCAAGAGGCATCTCAGTGGGTGATGAACTGGAGTATGCCGATGAAGTAACATTGGGCAGATCCATTATGAACCGAATGCCATATCAAACCGGATTAAAATAGAGTGGGTGCCTGAGGGTCAATCTTATCTTTAATATCCTTATCCTCAAATTCTACGTCCTCGAATGCTTCCTCTTCAAAATTTTCGTTATCAAAAACATCATCTTCATCTTCATCCTCATCACTATCATTAAAGAGATCGAGTTGATTCTCGGTAATATAATATTCATCAGGCACATCAATGGCAAATTGGCTGATATACGGCCTGATCATTTTCTTTATGAGCTTGTTAGGAGTGGTTTTGCGCGCGCGACAATAGTTTATCAACGATCGTTTTTGCTTATATGACAGGCGTATGCGCAGTTCGCTATATCTTACTTTTTTACGTTTTTTGGATTTGCCTGTGGCCATAATCTGTACTTAATATGACCAAATTAAGAAAAATAAGAAGAGCCCTAAATAAGAGATCGGATTTTGTTAATAACTTCCTGGGCCAGCTTAAGGGATGCTTCGGCTGAAGATGCTTCAGCATATATGCGAATAATGGGTTCGGTATTCGACTTGCGCAGGTGTACCCATTCCTTCCCGAATAAGATCTTCACCCCATCAACAGTAATAACTTCATAATGTTTATAGGCCTCTTCCACATCCTTGAGCAATGCATCAACATCAATTTCATCTGTAAGCTCGATTTTGTTTTTTGAGATGAAATAATTAGGGTAAGTATCACGAAGTGATGAGCATTTTATGTTTTTCCTGGCAAGATAAGTCAGAAAGAGTGCAATTCCCACAAGTGCATCCCTGCCATAATGCAGTTCAGGGTAGATAACGCCTCCATTGCCTTCACCGCCTATCACGGCAGTCTTCTCTTTCATCATATTTACAACATTCACTTCGCCCACGGCGGATGCAAAGTATTTGGCACCTGCATCCTCAGTAACATCACGCAAAGCACCCGTAGAGGAAAGGTTTGAAACCGTATTACCCCTATTATTCTGAAGGATGTAATCTGCAACTGCTACCAGGGTATATTCTTCACCAAACATCTCCCCTTTTTCTGTTACAATCGCCAATCGATCTACGTCAGGATCAACAACAAAACCAACATCAGCACCGCTGCTTTTCACCTTCTTCGCAATCTCGACCAGGTTTTCCGGCAGAGGTTCGGGATTATGCGGAAACAATCCATTTGGTTCGCAATAGAGCTCCGTAATCTTAGTAACCCCAAGCGCACGTAGCAGCGGCGGCAATGATATACCCCCTGTTGAGTTCACGCAATCCAGCACCACATGGAAATTCTGATTCCTGATCAGATCAACATCTACGAGGGAAAGACCCAGAATGGCATCAATGTGTTGCATGATGGCAGTACGATCCTCAGCATAAGTTCCCAGGTCTTTAACATCTGCATAGCTATATGCATCCTTTTCGGCCAGATCAAGTACACGGGCTCCGTCTTCTGCAGATATAAACTCTCCTTTTCCATTGAGCAGTTTCAGAGCATTCCATTGACCTGGGTTATGACTGGCAGTAAGAATGATACCACCCTGTGCTTTTTCAAAAACAACCATCATTTCAACCGTAGTTGTATTTGAAATCCCTACAGCGAGCACATCAACGCCCATACCCATCAGCGTTCCGCAAACCAGTCTGTTCACCATATCACCCGATACACGGGCATCTCTGCCAACAATAAATTTTAGTTTACCTGAAGATTCATTTTCACGAATGAATGCTGAAAATGCTGAAACGAATTTAACAACATCAATAGGTGTAAGCCCTTGGCCCGGATCTCCTCCAATGGTGCCGCGAATGCCTGAAATAGATTTTATGAGGGTCATGTGAATAAATTTGAATCATTCGCAAAGATAAGAAAGAAGAACGAAGAAAGAACTACGAACTACGAACTACGAACTACGAACTACGAACTACGAACTTGGAACTTGGAGGGAGGCGCAGGCTGTTAATAATTGACAGTCATCCGAAAACGTTGTTTCATCTTATATCCAGAATCCAGAATCCAGAATCCAGGAACCAGCATCCAGCAACAAAAATGGAAGCTTGCTAGATATCAGCAAGCAATATTTAAAACCACTTTCGTTTCTTAAAAACAACAAGCAAGGCAACTCCAACTAAGACCATGATTCCCAGAACCATATAGTAACCGAATTCCCAATTCAGTTCCGGCATATTTGTAAAATTCATGCCATAAATGCCTGCTAAAAAAGTTAAAGGAATGAAGATTGCTGCCATGATGGTGAGGGTAGTCATGACCTGATTCATACGATGCCCCTGCATAGAGAAGAAAAGGTTTTCCGCTGAATCGAGCCGCAATTCCATACTTTCAATTTCTTCTGCAAGGTACAGGCAACTGTTTTTTAAATCATAAAAGTATTTTTGCTGATCAGGATGAATTATATTCGGAGACGTTTTTTCAATGCTGTGCAAGGCCTCTTTCAGGGCTACTATATTCTTTCGGATCTGCTGAAGCTTCCTTTTGTATTCTTCTATTCTATTAATGATGGATGGATCGGTACCGGATGTTTTAAGTGGGTTTGCTGTTTCCTTGAGGGTTTCATCAAGTTGTTCGACAGTAGTGAAATAGTTATCGAGAATCCCTTCCACCAGAAGGAATAACAGCAAGTCCGGCCCCTTTTGACGGATAATGCCATTATTTTCGCGTATCCTGACACGTACATGTTCAAAATGGTCACCTTTCTTTTCCTGGAATGAAAAAAGAAACCCTTGGCCAATAATAAAGCTAATATGCTCAATATCCATTTCAAATTCACTGGTCGGCAAAATGGACTTGACAGAAAAGAACAGGCAATTATCCAGCTCCTGCAATTTCGTTCTCTGGTTTGTATCAATAATATCCTGGACAATAAATCTCGGCATATTAATGCCTGAACAAATCCTTCTGATCAGAGGTACATCATGCACAGCATGAACATTGAGCCATGAAGTTTTTTCAGGATTTACAGGCAATCCTGATTTTGGCACTTTATAATTCCGGTCTTCAATGTATGATTCAGCATCATACTCAAACAACTGAACCTCTGGCTTATCGAGATACTGTTTCCCAATAAACTGGATATCAAGAGGGTTGCTGACCCTAATTTGTCGTTTCCGCTTTACTTTCATTTAAGTCTTTTTTATAAACCACTGTACGGTAAGGGAATGGAATTTCAATACCCTCCCTGTCAAAACGTTGCTTTACGGTTTTGAGTAAATCTGTCATGATTACAAAAGCATTGTCATTGCCCTCTGTCCAAACGTATGCCTTGAGGTCGATCGAGAAATCTGATAAACCCACAACCCGCACTACTACAGGAGCAACTTTCCCTTTTTTTTCTTCTTTGGTTCTCACATCAATAAAATAGGGATGCTTTTCAGCCTCATCCTGTATGATCGAAATGGCTTTTTCGATGTCGGAATCATAGCTGATACCGAAATTAACATGTTTCCTAATCCGGGTATCCGTAACATTGCTGTTGATGATCGTATCATCACTAATAATGCTGTTAGGCACCAGGATTCTTCGGTTTTCGTAGTCCTTAATAACGGAATGCCGAAGGGTGATCTCTTCAACAATTCCTTTCTTTCCTCCACCAAATTCGATTGTATCACCCACTCTGAAAGGCTTGAAAATAAGTATAAATATTCCGCTTATGATATTTGAAAATGCTTTTTGGGAAGCGAAACCAATAATGGCTGCAACAATCCCGGCCCCTGCAAACATAGCAGTCCCTAAAGCCCTGAGGGATGGTATTTTATAAAATATAATAATAACAGCCACTGTATAAATCAAAAAGCTGACCGAATTTTTTACAAAGGAGAAATTTGTCGGATCAGTTTTTATAAGTGCTGAGTAGCGATTGATGAAATGGCTAAGGAATTTTCGCAGTATTGATGAGATCAATACTGCCAGAAAAATCACAATCCCAATATACACTCCATAACGGAGATATTCGTTTTCAATAAATCCAAGATCCATTCTATAAAGTTAGTTAATAATTTAACAAATAGGCAAATATCAGAGGGGCAACAATGGTTGCATCTGATTCAATGATAAATTTAGGGGTATCTGTATCCAGCTTCCCCCAGGTGATCTTCTCATTTGGGACTGCACCGGAATAAGAGCCATAGCTTGTTGTAGAATCGCTTATCTGGCAGAAATAAGCCCATACAGGAATTTCGGTCAGCTGGAGATCCTGATGCAGCATGGGCACCACACAAATAGGGAAATCCCCTGCAATACCGCCACCGATTTGAAAAAACCCGATACCTGTGCCTGCATTATTTTTATACCATTCCGCCAAATAAATCATGTATTCAATGCCGGATTTAATCACATCCGGCCGGGTATCACCCTGTATGCAATGTGCTGCAAAGAAATTCCCACAAGTAGAGTCTTCCCATCCGGGAACAATTATCGGAAGGTTTTTCTCGGCTGCCGCCAGTAACCAGGAATTTTCATGATCCGTATCATATTCATTCAGCAGTTCGCCACTCAGAAGTATTTCGTAAAACACTTCATGTGGAAAATACCGCTTATTTTCTGCGGCAGCTTTCTTCCATATCCGTACAAGCAATTTCTCGATCCTTCGCATTGCTTCTTCTTCAGGTATGCAGGTGTCTGTCACCCGATTATAATGTTTGTCAAGCAATTCCTTTTCATCCTTGGGAGAAAGGTCGCGATAATGGGGGATCCGTTTGTAATGGGTATGTGCAACAAGATTAAATACATCCTCTTCGAGGTTGGCTCCGGTACAAGTGATGATATGAACTTTATCCTGCCTGATCATTTCAGCCAATGAAATTCCCAGCTCACCTGTACTCATGGCACCGGCCAGGGTGATCATCATCTTATTTCCCTTCTTCAATTGAGCTTCATATCCCTTTGCAGCATCAACAAGGGCCGCTGCATTAAAATGCCTGTAATGGTGCAGAATAAATTCTGATACTGGTCCTCTATTTTTCATAATTCTCAAATTTATAACTCAACATCTTATAATATAGTTTGGCCACCATGAATTCAGGTGCCCTGAATCCTGGAATAGGCGCCAGCTCAACAATATCGCATCCCATGACCTGCCGTTTTTCAAAAACCATTTTTAGAAATTTCACTACGGTGTGCCAATCCATCCCTCCGGGTTCCGGAGTGCCGGTAGCGGGCATCACTGAAGGATCAAAAACATCCAGATCAACAGTAATATACACCTTATCATCAAGCAGTTCCAGCGCCTTGGGCATCCAATCATGGGTACCATGAATATCTTTGGCAAAGAAACATGTATCCTTATTTAAAAATTCTTTTTCACTAATATCCATGCTTCTGATGCCAACCTGCACAAGCTTTGCATTTTGAGAAGCGTCATGCAGTGCACATGCATGGTTGTAGGGGGTGCCGAGGTACGATGGCCGCAGGTCGGCATGTGCATCCAGTTGAAGGATGCTGATATCAGGGTATTTTTCATAAAAAGCCTTAATTACTCCGATGCTCACGGAGTGCTCCCCTCCAAAGAAAGTCAGGAATTTATCCGTATCAAGCAATTCCTTTGTTTTTTTATAAACGGCCTCAAACAAGCTTTCAGGAGAGCTATTTTCAACAATTTCCGGCAGGATATGCACACCCTTTCTATACACTTCCGAATCCGTTTCAATATCGTAGATTTCCATATTCTCAGATGCCTCAAGAAATGCTTTAAAGCCTTCATGGGCACCTTTCCCCCAGGTGGAAGTACCATCATAGGGTATGGGTTGCAACAAAACCGCAGCCTTATCATACGCTGCATTCTTTTCTTCTATTCCGGCGTAAACGATCATTATTTGTCTTTATATCCGAGTATACGTAACATATCATCCACACTTTGTTCGCCCCTGAATTGATAATCAAAGAAATTACCTGTCTCATCCCTATCAACCACAACATGCTTTGGAGAAGGTATCAGGCAATGTTTAATGCCACCATAACCGCTTATGGAGTCCTGGTAAGCTCCTGTATGAAAGAATCCCAGATATAAAGGTTCCTTGCTTTTAGGATCAATTTTAGGCAGCATAATCTCCTGGTTCATATCTTCCGAATTATAATAATCGGATTTATCACAGCTAATGCCTCCAATGTTTACACGTGTATACTCATTATCCCATTTATTGATTGGCAGGAGGATAAATTTCTCGTACAAGGACCAGGCGTCAGGGATGGTATTCATCAGGCTGTTATTCACAATGTACCATAGTTCAGCATCATTCTGCTGCTTTTGTTCCAATACCTGAAAAATGATGGCACCGGCTTCGCCTACCGTATATTTCCCAAACTCGGTAAATATATTGGGAGGAGCAACATTCTCATGATCACAGGCATCTTTTATGTTTTTAATAATCTCCCTGATCATATACTCGTAATTATATTCGAAGCCAAGATGGTTTCTAACCGGCAATCCGCCACCCAGGTTCAGGGAATCGATTCCCGGGCATGCCTTTTTCAGTTCAATAAAACGGGAAAGCGCTTTTTGAAATTCTCCCCAATAATACAGACTGTCTTTAATACCTGAATCTACAAAGAAATGAAGCATCTTCAGGTTCAGCATATCATTACCCTTGATGTTTTTTTCATAAAAATCCATTATCTTATTATTCCTGATTCCCAGCCTGGAAGTATAATAAGATGATTGTGATTCTTCATCGATAGCCATCCTTAAGCCAATATTGATCTTTTCTTCTCCGGCATATTTCTTCAAACGATCCAGTTCCTGCCTGTTGTCCAGGACTACGACACCATTTTTAAATCCATCTTTTTGAAGGGAAATGATCTTTTCCAGGTAATCATCCGTCTTATACCCATTGAATACGATGATGATTGACTTATTGATCTCTCCTTCAGCATATAATTTCCGGATCAGGTCTATGTCAAAAGCCGAAGAAGTTTCAATATTAACCTTATGTTTCAGGGCAGCACTTACTACATGATGAAAATGGCAGCATTTTGTACAATAACAAAAATGGTACTTACCGGGATAATCATACGCCTTTATAGCCTTATTGAAAAGGTTCTTGGCTTTCTTGATCTGGTCACCAATGCGCGGCAAATACATAAGCCGAAAGGGTGTTTCGTATTTATTTATCAAATACTTAAGTGATATACCATGAAATGTAAGGTAGCCATCACGCAGGTCAAAACCTTCCTGCGGAAAGTAATAACTCTGCTCTATAAGATCAAAATATGAGTTTTTCATGAATGAGTTCCGAATAGGATTTTATAAAATCGTTGGAAAAGTAAATATTTTTTTTTGATTGATCGCATAAAATAATTGCCTTGATCTGTCCAGGGGAACTATGAATGAACATGAATCAAAAATTAATTACTTTTGCGGTGCATTTAAAATAACTTTTCAGGACATTCATGACAGAGGAATTCCTTCCATACGATGATAAAATTCTGATCGCTCAATTTGAGGAAATGGTTAAGAATAATAAAACCATTTTTTTTGATGTTGACCAGTTTGAAGCAATCATAGACCATTACCTCGAAAGGCATGAGATAAGTATGGTTAGTACGGCTGTGAATCTGGCTATGGAGCAGCATCCTGATAATATGATGGTGCAGTTGAAAAGATCCAAATTGCTCATATTGCAGGGAAAGAATAAACGGGCCTTAAAACTCCTTAACGAACTGGAAGAGATAGAGCCGGCAAATACAGATGTTTATTATACCAAAGCCTCATTATTCAGTTTCCAAAAGGAATATGAAAAAGCGATCAGGGAATTTGAGAAGGCATTGCTGGCAGGCGAAGAACCGGATGAGGTATATACCAATATTGCCTTTGAATACGAAAACATGGGCAACTATAGCATGGCCATACAGTATCTCAAAAAAGTTCTCAGGATCAATCCAAGGAACGGTGCAGCCATCTATGAATTATCATTCTGCTTTGAGATTGATAACAGGCTGGAAGAAGCTGTTGATTTCTTTTCTGCTTTTCTGGATAATTATCCCTATTCAAAAGCGGTTTGGTTTAATCTGGGCATCGCTTATAATCAGCTCGATCTCTATGAAAAAGCTGTAGAAGCCTACGATTTTGCCATTGCTATTCATCCCAACTTCTCCTCTGCATATTTCAATAAAGCCAATTCACTTGCCAACCTTGAGCATTATAATGCAGCTATCCGGGTTTACCGTGAAACCTTCAATTATGAAGAGCCGGAGGCGATGACCTATTATTATATAGGTGAATGCTACGAAAAACTTGGCAAATATGACATGGCTCTCGATGAGTTCATGAAAGCCCTCGATATAGACGACAAACTTTCGGAGGCATGGATGGGTGCCGGCATATCAAAGGATGAGTTGGGCCATACCGATGAAGGAATTAAATTCATGGAAAAAGCCATTGCATTGGAAGATATCAATCCTGAATACTGGTATATCCTTGGTGATACACAAGTGAAGGCCGGCAGGGTGGATGATGCCAAGGCCGCCTATAAAAAAGTAAGTGAACTGGACCCCAAGAATCCTGATGTTTGGTTGGATTACTCAAATCTTTTTGCAAAAGAAGATATGATAGATGAAGCCATTGCCCTGCTTGAAAAGGGAATAGAAGCTGACCCCAGGAATGCATCCAATATTTATCGCAAGGCACTCTATATCATAAAAAAAGGCCAAATAAAAGAGGCTCACTCCCTTATTGAAAGTGCCCTGATCCTGGATTTCTCAAAACACACAGAATTATTTGAGTATATGCCTGAGTTGAAGAAGGATCCAAATGTGATCAACCTTATTGAAATCTTTAAGGTGGATAAGAAAAAGTAGGCTTGGGGCTTGGGGCCATTTGACCATTGAACACTGAAACCATTTTTAAATGCAACAATTCAAATTCTATATATTCCTCATTTTAAAGGGCATGGCCATGGGCGCAGCAAATGTGATCCCCGGTGTATCGGGTGGAACGATTGCCCTTATCACAGGGATATTCGAGCGGCTCATCAATGCCATAAAGTCCTTTGACCTTAAAGCCATTAAGTTGCTCTTAAGCGGCAAACTAAGGGCTTTTACAAAATATACAGACCTCTACTTCCTATTGTCTATTCTAATCGGTGTCCTGATTGCCATTGTAAGCCTGGCAAGGGTATTTGACTTTCTGTTCAGGGAATACCCGGTATATATTTGGGCATATTTCTTCGGACTGGTGCTTGCATCTGTCTTTTTTGTGGGCAGGAGGATCACAAAAGTAAACACAGCAGTAGTGGTCACCTTCATCATTGGTACCGCCATCGCTGTAGTGATATCCTTCATGAGCAAGGGGCAGGAAAGCGATAATTTCTTTTACCTTTTAATTTGTGGGGTTGCTGCCATATGCAGCATGATCCTTCCCGGTCTCTCAGGATCTTTCATCTTGTTTATCATGGGAAACTACAGGTTGGTTGCCATTGATGCCATTAACGACAGGGATCTCTCCATCCTGCTTCCGGTAGCCATAGGTGCAGCCGCTGGGTTGATCGCCTTTTCGCATATTCTTTCATGGGTGTTCAAAAAGTTCAGGAATGAGACCATCTCCATACTTACCGGCTTTATTTTAGGATCGGTAAGCATTCTATGGCCATGGCAGCAAGCCGAATACCTGACAGATGCAGCAGGCAATATGATCAAGAAAGATGGAGAGCAGGTCATCACCCATTACAGCAGGTATTTCCCTGAGCAATTCGGGAGCGAATTCTGGATCGCCATTGCTTGCATAGTGCTGGGTATTGTCAGTATCTGGGCAACCGAAAAACTTGCAAAAACCAAAGGATAATGGATCATTACGGTTTGATCGGAAATCCCGTATCGCATTCATTGTCTGAAAAATACTTCAATGACAAGTTCATTCTGGAAAATATCAATGCACGCTTTGAGCGCTTTCTCCTTAAAGACATTACTGCTTTACCTCAAATCCTCTCGGCCTATCCTGAGTTAAAAGGACTGAGTGTTACCAGCCCTTTTAAAACAGATGTCATTGCTTACTGCCATGAACTGGATGAAAGCGCAGAAAACATCAAAGCTGTAAATACAATAAAGATCTCCCGAAAAAACGGCAATCCGCAGCTTAAAGGGTACAACACTGACACCGATGGCTTTGCATCAGCTGTTATGCCATTGCTTAAGAATAAGAAGCCCAATACACTGATCCTGGGCAGTGGAGGCGCCGCACGAGCAGTAGCCTATGCCTTGCGAAAACTGGAAATTTCATTCAAGGTTGTTTCAAGAAATCCGGGCCCCGGAAAGATACTCTATGAAGATCTCAACCAAAATATCATTGCCTCGCACCCCTTGATCATCAATGCCACGCCTTTGGGAATGGGAAGGTACACGGAAGCTCTTCCCGACATTCCTTATCAACACCTTTCTTCGAAGCATTTGCTATTTGACCTGATCTATAATCCCTCAGAAACCTTGTTCCTGCGGAAAGGAAAGCAGTATAATACCAAAACCGAAAACGGGTTTATCATGCTGCAGGCACAAGCCGAGAAGGCGTGGGGAATATGGAACCTGGAACTTTGAAATCTGAACTTTGAACTTCGAACTTTGAACTTCAAATCAACAATCAACAATCGACAATCGACAATCGACAATCGACAATCAAAAAGCCCTTCCGGGATTGGAAGGGCTTTTTGCAGTCTATTTTTTATCCATTCCGGCTTCTTCTGCCTTTTCTACAGCCGGGCTTCTATATGATGCATCCCTGGCATCATCAACAACAAAATGATCTAATTTCTTAGCAGGTGCAATCGCAATCCCGGCACTGCTTCTTGATGCCTGGGCCTGTCCTGTATGAAGGTTTCCATTTTGATAATACAATCCTTCAGCCTGAGCATTTAGATCGGCATCATTTGATAGTCCACGCTGGATTTTTGTGGTATAATCTGAAGCAACAACATCAGCAGGGAGATTGACATTTTCATATCCTTTCCGTTTTCCGATTGCGATGTAGGAAAATTGCACATTGCTCCTGCCGTTATTGTTCTCAGATACGGTAAATCCATTTCCGTTTACCTGTTCGAGGTATACACCTCCTGAATTACCAATGGGTGTAATGCTTACCAGTATCGGTTCATCTGTTGAAACAACATCTGCAAAAGACTTATCAAAGCTTATCCTTGACTTACCTGCCTGCAACTGACCAAAACCATAGGTTTGTATGGTCATTTCGGTCGACACCTGGGTAAACATCACCGTATTCTCACCACTGGCATTCTGTTGTAAGTGGACATCGGCCCCCGTGCGGTACATATCGCCATGGGCAAAGATGCCATAATTTTGGCCTTCTGCATACAAGCCATATATGTTTCCATTAATATGTGCACCAAAGAGATCCCCATAAACGCCTAAGCCAATCTCATCAGAAGGTGTTGCCTGACTTTTACCAACTCCGGTAGCAGTGGCAGTAAAATATCCTCCATACCTGCTCCCATTTTGTGCACGATATCCTAAAGATCCCCATACAGTGCCACTGATTAAAGAACCTATTACACCACCACTTCTTACATCATTTGTAGATTCTGTATAGCCGGCAACACCAAAAGAGTAGGCTACGCCCTCGGTATTAAAACCCATTAGCCCGCCTATTGTATTGCCATATGCATAATTTGCCCCTGACTCAGTTGCGTTTTCAACCCCTCTGCCGATTACGGCGAAATCTCCATTATCAAGATTCTGGCCTGAGCCTCCGAGGTATCCGTAAACACCTGCATTTTCTGCTCCTAAAGCACCAAAAAAGTTTTCAGAATTATATTCTCCATACGCACCATAATCTGCTGTACCTATACCACCAAAATTAGGATCTGTTGTGGTTCCTTCAGCTCCATAAACACCCCAATCTGTTGTTGTTCCAACGAGACCCAGCGCACCCCAATGATAATCTACCAGATCTCCGGTCCTGCCATAAACACCATATGCGGATGTTCCGATGGATCCCCTGTTTTCTGTGGTCCCATGCTGGCCGTAAACGGCATTATTGCTGGTACCTACATGACCATAGTTACCCGAAGCATAATTTTGGCCGTACAATCCGGTTGCGTCTCCATATGACCAGGCACCTATACCGATGACTGCATCCGAGTTGCCGGTATTGGACATGGTGACCTGAATACCCCTGGCTAAGTCTGTACCATTGGATTGGGTAATGGATAAAGCCCTTGCGGGTGAAGATGTATTGATAACATGTCCTGAAACATTATCTGTTGTACTTTTCGGATTATGCCATACCCTTCCTGTCTGCTGAAGTCCCCAGATATCTGTATAAGGGGCCGCAGTTAATGTAAAGTAAGGATTGGTTGCAGGATTTTGAATATATGTTTTGTACATGGCTGTGCCTGCATACCCGTAACGAACCGTAGGAGTATACCCTGTTTCTGCATCCAGAAAGATCTTTCCGGGCCTGCCCGTGATATAAACACTATCGTTTGTAAAATGAGCTGCGCCCACGACATCCAGTTTCGCTGTAGGAGTAGCAGAGCCAATGCCCACAAATCCGGAGTTCACGTTGCTCATATTGTTACCTGTAATCAGCCAGTCGGCATCGTTGGTAACAAGGCCATCCACATCTGCCCAGCTGGCATTACCACTGGCATCTGTAGTCAAAACATAGCCCGCAGCTGCACCACTGTCAAACTGCAATGCACCTGTAATTCGTGCCGCTCCACTAACATGAAGGGGTACCAGGGGGGCAGAAATACCTATTCCAACATTTCCAGTATTGAAATAAATGTTACCAGCAGATTCTGTCCAGTAACCTGAAGGGGTATTCTCATCCGTGATCTTATCCCATTGCGGCGCCGCCGGAGTGCCAGTATTGTAATATAAACCAACAGTGCCATCCGTTTGATAGATTACTAAACTTGTGGGAGGAAGACTAATAGCATTTCGCTCGGCTGCTGTCATCCGTGGAAACAGCATTCCTTTTGTGGTTGACTGAATATCCAGCAT
The DNA here is from genome assembly GCA_964487735.1 of uncultured Bacteroidales bacterium. Taxonomy (GTDB): domain Bacteria; phylum Bacteroidota; class Bacteroidia; order Bacteroidales; family B18-G4; genus B18-G4. The sequence goes on along the minus strand of CAZASJ010000023.1, from coordinate 11,122 downwards.
GGCTGATACATCAGCAACAGCAGCTGGATTATCAGATATAAGGACCTGCGCATAGGTGCCCTGGGTTAGCAAGGCACAGCTTATTAAGATGGTTAAAATGTAGACTTTTGTATTCATAAATTTAGCTTTTCGATTAAAATTTGGCCTTCTATTCGAAGGTTACAAATATAAATAATATTCCTGGAAATATATAAGTATTTATACCTATGTATTTTTATAAAAATCCAGAGCAAAAGATCCACTAAAAGAATGATTAATAATACCGGTTAACACTAATCAGGAAAGGTCATATAGAACTTTGAACTTTGAACTTTGAACTTTGAAATCTGAAACACTACTGTCCGGTTAAATCTAATCATTGAATATGATAGGAGGGGATTTCTCACTCACTTCGTTCATTCGAAATGACATGATATCTTGTCATTTCGAATGAAGGGAGAAATCCCCCTCGAATGAAGTACAAGCCCTTAGTTAGTAATCCTTGCTATTAACCAACAATACCAGGCTAGTAAAAGGGTTGTCATTATTTTAACCGGACACCAATGAATCTGAAATCTGAAATCTGAACTTGAACTTCAAGTCTTCCATCGACAATCGACAATCAAAAAGCCCTCTGATGTGTACATCAGAGGGCTTAAATATTTTATATAAAGGTCGCTCTTATTTCCTGCGACTTGGAATATCTTCTTTTACTTCCTGATCCTTAATTGGCTGTTCTTTCATATTCCTTTCCAGCAATGCTGATCGATTCAGTTTGACATCAGTGTTCGCGATCGAGTTACTACCCGAACGGGCTTGGGTAAGATGCCCTGTATGCAGCATTCCATCCTGATAATACAAGCCTTCGCCATCTTTGTTCATATCTGCATCATTATGCAATCCCTGTTGGATTTTTGCATTGTAATCGGATGCAATAACATCAGCCGGCAGGCTCATATTTTCAAAGCCTTTACGCTTACCTATGGCAATCCAGCTAAACTGTACGTCGCTTTTACCATTGTTATTCTCTGATACTGAAAATCCGTTTCCATCCACCTGTTCCAGGTAAACACCCTTGGTTTGTCCGACAGGAGTAATGGTTACAATAATTGGTTCATTCGTGGATACAACATCCGCAAAGGCCTGGTCAAAATTAATATTTGATTTCCCTTGTTGCATGGTTCCGATACCATAAGTCTGGACGGTCATTTCTGTTGTTACCAGGGTATACATCACCGTGTTTTCACCGTTTGCATTTTGCTGTAGGTGTACATCAGCTCCTGTACGGTACATATCGCCATGGGCATAGATACCATAATTCTGTCCACTGGCGTACAGGCCATATACCTGGCCATCAATATGAGCACCAAAAAGGTCACCAAACACGCCAATCCCAATTGAGGAAGAAGGATCTGAAACAGCTTTTCCTGTTCCGGTACCTGTGGCATTTGAAAAATACCCACCGTAATTACTCCCACCTGAAGATTCATAACCAAGGGCGCCCCACTGCGTTGAATTCTCAATTCCGCCAAATACACCTGAAGTCCTTCTGTCAGCGTAAGAGACATCTGTATGACCAACCACACCGGCTGAATACTCAGTCCCTACAGTATTATAACCCATCACACCCCCAACCTGGTTAGAATAACTACTCCCTCGATTAGTGTTTAAAGTGCCAATTTCTACTCCAAGTCCCTTAATAGCAAAGTCATTTGCTACTAGTGTTTGCGGGGAGGTGTTGTCAGGCCTAAGTCTAGCATAAACGCCCGCATTTGATGTACCCAAAGCAGCCCAAAAATTACTTGTACCATTCGTACCCTGAACACCGTAATTTTCCAGGCCAAGTGTTCCCTGGTTACCGTTTGCCTCAAAAAGCCCGTATGCTCCAGAGGTGAGTGACCCAAGAGCTCCTCTGTTCGCGCTGGTTCCATGCTGGCCATACGCTCCATTATTATTGGTTCCCAGGTAACCATAGTTACCATAGAGATCATTCTCACCGTAAACCCCTTTCCCCTCACCTTTATTCCATCCGCCAATACAAACAGATCCTATATCAGATACCGGGCTGATTACCCTTGATTGAATTCCATTTGCATTTGCGCCTGAATTATTCACATCAATATATAACATGGGGAAAGCTGCATCAGAAAACATCATAAATGCAGCACTGGCACCCTGATATTGCTGAAGGATCCTTCCATCAGGGTTAAAACCGATTAGTTCGGGAGTACCACCATTGGCCGTCAGGTTGTTTTCACTTTCAAAAGAACTGAACATGAAATAATCCGTTCCGTAGCCGGGCCCCTTAATCCTATGATACAGCGAATATTTTGTTGTATCCCGGTATTCATAATGAAGGGCAGCACTGTAATTCTGCTCTCCCATAATTCTTACTCTGCCCGGTCTGCCACTAACATAAATACTATCGGAGAACCATCCCGGCCCATTCACATCCAGCTTGGTTCCCGGAGTAGAGGATCCGATTCCAACATTTCCAGTGTTGGCACTATATATATTGTTTCCGCTTATGGTCCAGTCGGCATCGTTGCTGACGAGGCCATCCACATCAGCCCAGGAAGCATTCCCGCTGGCATCGCTTGTAAGCACATATCCAAGTGAAGCTGAACCTTCAAGAAGTTGCAACCCTGTAGTAATACGTGCTGCTCCAACAACATCCAGTTTCACTGAGGGAGTCGATGATCCGATACCAACATTGCCTGTTCCTGTATTGTAAACGTCATTTCCGCTTACGGTCCAATCACCATCATCACCGCCCGGTGCTGCTTGCCATGAAGCATTCCCGCTGGCATCAGCTGTAAGGACATATCCATTTGTAGCTGAAGCTTCAAGAAGCTGCAATCCCGCTGTTATACGAGCCGCTCCAACAACATCAAGTTTAACTGAGGGAGACATTGAACCAATACCAACATTACCACTGACTGCACTATACACATCAGTACCACTAAGGGTCCAATCACAATCATCGCTAACCAAGGTATTTGGATCCTGCCAGCTGGCATTCCCAATGGCGTCTGTTGCCAGCACATAGCCATTTGATGCGCCGTTATCCAGTTGCAATGCACCGGTAATTCTAGCAGCACCACTTACATGCAGCGGCACTAAAGGCGCAGCAATACCGATTCCAACATTTCCTGTATTGAAATAAATATTCCCACCGGATTCTGTCCAATAGCCTGCAGGTGTATTCACATCCGTGATCTTATCCCACTGGGGAGATGCCGGAGCCCCTGTATTGTAATACAATCCCACTACACCATCGATCTGGTAGACTACCAAACTTGTGGGAGGGAGAGCGATGGCATTTCTTTCTGCCATTGTCATTCTGGGAAACAGCATTCCTTTTGTCGTCGACTGAATATCAAGTACTGCAGCAGGATCACCAACAGCAGCAGGATTATCAGATACGATGACCTGTGTGTAAGTAGTTTGCGCAATAAAGAAAAGGCTAATTGCCAAAGCAAAAAAGTAAAGCTTCGTTTTCATATCATTTGGTTTTTGACACTTAAATTAACTTATAAGCGATTTTAAATATGTTCAATAACTATCATTTTCTATTATACCTACGTATAAATACTTACTAAAGTACGTACTCGCCGCAAATATAAAAAAAGTAATAAAACATCATATAAAAATATGTATCCTACATACATTTAAGAACCATTTTTACCTTTTAAAGCTGCAATTTCCGATTTTCCTGCTAACTTGCAAGAGCAATGAACTTACAAAAACTGCTTAAAGTTCTAGGTCCCGGTCTGTTGTACGCAGGAGCAGCCATTGGGGTTTCACATTTGGTGCAATCTACACGCGCGGGGGCAGGGTTCGGATTTGATCTGATCTGGGTTTTATTGCTTGTAAATTTCATCAAATATCCATTTTTCGAATTTGCCCCGCGATATGCTTCGGCAAGTGGCGAAAGCCTGATTATGGGATACCGGAAATTAGGGAAATGGGCCATCATTGCCTTTGCAATACTCACGATAGCCACAATGTTCACCATTCAGGCAGCGATAACAATTGTTACGGCCGGACTGGTTTCCAACGTTTTACACTTATCAATGGATGTTGTTCTTTTGAGTGCTATCATATTGGGAACAACGGTTTTCATCCTTATCATCGGTAAATTTGCTTTTCTTGACAAACTCATAAAACTGGTCATCATCATTTTGGCCATAAGCACCATTACGGCCGTTGTTTATGCATTTGACAATGGTTATCATCCAAAAGCTGAGCTTATTCATCATTTCGATTGGTTTAACCGGATCGATATATTATTTCTCATTGCCTTTATAGGCTGGATGCCTGCTCCCATTGATGTATCCGTTTGGTCGTCTTTATGGAATATTGAAAAGTCGAAGAGCATGGATTTCAAGCCCTCGCTCAAAGAATCACTGCTGGATTTCAAGATAGGATACATCGGCACCGCCTTTTTAGCTTTGTGCTTTTTATTGCTCGGAGCATTGGTAATGCATGGGAACGGAGAGGAATTATCGGCCAACGGGACCGAATTTGCCGGGCAATTGATCAATCTTTATACCGAAAGCATTGGCAACTGGGCACGGCCAGTAATAGCCATTGCGGCCCTCACGACTATGTTCAGTACAACACTGACCTGTTTAGATGCTTATCCACGGGTTATGGGTCCAACCAGCAAACTCTTGTTCCCTAAAATGCAAAAAATTAAATCCATTGATAAAGAATTATATTGGATTTGGATCATCCTGGTCATGGGAGGCGTTATGATCCTTCTAAGTTTTTTTTCAAGTTCGATGCGTTATATGGTGGATGTGGCCACAACGCTTTCCTTCATCACTGCGCCCATCCTGGCTTTCATGAATTATAAAGTTGTGACCGGTAAACATATTCCTGAAGAAGCAAAACCGGGATATTGGCTACGGCTGTGGGCCTGGGGAGGAATGATCTTTTTGTGGGTATTCACCCTTTTCTATATCGTATGGCGATTAAATCTGATCAGCTTGTAGTGTGGTTAGTCAGCATCTCCTGCAAGGGTTGTTTTCAGTTCATTCATATCGTAAATGATCTCTTTCAGCAAGTTCTTTTCATCGAGAAACAAAAAGGCAGGCAATTGCTTCACTCCTGCTCCCTGTGCTACAGCACTGCCTGTTTTTACCCCCAATTGTAAACCAAAAGGGGCTTTTTTGCTAATCAGATCTGCCAATTCCCCTTCGGGTTCATTGCCGGGGGAAAGGATCACAGGCAGCCGTATTTGTTTTTCCGCCATAAATGCATACAAACCAGCCACTGCTGCAACAGAAGCCGGGCATTCTGTTGAATATACGGCCAATATCTTAGAGATTCCATAGAATTGATCGAGATTGTATACTTTGCTTAAATCAGGCCCTCCAAAAACGCTGAAAGAATATGGCATGGTGGCAGGCCTTCGTTTACCCCCAACAAATTGTTCACATTTTACAAGATCTGCATAATTTGCCACCAGGTCGGCCGCAATCCCAAGTTCTTCCTTTTTAACAAAATGAATGAGAAAAAAGTCGACAACTTCCTTCTCCCCCATCATTGGTCCCAGCATTTTCACCCAGGTGTCTACATCATAAAGCATTGCTTGTTTCAGGCTTTCCCGATTTTCAAAAACAGCATAATTCATCTCCAGGTATGCTTCTGCCAGCTTCATCAAAATATTTGACGGATAAAAAGCCTCATAGTGCAGTTCGATGATCCCGTGGATATTTTCTTTTCGTTGGGCCATCAGTCCACCATCATTTACGATCCTGCATCGATGAATCAGTAATTCTGCTTCCAGAAAAGTTTTTGCATGCAGAGATGGACCCGAGGATAGCACACCTTCAACATCGGTAAACTTTGATTCAAGAGTCTGGCGAAAGTTTACCTTTTCAAGTGAATCCGTTGCATATTTCAAATTTGCATAGGCTGAATCGAGTGAAAGGAATTGAGGAAGCATTTTATAATAGTATTCATTTTCCGGATCACAGGGAAAGTTCGGAGGATTGCTCCACTCAAGGCAAACAGGATCATATTCCAGGATAAGGGGGTAAGCAGGGTGCCCATCGGCTTTCATGATGCAAAAGCCATTATAGCTGACGAAATAATCAACTTCTCCTGTTGCTGATGACCTGATATAACCCAGGTCGGTCTTACTGAAGCCTTCATATCCTTCAAAGTACACTTTAACATTTGGAGGATAAGGACTTTTTCCAACAATACTGATGATATCCTGAGCAGCAACATTACTGATCAGAAGTAAGAAAGCTAAAAGATAAGAGATGCTATTTTTCATACGTTGCCCGTTTCAAGGAGCAAGATAATGAAAATCCGATTTCATCCTGAATAAAACCTCTACTCTGCCGGATTTGTATAAGTGGCCTCTCTGGCAGCAGCTTCCTGAAGCCATTGGGGTACCAATATTTTCAAAAAAACATCTTTCTCTGCCTGCATTTTATCATGCGGAATATTTATATATGCCTGGGCTTTTGCTTTCGTGGCAATATCAGGATACGGGATCTCGGCATTCTGTCCATAGGAAGCCAATACCCTGGCAAGCATGATACGTGCTTCCTGCGCATTATCAATGGCTTTGCCTACAATCCTTGATATTTCAACGGGTGAATGGAATGATCCGCCATGACTGGCAGCTGCATAATCCCAAAACCACTGGGCTGCCCTGATTTTATATAAGATATCTTTCATCTCAGCTTCGCCGGCCCCTGCTTCCCAGGCTGCTTTTGCTTCAACATGAGCCCTTACGATCTGAATTTCCGCCAGGTCGCGGATCTCAATAACTTTGCGTTGACGATCATAAACATTCTTCGTTAAAGTTGCTTCACTCTCGCGGTGGCAAACCTGGCAGGATGATGAGATATACTTCAGCGGGCTGGTCATATGGTGGTTCGTAAACTTTTGGCCCCCTTCGCTATGATATGGCATATGGCAATCAGCGCAAGATACGCCTCGCTCGGCATGAATACCTGTTTTATACACTTCGTAACCCGGATGCTGGGCTTTGAGCATTGGGGCCTTGCTAAGTGCGTGGGTCCAATCGGAGAATTCAATTTGATCATAATATTTTAACATATCTTCGGCACTCAAACCTTCCTTCCAGGGAAGGGTAAGATACTGGACTCCTTCAACCGGAACTTTTTTATTAAAATAATATTCTACATGGCATTGAGCACAAACCAGTGAACGCATCTCCTGATGGCTGGCTTTCGTTATATCCTCACCCCTGGCTTCAAAAGCTTCAATCAGAACCGGACGGGTAATGCGAAGATCCATTGTATTGGGATCATGGCAATCGGCACAGCCGATAAAATTTACAATTTCAGCTCCGCGTGAAGCCCATTTTCCATTATAGAATTCAGCGATTCCGACTTCATTCATAACTCTTGGCACATCAGGGCTTTTGCAGGTCCAGCAAGTGTTCGGCATCGGGCCACTGTCGGGCCCTGTTGGAGCTCCTGTCCTGAGTGTCTTACGCATATCTTCGATGGCATAGAAATGCCCGCGCCCCTGACTGTAATCCGTAGAAAACCCGTATCCAGCCCATAAAACCACAAGTCGGGGATCTTCTTCCAGCATGTCGATCATTGCATTGCCGTTATAGAGTGTGCGCAAACTTGTATCTTCTGTACGATAATACGATTCGAATTCACGAGGAAAGTTCTTTCCCCATTCTTCATTTCTTGGCTCATAATCGCTGAGCTTGACAACCGGCTTATTTACAAACATGGCTTCAGCCTTGCGCTCCACAACCGAAGAGGCCAATAATCCAAGAACAAAAACAATGACGAGTGAGGCGATAAATATCAGCCAATTCACCCATGCTTTTCTTTTCGACTTCATAATTTCAGGTTTTATCTGTTATAATTTATCTTTTCATTAATGCATTCAGCCACCCTGGTACATTGCTATCCGGTCCGGGAACACGAGCAAAAGGAACACTCGAAAGGCTATGAACCCTTCCATGAGGTGTTTCCCTGTGACAGGTCCAGCATTTCCTATCATTAAAACTATGGTGATAAGCATCGGTATATGCCAACAATCTCGTATTATGCACAAGATCTGAATGGCAGCGAAGACAATTTCCCTGCACAACATGTTTCCCTGCCTCCTTAATAAAAATTGTTTGTGGCTCTAATCGCAGGGTAAACATATATGCATGTCGCATTCCGTCTTTTGCTTTAAAATAATACTTATTGAAAACATTGTTATGGGGAACGTGGCAGTCGTTGCAATGAGCTACCTCCCTGTGTGAGCTATGCGACCATGTGGCAAACTCCGGTGCCATGATATGACAGTTCACGCAGGTCTCCGGATCATCAGAAAGATATGATACCGCATTGGAGGTATAGACCAGGAAAAAGAACATGCCAAGCATTGCACCTGATATGATGGCAGCCACCCTCCCCCAAGCACGGGGTGGTACCAAAAATCGAATTAGTTTTTTCATATAATCCAGGCTTTCTTTAATCAGGTATTTACGTACTCTAATTGGTAGTACAACTCAAAGATACAAAATTCAAACCCTCAAAATCAATCAAACATTCAATTTATAGCATATCTAAATTACTTTGGCCGGGCCCTATTGTATTTCCTGATCCACAACACTGTACCGGAGATAAGGATGAGTAATGCAGACAGGCCGAATAAGGGAATAAAGAGGATGTAAAAATCACCAATTAGGGGCTTTAAAAGTCTTGCCGTATGCATTTCCAATGCAAGGTTCCACAACGGCATTCTTGCATTTGATATTCCGGGAGGCATTGGGGGGAATTTTTTATGATGTGCTAATGGAAGAACACCCTTATTATAATCAAAAACATATTCAAAACCAGCATTGTCCGTATAATAGCCTGAACACATATTGGTACTGACAGGGATGGCCGGGCCTGATTGAGGGAGGTAAGGCATGCTGCTAATATGATCGTATATGGATGAAGTTTCCGGTTTCCATGAATACAGGCCTGTAAATGAGCCCACAAGAATGCTTCCATCCTCATGCTTTGCAAAAACATTATATCCCATCACAGAAGCCGGTGGCTGGGGATAAACAAATTCCGGCTGAGCATTCAATCCAGTATCTGTCACAAAAATGCCTTCTGAGCTTGCAATATAAAGCCGATCACACTCCTTATCGTAAAGAATTCTCCTGAGTTGGTCATACCAGGGATTTCCATCATCCAAAACTGAAAATGGAATCTTCCCAACCCTGCCGGAGGCGATGGCGATGAGCAGAGGAGGTCTGAGAAACATCCCAGTGAAAGTGGTCAGAATAAGAATCGCTGCCAGCCATATTCCTATTTTATTATGCCACTTGATTGAAAATACGGTCCAACGAACCAGTCCCTTGCTTGTTTTGCCGATCTTTTTTCTGCGCTTCTTTATGCGGGGAAAGAAGAAATAGATCAATCCTGATATGGTGAGAAATACAAATATCAATGCTACAAAATCGACCAAAAGCTTGCCGGCTATCCCATAAATCTCTCCGCTATGGATCACCCATAAGGTTTTAAACAGTCCTACTTTATTGTCATATCCCCGGGGTGCCGGGATCCGTGAATAAACAAATTCTACATCTCCAGTAAGAGATGTTTTCCATAAATGTGAGCGTGTCATCACCCACAATGAATCACCAACTTCGGCTATATCAACAACATGACGGTCATGATGGGGGATATTCAAAGCCTTCCATGATTCAATATCCTTTTCCCATGAATAAATGCCAAACCTCGTCCCACAGAACAGTTTGGCCTCCTCAGTTTTCAACAGGCAATTGACCCTATGGTGATCGGCCCCGCCGGGAAATCCCGCCCTTTTATCAAGCCAAGAATTTTGAGTCTCATTAAATTCCCAAACACCTGTGTTTCCGTAAAACAGGACAGTACAACTGTCGATTCTGACAGCTGCACGAAGCGCCGCATTGTTCCAATTATTATACCGGTGTTCAGCCGGAAGAATATTTCGGTTAACATCAAAGGAAGAAAAAGTGAATCTGTGGTTCAGCACAAGCCCTGAGATGGCCCAAAGGATGATGAAGATTGCAATGACAATAGATGGCCACTTATGCAGTTTCTTCATATAAAGTATACCCTCTGATTAAAACCTATACCCAGTCTTCGGAAATGATATCGCCCCTGATGCCCACCACAGTTTTTTTGATCGGGATCTTCCTGGACGCGTTTGATGCTGCCATTTGAGCCATTTGGATAAGGCCTCCGCAACAGGGAACCTCCATGATCATGACCTGAAGTGTATTGATCTTTGCATCATCGATCATGCTTGTTAGTTTTTGCACATAAGCCTCCATTCCCGAATCAAGTTTCGGGCAAGCAATGGCAAGGCTCTTGCCTTTCAGGTATTTTGAATGGAAATTACCAAGGGAAAAAGCAGTACAATCAGCCGCAAGAACCACATCTGCGTTTTGGAAATAGGGGGCATTGGGATTAATCAGATGCATTTGTACAGGCCACTGCCTCAGGGTTGAAGGCTGATCCGTATAACTTACATCCATATTGCCACTACCGACTTTTGAAACAGCATCTACATCAATATCAAAAACAACAGGTGCTGACCCGGGGCATCCCCCACTACAACCAGCACTTTCCTGCTTTTCATGAACTTTCCGTTTGACTTCATCAACTGAATACCCAAGATCATCTTTTTGTTCAAGAAATAGGATGGCTTCATTCAGAAAGTTTGTTTCACCATGTTCACGGAGATGCTTCAAGTGAGCAACAACCGTATTGAAACCATGTTTAATGATCTCATTCATCACAGCAGTTTCATTGTATGCCTCTGCTTCCCGTTCCTCAATTTCAATGGCTCCTTCCGGACAATCGCCAATGCAGGCACCCAGGCCATCACACATCAAATCGCTGATCAGGCGCGCCTTTCCGTCAATAATTTGCAAGGCTCCTTCCGGGCATGAAGGGATGCATAAACCACATCCGTTACACTTCTCTTCATCAATTTTTATAATCTCTCTTTTCATTTTTTAATATATTCGGTATTTAATTACGCAAATATATGTTTAATCATGCAATCTGCGTACATTGGATCAAAAAAAAATCAGTATCCTGAAAATTTCTGTTTTTTGCCGTAAAAGGGGAATACAGATATTTACACAGCTAAA
>CAZASJ010000022.1:40050-41187 GCA_964487735.1 uncultured Bacteroidales bacterium | reverse complement strand
ACACTGAAACACCGCGCACACCGAAGCCCAGGCGAAGGTGTGCTGAAGCACTGAAACTAGATACTTCACCTTCGCTTTTCATCATCCGAAGCCACGGCGAAGGATGAAATGCTTCGGTGAACAAAGTGATCACTGGTTCCTGGTTCCATGTTCTATGTTTCCTTCCCCCGTCCCCCGTCCCTCGAACCTCGTCCCCAATAACACTAAAACCTCTTCAATATCGATTCCACCGATCCCACATATCCGGTTCCAAACAGGTTCACATGAACCATCAGCGGATAAAGATTACAGATTTCCAGCCTTTCCTGCCAACCGGGTTTCATGGGCCAGGCCTCATTGTAAGCATCGTAGAAGTTGCCACCAAATACACCAAACAAGCGTGACATGCCGATATCCATTTCTCTGAAACCATAATAAACAGCAGGATCAATAATGCTTGCCATACCGTTTTCATCCACCATATAATTCCCACTCCAGAGATCGCCATGAATAAGGGATGGAGCTTCTTCCGGAAACAGCTCATCGATACGCATGAACAGGCGATCAAACCCCTGACGCAATGAGGATGTCAACAGCCCGGACCTTGCTGCCATCTCCATCTGCACCATCAATCGTTCTTCTCTAAAGAAATCCGTCCAGCGATCATGAATATCATTCTGTTGAGGCAGGGATCCTATATAATTATCATGATCAAGGCCAAAATGCTCAGAAGTGTGAGTGTGAAGTGCCGCCAGTTTTCTTCCAAAATCTTCCCAAAAATCATTCTTTTTAGAGGATGATTCCAGGTATTCCAATATGACAAAAGTATGGGTATCGGCTACGCCATGCGCAATAACCTTCGGGATGCGGATTTCATCGGCTCTATACAGCAATGACAGTCCCCTGGCCTCCTTTTCAAACATTCCGGGATAGGCAGAAGCCTTGTTGTATTTCATGAAGAAATTTCCGGCAGAAGTTTCAAGGCGAAAAGCATTATTGATGGATCCACCTGACAGGGGAACGGCTCTTTGTATCAGGATATCCGTTCCTGTATGAACTGAAAGCAAAGCAGATATTTCGTGTGTTAAGGCTACAGGAAGCATAGGGTGTTTTACACGAAGATAAGAAAAATCAGGTCAGGCGTAAGGCGTAAGGTGT
>CAZASJ010000022.1:0-39950 GCA_964487735.1 uncultured Bacteroidales bacterium | reverse complement strand
AGGGTGTTTTACACGAAGATAAGAAAAATCAGGTCAGGCGTAAGGCGTAAGGTGTCAGGCGTAAGACTTCAGGCTTCAGACTTCAGATTTCATCTTTTAAATCAAATGAAATTCGATGCGTGTCTTACGGCGCAGGATCCGATCAAGAACAAACAAGGCCAGCAGGGCAAGGAAGATCATAATAGAGACAGAAGAGGCTGTAAAATTTTCGAAGATGCCTGTAAAGCCAACATTCAGCTGGCTGATAAAATTGCTTACCATGCTTCCATCTACTTCTATACCATTAAAAATATTTCCCATAAATGAAAAGTCGATAAAAAAGACCGTCACGATCAGGCTGGCAAACCCAAGCCCAATGCTGCTCCACATCCATAAACCTCCAAAGGACCATCTTGATTGTCTTTCCGGCAAAGGTTCAACTTCCACAGCCATCATAATTTTATCTACCAGACCATCAGGTGCCTTTTCAATGGGACTGTGCTGAAACAGAGTCTCAAAAAGTGAATCTTTTTTTATGTTGTCATCAATCATGTTTATCCTCCATTATGCAACCGTATTGATGTTACGGCCGATGATTTCATTCATTTCTTTTAATAATCTTTTTCTGATCCTGTGCAGTTTAACTTTTACATTGGAAGTCGACATCCCTATAATCTCAGCGATTTCAACGGTATCTTTACCATGAAAGTAAAACAGGCTTATGATCAGGTTATCTGTCCGGGGAAGAACTGCCAGGGCATTGCTGATCAGCTTTCGCTGTTCATCTGTATTCAATCCCAAAATGCTCGACTGCATGTTTTCTTCCGTCAGGTTTTCGATCATTTGTTCGTCTGCCGCAACAAATTCCACTTTCTTTTTCCTGGTTTGGCTTACTGCTGAATTATATGCAATCCGGTAGAGCCAGGTTGAGAATTTGGATTCTCCCTGAAAGCTTCCGAGCTTCTGGTATGCCTTTACAAAGACATCCTGGGCAACTTCCTCAGCTTCCACCTCTATATTGACGATCCTTTTTACAATTGTATATACCAGATCCTGGTGTTTTTCAACCAGTTGCCGGTAGGCAGAAACATTTCCGCCAAGAACCTGCTCAATATAATATTGATCTTCCCTGAAGCCCATACAACAATAAGACGCTCATTTATGATTCAGGTTACAAGGTAAGGAAATAAGGTATCGTATGTACCGGATAGCATATAAAAGAACCGGGCTGAAAAAGCTAATAGGCCCACTTGACATATATCGAACCCCAGGTAAAACCGCCTCCGAAGGCAGAAAGGATTATGTTATCGCCTTTTTTGAGTTGATCTTCCCATTCCCAGAGGCAAAGAGGGATGGTACCTGTAGTGGTATTCCCGTATTTCTGGATATTGATCATCACCTTGGCCGGGTCAAGCTTCATTCTTCTGGCCGTAGCATCAATGATGCGAAGGTTTGCCTGATGGGGAACAAGCCATGCAATATCATCAGATGTGAGGTTATTTCTCTCCATCATTTCTACTGATACATCTGCCATTCCTTTTACGGCAAATTTAAAGACTGATTGTCCTTCCTGATGGATAAAATGCTCCTTATTGGAAACCGTTTCGTATGATGCCGGCTTTACTGAACCGCCACCCGCCTGGTACAGGAATTGTCTTCCCGAACCATCGGTATAATGCTTCGAATCCATGATTCCGTATTCTTCGGTGGTTGGTTCGAGCAAAACACCACCGCCGCCATCACCAAAGAGCACGCATGTTGCCCTGTCGGTATAATCAACCATCATCGACATCTTTTCTGCACCCACCACCAATACTTTTTTATGAGTGCCTGTTTCGATAAATTTCGATGCTGTTGTAAGTGCAAAAATAAAGCCTGAACATGCAGCATTCAGGTCGAAGCTCCATGCATTTTTCAATCCACATTTATCTGAAACGATATTGGCTGTAGCCGGAAATGCATAATCGGGAGTAACGGTTGAAATGATCAGCAGATCAATATCTTCAGGCCTGGTGCCTGTTTTCTCAAGGAGTCCTTTTACAACTTCCGCACCGATCACTGATGCACCCATGCCTTCACCCTTAAGTATCCTTCGTTCTTTGATTCCGGAACGGGAAATGATCCATTCATCGGATGTGTCAACCATTTTTTCCAGTTCGGTATTGGTAAGTACATAATCTGGTACCCAGCCGTGTACGCCTGTAATTGCTGCTCTAATTTTACTCATGTATCCTTATTTTGGGCGGTAAAATTACGAATGTTTTTGAAGCTCACCCTGAATTTTGAGGGAAAGATTGGCTTCATATACGTTTTTGGTAAGAAGGATCATGTTCTTTATCGCATTATCATTGGATATTCCATGACCTACCACAACAGTGGATTTAATACCGAGAATGGGCGTACCACCGAAGTTCTCATAGTTCATTCGCTCTACGAATTCATCATAAAGATTTCGTTTTTTAAGCAAATGATACATGGATTCGAGTTGTTTAAGAACCACATTCCCCGTAAATCCGTCACAAACAATCACATCAGCCTTGTCCAGAAGAATATCACGGCCTTCAACATTTCCAATAAAGTTGAAATGCTTCGAATCCTTCATGAGTTTATGGGTGGCCTGGGTAAGGATGTTTCCTTTTTCAGGCTCTGCACCAATGCTCAATAATCCCACTCTTGGGTGCTCTATGTTATAAACATATTTGGCATAATACTTCCCCAGGATTCCAAACTGATACATTACTTCCGGCTTGGGATCCGGATTTGTTCCAATATCAAGCAGGAATGTACTCCCTCCGTTTTCTTTTGGAAGAACAACTGTAGTGCAGGGCCTGAGGATCCCCTTGATCATTTCCACGCTGTACATAGAACCAACAACCATTGCACCGCTGTTCCCAGCGCTGGCAAATGCATCAATTTTTCCTTCTTTCAGAAAGTGAAAGCCAAACGAAATGCTCGAATATTTTTTTTGTGTAAATGCTTTAATGGGCTGTTCGCTCATTCCGATCACTTCGGGTGCATGAATCACCTCAAAAGCGGAAAGCTTTGCATTCTTTTCCTTTAATTTATCCAGGATTATATCCTTATCACCAAATAAGAATAGTTTATCTGTATCGGAAAGCAACTGATGTGCCATAAGGGCGCCATCAATGGTTGCGTCAGGAGCATAGTCGCCCCCCATAATATCCAGTCCGATATTCATGTTCAGTCAAATATTTGACTAATTAAACGATATAGATAGGGAATTGTTCAGCCTATTCACCTTTGGCCATGACCAGCTTACCTTTATAATAA
This sequence comes from uncultured Bacteroidales bacterium, assembly GCA_964487735.1. Lineage (GTDB taxonomy): Bacteria > Bacteroidota > Bacteroidia > Bacteroidales > B18-G4 > B18-G4. Next base: position 36,680 of record CAZASJ010000022.1, on the reverse strand, counting down.
AGGTCGCCATCAACATAATATGCCCTGTGGTAAATATGCACGGTTCCGGTAGTCGGACAAGTAGCCAGGGTTGGCAAGGTGGCCTTGTAATGCGTCCTCCTTTTGTCTCTCCTGGTTTTGGAAATTTTTCTTTTTGGATGTGCCATTTCTATTACATTTTAACGTTTAATCAATTTTATTTTTTAATTCCTTCAATGCTTCCCAGCGAGGATCAATCTCTGTTTCACCTTCGTCGCCGGTTTCTATAATAAATTCATTTATGCAGCTTTCGTCACCATCAGGGTGTACCCGCTTAAAGGGAAGCGTAAGCATGATGTATTCATAAATAAAACCGCTGATATCGAACTGTGATTCTGTTTCAGGAATGATCAAAATTTCTTCTGTTTCTTCCTTCCATTCATGTCCGAATTTAACAATCAGTCGCTCTTCACTTTCAACGGGATATTCCATATCATTCAGACAGCGATCGCAGGGAATGATCACAATGCCTTTCAATTGAATGTTGAATATCAACATCCGGTTTTGTTTTTCCATGCTGACATTCACATGTACTTTCCCTTGTTTTACTTCAGAATACTCATAACTTTCAAAGAACTGCTTATCTGCTTCAAACTGATAATCATGAACCCCTTCCTTCAATCCCACAAAAGGAATTATATAATCTTTCAACGCCTTCATGACTGTTTCCCCTTAAAATTTCGGGCTGCAAAATTAGGGAACTATCTTGTTTTAAACAAATTATTTAGCAAATAGCTGATTTTTTAGCAATTTACATATCCGTTTCAGGTCCCGGATACCGGGAAAAATGTATCCATGTAACAATGTAGCCATTTAACCACCGAGTCCTCGAGGCAAGCAGTTTAGCCATGTAACCATGTAACCACCGAGTCCTCGGGGCAAGCACTGCCCATCTACGCCAGGGCTTCGACGGATGAAAAAACACTGGAACCATCCCATCCGGCATCGGTTTCCGGGCACCCGGAATCCTGTATTGTGAAATTTTTAACAGTTTTTTTCAAAATCTAAAAATTAAGTGTTTAATTTGCACTTTTATATATTCAAGCATGTATTCACTGTAAATTTTTCTGCGTCATGTTCAATAAAATCATCGCCTCAATGCTCCCCTACTTCCCAAAGAAGTTTGTATGGTTATTCTCAAAGCGTTACATTGCCGGTACCAGCATACAGGATGCCATCAGGGAATCGCAGAAACTCAATAAGGAAGGCATCATGATCACTGTTGACCTTCTTGGAGAATTCATCACAAACCTTGATCAGGCAAGAGACAACAAGGATGAATACATAGACATCATCGAAACTTTTGAAAAAGAAACCATTGATGGAAACTATTCTTTAAAGCCAACTATGTTCGGATTGTTGCTTGATGAGGAGGTGTGTTACAATCATATTCGTGACATTGTTAAGAAAGCAGCAGAATATGGTAATTTCGTAAGAGTGGATATGGAGGATTCTCAATGTGTTGATAAGGAGATCAAGCTTTTCCGCAGGCTTAAAAAAGAGTTCCCTGAAAACGTTGGCCTTGTGTTTCAGGCTTACCTGAAGCGCACACTGAGCGATATTAAGGGCCTTGAAGACCTTAACAGGAAAGACAACCCGATCAATTACCGTCTCTGCAAGGGAATTTATGTTGAACCTGCTGAGATCGCTTATAAAAAATATGAACAAATAAACGAGCATTTTCTGACCGATCTGGAGTATCTGTTCGAGAAGAAAATGTATCCTGGCATTGCCACACATGACAAACCCCTGGTTGAAGGTGCATATGAGTTGATCGAAAAACTCAATATCCCAAAAGAAATGTACGAATTCCAGATGCTTTACGGAGTAACCCCTGAACTTCGCAAATCAATCATTGAAAAGGGGCACCGTATGCGTGTATATGTGCCATTTGGTTCGCAATGGTTTGCTTATTCAACCCGGCGCCTGAAGGAAAACCCCAAAATGGCCAACCTGATAATTAAAGCTTTGTTCTTCAGAGGTTAATTTGGCATCATCACAAATACAGCTGGTACAGGCTCCTGCATATTCTTTTTACCCTCAATCCGGGCCCATTTGCTCCTCGGGCTTATAAGTGATTTAATTAATCCATTGATTATTAGTTGTACTAAATTGAATAATTGCCGCTTTTTTCCTAATTTTGCAAACGCTTAGTCAACAACAAACGACACTATGGAAAAAACAAGGGTATTATTTGTAGCCCAGGAAATCCTTCCTTATTTAGAAGAAAGCTCCATGTCGAAGATCGGTAGATTCCTGCCACAGGGAATCCAGGAGAGGGGTAAAGAAATCAGGACTTTTATGCCACGCTATGGCAATATCAATGAAAGACGGAACCAGTTACACGAAGTAATCAGATTGTCGGGGATGAATCTCATTATTGATGACACCGACCATCCACTTATTATTAAAGTTGCCTCCATTCAGCAGGCAAGGATGCAGATCTATTTTATCGACAACGAAGACTATTTCCACCGGAAATTTACGCTTAGAGATAAAACCGGAAAATATTTTGCAGATAATGACGAACGCTCGATCTTTTTTGCCAGAGGTGTACTCGAAACGGTCAAGAAGCTTGGGTGGGGCCCCGATATTGTGCATTGTCATGGTTGGTTTACATCGCTATTGCCTATGTATCTGAAGACTGCATATAAGATCAATCCACTTTTCAGCGACGCTAAAATGATATTATCCATTTATGATGATGAGTTCAGCGGCACCCTGAGTAATACCATGGGCGATAAAATGAAGACCGAGGGCATCACAAACAAAGAAATTGCACACTATAAAACCCCCGACTACGTTAACCTAATCAAAACAGCCATAAAGCATTCAGATGCCATCATTATTGGGAGCGAAAAGATCAATCCTGAAATTGAAAAATACCTGAATACGCTTAAAATTCCTGTTTTGAAATACCAGGAAGAGGAATCATATATTGATACATATTCTGATTTCTATGATGAAATACTTCAGGGATAGCATTGCACCCTGACTTTTTGTGAAAGAATTAATTCGGGAACTTGAAAACAATGAGAATTTATCCGGGTCGTTTGGGGGCCTTTTTAGCTATACCTTTTTTCTTTATCGCTTGCAATAAAAAACCCGATCAGGTTGGCTTGGGCTTGCAGCCGGCAGCAGTAGAATTATCCGTGGTTTTTGACAATAGCTCAGGCCTGTTAGCCCATTCAATCCTGGAGGATTCAGTCAGGACCGACGTTAATGTGGTTAAAACAGGGATGCTTGGCAGCATGCTGGATCCTGTTTTTGGAAAAACCACCGCAGAGATCTATTCACAATTCAGACTATCAGCAAACGGTCACGATTATGGCGATACCCTGGTGGTGCTTGACTCTCTGGTCCTTTCCCTCTCATATTCGGGATTTTATGGAGATACACTCAGCAATCAAACCATAAAGATCTATCAGTTGACCGAAGACATGAATCCCGATACCTCTTATTTTTCAAACCAATCCATTGCCGCTGATGAGAATGAAATAATAGGAAGCAAGACCTTCACCCCTATGCCATCCGATAGTGTTAACGTGGGGGGAGGAATGAAGGGTCCTCAATTAAGGATTCGCTTAACAGACGAATTTGCTCAAAAATTTATTGATGCAGATCCCAATGTTTATGATGAGAACGGTGCCTGGCTTGAATTTATGAAAGGGTTCAAAATCACCAGTGAACCTGCCATTTCAGATGGTGGTATCATGCAGTTTGATATGCTGGCAAACAATTCCATCCTCACCATATATTATCGTTCAGGCTATCCTCATGATACCCTGTCCTTTACATTTCTCAGCAATAGCAATTGTGCACGATTCACTGCTTTCGATCATAATGAATACCTGGATGCTTCCCCTGAATTTAAATCACAGGTGATAAATGCAGATACTTCCATGGGCACAGAATTGTTCTATTTGCAATCGATGGGAGGAGTTAAGGCCCAATTGCGTTTACCAGATATAAAGGCATATTTCGATGATGGCCCTGTTGCCATAAATGAAGCAAAACTTATTTTTAAGATCTATAATGACGGCACTGACCTGGAGGCACCTCCTCAATTAGGTCTGGCGATGATCGATGAAGAAGGTGATTATATTCCCCTGCCGGATGCCAATGAGGCGGCCGGCTACTATGGAGGCTATCTGAATGACGCGAAAACGGAGTATTATTTCCGGATATCAAGACATGTACAGCGTGTACTTACAGGGCAAAGCCCAAACTATCCGCTCGCACTTCTGATCACAGGATCTTCCTTTCGCTCCAACAGACTTATTCTTAATGGAACCAATCCCGTGATGGATCCCGATATGAAAATGGTACTGAATGTTATTTACACCAAGGTAAACTAATCATTCGGCATCGCCTTCGGGGCATTTATTTCACGAATTCACAGCAAACTGATTATCTTTGCAACAAATAAAGCATAAACATTATGTGTGGAATTGTTGGCTATATTGGACCGAGGGATGCATATCCTATTCTTATAAAAGGACTTAAACGGCTTGAATACAGGGGTTACGACAGTGCCGGCGTGGCTTTGCTCGAAAACGGCCTTAATGTTTATAAATGCAGGGGAAAGGTTGCTGACCTTGAAGCCTTTATAAGTGATAAAAGTACAGGTGGAAATTTAGGCATGGCCCATACACGCTGGGCTACTCACGGCGAACCCAATGATTCCAATGCACACCCGCATTTTTCTAACTCCGAAAAACTTGCCATCATCCATAATGGCATTATTGAAAACTATCAAACCCTGAAGGAAGAGCTGATCAACCGTGGTCATCATTTTTCAAGCGATACAGATACCGAAGTGCTTATTCAGCTTGTTGAAGATATTCTGGAAAATGAAAATGTAGGCCTTGAAGAAGCCATCCGAATTGCCCTTAACCAGGTTGTCGGAGCTTATGCCATTGTGATCATTTCCAGTGATGACAATAATACATTATACGCTGCCCGAAAAGGATCTCCACTGGTTATTGGTGTTGGAAAAGATGAGTTTTTCCTTGCTTCTGATGCCACCCCGCTCATTGAATATACAAAAAACGTTGTTTATATGAATGATGAAGAGGTGGCCATTCTGAAACGTAATGGGGAATTTAAGATAAAAACCATCAAAAACAGGGAAAAAACCCCCTACGTTGAAAAGCTTGAGCTTAATCTCACGGCCATAGAAAAGGGTGGATTTGATCATTTCATGCTGAAAGAGATCTATGAACAACCCAGGTCCATCATGGACAGCTTCAGGGGAAGGCTAAGGCCGGACGGACAAGTTGTGCTTGGCGGGATCAGGGATTATGAACAAAAACTTTTCAATGCACCACGCATCATTATCGTTGCTTGTGGAACCAGCTGGCATGCCGGACTTGTGGGTGAATATCTGATCGAAGACATCGCTCGCATTCCTGTAGAAGTGGAATATGCTTCCGAGTTCAGGTATCGCAATCCTGTTATTACCGAAGATGATGTGGTCATCGCCATTTCTCAATCAGGTGAGACCGCTGATACCCTTGCAGCCATTGATCTTGCCAAATCCAAGGGAGCCACCATCCTCGGAATTTGCAATGTAGTTGGTTCATCCATTGCAAGAGCCACACATGCCGGAGTTTATACGCATGCAGGACCTGAGATCGGCGTTGCCTCAACCAAGGCCTTTACCGCCCAGGTAACGATATTAACACTGCTGGCACTTCAGCTTGCCAATAAAAAGGGCAGCATCCCGCAATCAACATTTCACCAATATGTGCATGAAATGGAACTCATCCCCCAAAAGATCGAGAAAGCACTGTTGGTAAATGATTTAGTGAAAGAGATCGCTAAAAAGTACCAGCATGCCCGCAATTTTCTCTACCTCGGACGTGGGTTCAATTTCCCCGTAGCCCTTGAGGGTGCTCTCAAACTGAAAGAAATCTCCTACATACATGCGGAAGGATACCCTGCCGCTGAAATGAAGCATGGCCCCATTGCCCTGATCGATGAAGAAATGCCAGTGGTATTCATCGCTCCAAGCACCGGCACCTACGAAAAGGTGATCACCAACATACAGGAGGTGAAAGCACGAAAAGGAAAGATCATTGCCATTGTTACCGAAGGCGATACCGTAGTAAGGGATCTTGCTGATCATGTGATAGAAATTCCCGATACAGAAAACCTGTTCACACCATTGGTTGCAACAATACCCTTGCAACTGCTATCCTATCATATAGCCGTTCTGCGTGGCTGTAATGTTGATCAGCCCAGAAATTTAGCGAAAAGCGTTACGGTGGAATAAGTGCCTGGAGTACTTAAAGTTGCTCGTCTTCCGTCGTTTATCAGATCCATCTTAAGCTGCGTCATTTTGCATGCGCCATTTATAATCAGATATCGTTCCGGTTTTTAGGGAAGGCTACACTATAAATAAACCACCTGGTATTTGGTCTCTCCTGACATGCCCCCTCCACTAAATCAATATATCCATCCCTACCATCCCTCAGCATTTGCCTGAAATTGAATCCTGGTTTTGGTCCCACATTATTGGGCAATAAATTGTTTTTAGAAAGCAAATTGGCACACTCATCTGCAGTCAACGATGTAATTCGATTCCTATTCATGTACTCCTGCAAAAAAGCGGATACTTGTTTTACTTGATCGTTTGTGAATTCTGATATCATCGTTCTATTGTTTTACAATAAATTTCCCAGTTTGATTTTTGTATTTATAAATATACATTCCTGGCTTATATCCTGAAACATCAAGCATGATTTGATTAAAGTGCCCACCTATACTCTTTGTTTCAATTAATTGTCCATTTGAGTCAAAGATATTCATGCTAACACTTTCTGTTCTTAAAATTTGATATTGCAAATAGATGTAGCTTGATGCAGGATTGGGATATGGGGCATGATTATTAAACTCATTTAATTCAGTAAAAGAAGTCATGTAACCTGGTAATGAATAGATTTCTGTTTGATAGGGAGGGTTAGGATAATTTATATATCCAGGGACATAAAATCTAAGATTTCCATTGGTTGTTTGGTGAACAGAACCTTGGGGACTATTCCCAAAGTTAAAAAGTTCATTCCCATTCTCATCAAATAACTTCAGCAAATATCCAGAGTTATTTAGAGTGTCATTAAATGTGAGAGTAAATTCTACTAAATCGTCGGTATTAAACCAATGATTTGAGATATTAGCATAAAGGTATACTTTATAGCCATACGGAACATCAATTTGGATAGTTTTATAAAGTGTATAATCATCATTATATAAAGTTATTATATTTTCATCCGTTACGTAATACAGTTGTTCAATATTTGTCGATGTCATTAGTACATAATCCGGGAATGTATGTTCTAGATAAATCTGTGCATTCAGATTGATTGATAATACCAAAAGAATAACTGTTGATTGAATAAATTTTTTCATAATCGTCTGTATTATTTAAGTTTTGTTTTATTATAGTATAATTTACCTCACAAACTTTCTAAACGCAGCAATAAATTGATAAATAAAGAACCCTATAAGTATCCTCGTTACAATATCAATTGCCTTTGCCCATTGTGTTAGTTGATCAGATGGTACTAAGAAATCAAATGCATGGGTTGGATTCATGAACATAATAAGATCACCTGCCCCCTTCAATTGTGTGCCTGGTATTGTGTAACAATAAAGTGGAAATAATATACCCCCAATACCAATAATCCAAAGCAGAGAAATAAACCAATCCAACCCAAAGTTATTTGTGATTTTAGACACTCCGAGTACAAACCAAGTTCGAAAATTCTTCCACCAATGCAACTCACTTAAATGAGCATTTAACTCTTTTGATTTATAATACAGTTCATTGATTTTATCATGTTGGTTAATCATGGCAACTTTTAATTGTCTGTATCCGTCACGATATTGTTCTTTATTTCGACCTGCACCTCCCATATGATAAATGTTCCCAAATAGTTTTGAGAATATGGATTTTATTTCATTGATCTTGGTTTTACCCAAAATCAAATCGTGATTAGATAGATTGGAATAACTAATATCCAAGGATAAACATGTTGCACTATCAAGAGTGAACCCAAATTTCCTTTTAACATTTGCTATTGGGTTAATGGAAGATAATGTTAACCGATAATCAATGTTCGTAAAAGCATATATAGAAATATCTCCAATATTGGTGTCTTCAATAATTAATTCATTACCAACATTGAAGACAACTATGTGAGGGAGTGTGCAACTTTTAATCTTACAATACTTGTCAAAATCAACTATGAAATGCTGTGCGTTGATGCGTGATACAGAAATATTTTGATGACAATGAAAATAGTCACATTTAACACCTGAAACTTCTTCCAGTGGACATTTAATATATAGGTTGGTGAATACCCCACCTACTATTGATATATTAATAACATTACTTTCTAATGTAAAACTACCAAATGTTCCTCCATTAATGAATACCCTTTTATCAAAACTCAGGTTACTGAAGATCACAGATTTATTATATTCGCCAGAATTTACTTCCCTCTGTTCGTTTATCTGTATAATGCTTCCATCACCTTCAATAGTAATCGAATCTTTATTTTCTTGTTTAAATTTATCGGGAATTAAACTGAGAAAGTCATTGAATTTCATTTGTGTGCTTTTTATTGTGCTAATCGAATATACCAATAAACCAACCCCAGATTAAGAGCAACTAAAACCAGTGTCCCTATATAGTAGTAGCAGATCTGGTTATCTGGTATCATTGAACTAAAAATCAACTCTAATAGGGTAACTATTATAACAAAAACAGACAGCAATAAAGTGAATGTGAAAACCTTACTTCTTTTTTGGAGTTTTGTCTTTGTTTCAAAATAATTGTCAATTTTCTGAAGAATTCGATAGTAGGTGTCTTCATTGTATCCATCAATTAGTACAATTCTTATCTCTGAAATAATTGGTTCTATTAATTGATATTTTCTTGAGATTAATGCTTCACGTAATCTGCCTCTTAGGTTATCAAACGGTTCACCTGCTACTTCTCCCATTATAGTAATAATATTTTGAGCAAAACCATTCAAACTTTGATTTGTTACTTTGTTTCGAAAAATGTGAAAAGCACCAATCAATGCAATAATTGCACCAATCACTTGCGGAATGGTGCTAAAGAAATAATAACTAGTTTCTGTCATGATTTATTCGTTGAAATTCCATCCAATTTATAAAATAATCACGAAAAAAGTGCGCCATTTTCCCAATTTCGGTATTAATAGTAAAGATGTTATGAAAGAACAATTACCATATTACGAAATCCTGGTCAATATGTATTGTAAGGGAGCGATTAATGAAGGTATTATTAAAACTTAGAATTGGTGGTGGTAAATCACATCGCGAAATATGTCATCAACTTAATGAAATGGGTAGGTATCCTCTTAAAAGCAGGAAATGGTATAAAAGCAAACCATCATCCTTTATAAATTATCATAAGGAAAAACAGCCAAAATAGAATGGGGTAAGGAGAATGAACATTTGTCAATAAACCATTACGGTGGAATAAGTGCCTGGAGTACTTAAAGTTGGTCGTCTTCCGTCGTTTATCAGACCCATCTTAAGCTGCGTCATTTTGCATGCGCCATTTATAATTCAATAGTAGATGGTACATTCCAAATGCAAAAAAGTACATGATTGAAACTTTTCATATATTTACAAAACGAACATATTAACAGTTCATTTCTAAAAACCTATGCCATGAAAAGATTCTACTTTATAATGGGAATTCTACTTATAGGAGGACTTATCATCTTTGATTCATGCAAGAAGAATGATGCAGAAACCCCGGCTGTTGACAAAACTCCCGTTCTAACCTTTAATACGGAACCTGAATATGTTTCATCAAATGTAACACTTGAAGTGAATAAAAACTTTCAAGCTGGTATAAATGCTTTTTCAAATCCAAATACGCTTCTGCATCTTAATAATTTTAAGATTATCAGGAACTTTAACAATACTGATACTACCGTTTTTGAAGAATCTAATATAGAAGATTACAGTTATAGTTGGGAGGGTGATCTAACAGCAAATAGCAATATCGGAGATGAAAAATGGTCCTTTACTATAAGTGATATAGAAGGAAATACTGACGAAATTTACTTTATTATCAACACATATCAACCAATCAATAATCCAGTCTTTTCGCCAACATACCTGATCGTCAGTCCTGGTGGTACAGAATTGCTTGATTTTTATCTCACCTGCACCACTGATGATTGGGAAATGATTAAGATAATAGTTACATACCCTGGTGGTCTAGGGTCTGATGCGTACATCGGCAATGGACAAATAATCACTGCAGGCGCACCATATACTTTCTCAAACTACTTTCCAAAGCATACAGGAATCTGGACTTTTTCTATCCTCGGTTATATAAAATCCGGAGTACATACCAATGAAAGCTTTACAGTAACAACCACCCTTGCGGTTGTCTAGAGCCTGGCATAACTTCAGATATCAGATATCAAAGCCCAGAGATAGAATTGGTCTACAGCCGACCTTCCACTTTTTTCCAGTCTACCAAATTCCAGAAATCAGCAACATATGCGGGTCGTGCATTTTGCTTATCGAGATAATAGGCATGTTCCCAAACATCGCAGGTAAGCAATGGGGTCAATCCTTTTTTTAATGGACAATCGGCATTGCTGGTCTGAACGATATCCAGGTTGCCGTATGCATCCTTAACCAGCCAGGCCCATCCGGAGCCAAACAAGGTGGCTGCTGCTTTTGAAAATTGCTCTTTAAAGCCATCGAATGAACCAAAAAATTCATTGATCGCTTTGAGTAAAGCACCTTCGGGAGCACCTCCGCCATCAGGGCTCAGGCAGTTCCAGTAAAATGTATGGTTCCACACCTGTGCGCCATTGTTGAAGATTCCTCCTTCGGCCTTTTGAATAATTTCTTCCAGGCTGGCATTCTCAAAAGGAGTGCCCGGAACCAGATTATTCAAATTGTTAACGTATGCATTATGATGCTTGCCATAATGAAATTCAAGTGTCTTTTTCGAGATATAGGGCTCGAGTGCATCCATGGGATACGGCAATTGGGCTAATGTGAAAGGCATGATATCAGATTTTAAGGTTAATATTCAATGAACCTATAAAATTAGTAAAAAAAGTGATAGAATATCAGTGTTCCAGCACACCTTCGCCTGGGCTTCGGTGTGCGCGGTGTTCCAGTGTTCCAGTGTTTCAGTGTTACACGGTTACACGGTTACATGGCTACATGGCTACATGGCTGCACGGTTACATGGTTACATGGCTACATGGCTACATGGCTGCACGGTTACATGGTTACATGGCTACATGGCTGCACGGTTACATGGCTGCACGGTTACATGGCTGCATGGTTACATGGCTGCATGGTTACATGGCTGCATGGTTGATTTATTAATAATTCAATATTAGAAAATCACCAATAACAATCTCCATTAATCAATAATCAATAGGATATAATCATTCAACCCGGTTTCTGCTATTCCCTATTCTCCAACGCTCATAGCGCCCAACGCCTATAGCCTAAAGCCCATCGCCCGACTGTAAATATTCTATTGCCCGAAGGAATGTTTCATCGATTTGATGATAGAGCGGATAAAAACCATCATCGTCGTATAGATTTCTGGAGATAAATGCTTTCATAAGGATCTTGATCCTGAATTTCGATTCCCTGATTCCTTCTTGGTCTCTGGCAATTCCCATTTCTTCAGCATAATCAAGGAATTCGTCAAAAAGCGCATTATTGATCTCAAAGTTCTTATTGAAATCAGCGAAATCAGTGTAATTGGCCAATTGCTGACGATGTGTATCTGTGTATTTAAATGCAAAGCGAAAGATCAGCCCCTTATCAAGCAGTTTATTGTAATACTCAGCATAATTCTCTGAATTATACGGGACATAGATGTCGGGCATGATGCCACCTCCACCGTAGACAGTTCTTCCGCCAGGAGTGGTATACTTTAAGGAATCATTAAAATGAATGCTGTCGGCATTTTGAATTTCTCCATTATGGAAACGCTCATAAAACTCATCATAGTAATCTTCTTTTCCATTCTCGTAAGGTCGTTGGATACACCTTCCTGTCGGGGTATAATAACGGGCAATGGTCAGCCTTACTGCTGAGCCATCCGGCAAACTTAATTGCTCTTGAACAAGCCCTTTCCCAAATGATCTGCGTCCGATGATCATCCCCCTGTCATTATCCTGAATGGCACCGGCAACGATCTCACTTGCTGATGCAGAGCCTTCATTGATAAGGACCACAAGTTCATTCTCTTCAAAATGTCCTTTCCGGGAAGCATAGGCATAGCTTCTTGGTCGGTTATTTCCTTCGGTGTATACGATGAGCTGTTCGGCTTTTAGGAATTCATCAGCCATATTTATTGCAGCTTGCAGATAGCCTCCGGTATTTCCGCGAAGGTCAAGGATCAGGGTGGCCATACCATTGTTGAGCAATGCATCCATCGCACTCATAAATTCTTCAAAAGTAGTGGCTGAAAACTTACTCACCTTGATATATCCGATGCTATCAGAGGCCATATAAGCAACATCAACTGAAAAAGTAGGGATCACATCCCTTGTAATCGTAAAGTCGAGCAATCCATTAATTCCTCTTCTAAATATTTTAATGTTGACTTCAGTACCCCTCGGACCCTTGAGCAAGCTGATGGCATCATCATTATTCATTCCAACTCCGGCCACGGTGCTGTCGTCCACCATCACGATACGGTCGCCGGCAAGCAAGCCCACTTTTTCGGAAGGTCCGCCGGCAATGGTCTGGATCACGGTTACGGAATCACTTTCTATTCTGAATTGTATCCCAATACCCTCAAAATTACCCATTAGTTCTTCGTTCACTGCAGACAGCACATCGGCTGAAAAATACTGACTGTGCGGATCAAGATTTTCCAGTATGCCAAGGATGGCATCTTCCGAAAGCTCATCTTTAGAAACCGAGTCAACATAATTCTCCATGATATAATTCATCAGGTCGGAGACCTTATTATATCTCTCTGCAGCAGGTGAAAACATCCCACCATGAACATCTGTTTCGGGAGCCAACTTAATTCCCGCCCATAAACCAGCCAATAATACCAGAGCGAAAACGATTGGAAGATAATATCTGTATTTCCTTTCAGTGAATTGCATACTTCTTTCTATAAGTTCTTGATAAACATCTGCAAAACTACAAAATAGCCCTTTACCTTAAACCTCCATCGGGAAGTTGAGAGCATCATTTTGTATTTTTATCCTCCTTTTTGAAGATAAGTGAAGCAGAATTTATGCAATAGCGCAATCCTGTCGGGGGAGGGCCATCATTGAAGACATGGCCAAGGTGTCCGCCACAACCCCCACAAACAATCTCTGTGCGGATCATCCCATGTGAATGATCTGTTTTTTGCACAATGCTGTTCTTGCTTTCAGGTTCAAAAAAACTTGGCCATCCGCAATCTGAATCAAATTTTGCATCTGAACGGAATAATTTGTCTCCACATCCGGCACAATAATATGTTCCGGTATCCTTTGAATCATAATATTCACCGGTAAAAGGCCTTTCTGTGGCACTTTCTCTCAACACACTATATTGAAAAGGAGTAAGCACTTCTTTCCATTCTTTATCCGGTTTATCTTTAGGAAACGGCATATCTACTGAATTTTGGGAATTTGAAACATTATTGCAGGAATAGAACATCAGCCCGGCTGAAAAGACAGAAAGCAATACAAATATTCGTTTTGTTTTTTTAATAATCATGGTCTGCATTTATTAATAACACCTTTAGCTTGTGTTTTGTTTGCAAGGCTTTTCCGGTTTAGAATTTGAATTTCAATCCTTAAGTCCTTATATTTATGGTAATTATTATTAACCCAATTCGCCAGAGCCATGAAAATACCAGCAATTATTCTATCTGTTTTTCTGATAATAATCACTTCCCTTCCTGGCATTTCACAGCCCGGCCGTCTGGATCCTTCGTTTGGAGATAATGGTATCGTTATTTCGCCGATCAGTGAAAACCGTCAAATGGGTTTAGCTCTTACGGTACAAGCCGATGGTAAGGCCATCCTTGCAGGCATGCAGGAAATTTCCAACTCATCCGATTTTGCAGTAGCAAGATACAATGTGGATGGGTCTCCGGATATGGATTTTGGGACCAATGGCTTTGTCACGATAGAAGGCGGTTCGGATTCGGATGCTGCCTGGGCTATTGCTTTGCAAGACGATGGTAAAATTGTACTCGGGGGCAGTGTATACAATCAATTTTCAAGTGTTGATGATTATGCCGTTGTCAGGCTAAACATTGATGGATCTCCCGATAATACATTTGGACCAGGGGGCAATGGTGTTGTAACCACTGACATAGATGGTTTTTGGGACAATGCTTATGATATTGCCGTACAGGATGATGGGAAGATCCTCTTAGCCGGAGACGGATACTCAAACGACAAGCGCAATGTATGTGTAGTCAGATACAATACTGATGGAAGTATGGATGCCTCTTTTGGTACGGCAGGCATCGCCTTGCATTCTGTGAGTTCGGTTAAGGATCAAACGAGGGCCATTGCAATACAAGCTGATGGCAAAATACTGGCTGCAGGACATTTAAATGACGGTGAAGACGATCAGGCCTTCATAATAAGAATGAATGCCGATGGAACCCTTGACAATACTTTTCACAATGATGGCTTAACCACCATTGCTATCGGAGACAATGATGATCGCTTTTTGGATCTTTACATATATCCTGATGGCAGGATCATGGCAGGAGGCTTTACAATGTATCCTTCAGAGGAAATTGATGCCCTCCTGATTCGCTATTTGAGTAATGGAGAGCTTGACAATAGCTTTGGGGTTGGAGGCACGGGCATCATGATGTATAATTTCAATACCAACGATGTTATTATGCAAGTCGCATTGCAGGAGGACGGAAAAATTCTCGCAACCGGAGGGGCATTTTCTTTTGAGCTTGTACGTTTGCTCGAGGATGGGCAAAAGGATAATACTTTTGGAGAGAATGGGGTCGTGAATACAAGCATTGGCACTTATTGTTCAAGCAATGCATTGCGTTTGTCGGGTGAAGATAAGGTGATCCTGGGGGGGCAATCCTACGATGGCACAAACTATAACTTTGCCCTTGCCAGATACCATTTGGACGATAATGCACATGTACAAGAGCAAACAGAAGCTTTCGATCACCTGACTGTATATCCAAACCCGGTATCAGGAAATCAATTGGGCCTGAATTATACAATGCAAAAGGATGATAAGATCAGTATTGATCTGCTGAACATATACGGGAAAAAGATTGAATCTGTGATGAAAAATCAATCACGCACTGCAGGCCCGCACAATGAAAGCATTTTGCTTCCGGCAAATCTTTCTTCAGGCATCTATCTGCTCCGCCTAAGTTCTTCTCATGGATCTACAGTAACAAGACTTGAAATAAATTAGTAGGGTTGGCAACCCTATACTAACTTCCCCCATCCTACCGTTATCTTCCTGCAACTCTACCCCACCATTTTCATTCACTATGTATTCGCAAAAGATCATTTTTTTTGTTCTGTCAATATTGATATCCTCTAATGTTTTTACACAGGATTTCAAAAAAACACAATTACAAAATGGCCGGGTTGAAAAGGCATATTGGGAAAAAGGTCCGATGATAATGGATCTGTTGCATTCCAAAGATCTTGACACTGCCTCACTGGAATTATTTATCAGGGTGCTGAAAATGGATAATCGTCTTGAGATCTGGGGTCGCGACAGTCTTCATGGCACCTTTATTCTGATCAAAGATTATCGTATTTGCAGGATTAGTGGCAAAGCGGGTCCAAAAAGGAAACAGGGCGATCTACAGATTCCGGAAGGCATATACCATATTGACCGTTTTAATCCATGGAGCAACTTCCATCTGTCACTTGGAATTAATTATCCCAATGCTTCTGATCGAATTCTCTCAGACAAACGGCGCCCAGGAGGAGAGATTTTTATTCATGGTTCCTGCGTTACAATTGGGTGCATTCCACTTACCGATGATATTATTAAGGAAATTTATATCCTGGCCGTTGAGGCCAGAAACAGCGGACAGGAATTCATACCGGTACATATTTTCCCTTTAAGAATGAAAGGAGAAAAATATGAATCCCTTCTGGGAAAATATCGTAATGATGAGGCAAAAATCGACTTCTGGAGAAATATTGAAGAAGCATATCTCTATTTTGAGGACAATAAACTTCTACCTGATTTTATTGTAAATAACAATGGATCATATTGTTTTAAATAAAAAGTCCGTACCATTTCTCAGGAAAGCCTTTCTGCGCTTGATTTTCTTAAAATTCACTACCTTTGACGGTCTGAATTAAATCTTCAATTATTTATTCTTATCGAATCAAACTTATTACAGCATGGTGATCATTGGCGGCAGGCAACTCAGTAGTGCAGACTTTTATAAGATCCTCTATGGAGGTGAAAAGGTAGAATTGGATAAGGGTGCTCTGGAGGAAGTAGAAAAAAGCTATTTATTTCTGGACAATTTTGCCAAAGACAAAATCATTTATGGTATCAATACAGGATTGGGCCCGATGGCTCAATATAAGGTTGATAAAAAAAACCAGGTCCAGCTTCAATATAACCTGATAAGAAGTCATGCATCAGGATCGGGAAATAAAATTCCGAACCGGGCCGTGCGGGCCTTAATGGTTGCCCGTCTCAACAACTTCATGCAGGGATATTCAGGGATTCATCCGTCCATACCAGTTCTCTTAGCCGATTTTATCAATCATGGTATTATTCCGGTCATTCCCGAACATGGTGGTGTGGGTGCAAGTGGCGACCTTGTCCAACTGGCCCATCTTGCGCTTTGCCTCATCGGGGAAGGAGATATGTTCTACCAGAACTATACACACCAAGGAAACAAAGTATTTGAAGAATCCGGGTTGAAGCCCGCCAGGGTATACATTCGAGAAGGACTGGCACTTGTGAACGGAACTTCATGCATGTCGGGGATCGGAATTCTCAGCGTGATCAAATCACGTAAATTGCTTGATTGGGCTTTGATGGCTTCTGCCATGATCAATGAAGTCGTGGAAACCTACGACGACCATTATTCTTACGAATTAAACCGTGTGAAACTGCATGAAGGCCAAAATGAAATCACCGACAGGATGCAAAAGATCCTTGAAGGCAGTAAACTGGTAAAAAAACGTGCCGACCACCTGTACAATGGCAATGGGCAGGGAGAAAAAATCTTCACAAAAAAAATACAGGAATATTACTCCCTCAGGTGCATTACACAAATATTAGGACCCATTCTTGACACGATTGAGTATGCCGAAAAAGTCCTGATCAACGAGATCAATTCGGTAAATGATAATCCTGTGATAGATTACAGACATGAGACTGTTAACCATGGAGGGAACTTCCACGGTGATTATGTTTCCCTGGAAATGGATAAGCTTAAGATCGCCATTACCAAGCTATCCATGCTTTCTGAAAGGCAGATTAATTTCCTGATGAATGACAAACTGAATAATAAACTGCCACCATTCATTAACCTGGGAACCTTAGGCCTTAACCTGGGTATGCAGGGTGTGCAATTCACCGCTACCTCTACAGTAGCCGAAAACCAGGCACTCTCAAACCCAATGTATGTTCACAGCATTCCTACCAATAATGACAATCAGGATATCGTGAGCATGGGCACCAACGCAGCACTGATGACCAATAAGGTGATCGATAACAGCTTTGAGGTTCTGGCAATTGAGCTAATTTCATTATTGCAGGCCATCGATTATCTGGAATTTTCGGAAAAACTATCTCCCGCAACCAAAACTGTTTATTCCACACTACGGAAGATCGTTCCAATGTTTAAAGATGACAGTCCGAAATTCAATGAGATTCGACGCATCCAGAAATACATCCAATTTAACGATCCACACGAGAATTAAAAACTTATTCAATGGATTATGCACTTGTTACAGGAGGCTCACGCGGTATTGGCAGGGCCATTTCCATCAGCCTCGCTGAAATGGGATATTGCATTTTAATTAATTACTACAGCAACGAAGAAGAAGCAAACAATACACTGAAGTACATTCAGGAAGCCGGCGGCAAGGCCGAATTGCTAAAATTCGATGTTTCAGATGCCGTTGAAACAAAAAAAGCTATAGAAAGCTGGAAAAACAATCATAAAGACCTTGGCTACATTAAGGTTCTGGTTAACAATGCCGGGATCCGGAAAGACAACCTTATGGTATGGATGGAAGCAGATGAGTGGTCGCAGGTAATCAATACCAACCTCAACAGTTTTTTTTATGTGACCCGCCCACTGCTTCAGGATATGATTGTAAATAAATTCGGTCGTATTATTAATGTTGTTTCTCTATCGGGGGTTGACGGCATGCCCGGACAGGCAAATTACAGTGCAGCTAAAGCAGGTGTTATCGGTGCCACCAAGGCCCTTGCAAAAGAGGTAGGAAGAAAAAAGGTGACCGTAAATGCTGTTGCCCCGGGCTTCATTCGCACAGATATGACCAAAGACCTTGATGAAAAACAGTACCGGGCCCTGATCCCGGCAGGACGTTTTGGAAAGCCTGAAGAAGTTGCGGCAGCCGTTGCCTTCCTGGCTTCCGATGAGGCATCCTACATACCCGGTGCAGTAATCTCGGTAAATGGGGGAATCAGTACATAATTTCTTCTCCACTGTTTTAGATTAATTTCTATTTTTGAAGATTCTAATTTCAGGCCATAGAATATAACTTATGAAAAGAGTTGTTATTACAGGAATGGGTATCTATTCCACCATTGGAAAAAACCTTGAAGAAGTAAAGGAATCCCTTTACAATGGAAAGTCAGGCATTCGCTTTGAACCGGAGCGAAAGGCAATGGGATATCGTTCAGGCCTGACCGGATATATCGAAAGCCCGAACCTTAAAGGGCTTCTCGACAGAAGAGCACGCATCGGGCTCCCCGAGCAAGGGAAATATGCATATATCGCTACACTGGAAGCCCTCAAAAATGCCAACATTGATGAAGACTACCTGAGTAAGGTTGAAGCGGGTATTCTTTATGGAAACGACAGTTCATCCATTCCGGTTATAGAAGCCATCGACATGGTAAGGGAAAAAAAAGATACTGCTCTGCTGGGTTCAGGTTCCATTTTCCAATCGATGAACTCCACCATAAGCATGAACCTTTCTGTTATTTTTAAACTGAAAGGGATCAATTTTACTGTTAGTGGAGCATGCGCAAGCGGATCTCACTCCATTGGCATGGCCTATTTCATGATTAAACATGGTTTGCAAGAATGCATAATTGTTGGTGGCGGACAGGAAATCAATCCGGAATCAATGGGTAGTTTTGATGGCCTGGGTGCATTTTCTACCCTTGAAAGCAGTCCGGAAAAAGCATCCCGTCCATTCGATCGTGATCGCGACGGACTGGTACCCAGCGGAGGTGCAGCAACACTCATCATTGAAAGCTATGATTCGGCCATTAAAAGAGGAGCAAACATCCTTGGGGAAGTCATCGGATACGGGTTTTCATCCAATGGTGACCATATTTCGGTTCCAAACATTGAAGGACCAACGAAATCGATAAAAATGGCGATAGATGATGCTGGCATTCAATTAAAGGATATTGGATACATCAATGCCCACGCAACCTCAACACCTGTTGGCGATGAAAAAGAAGCCCAGGCCATTTACAAGGTTTTCGGAGATGTCAAACCATTTATCAGCTCAACAAAATCCATGACCGGTCACGAAATGTGGATGGGGGGCGCCAGCGAAGTCGTATATTCCATTCTTATGATGAAAAATGATTTTATCGCACCCAACATAAATTTCGAAAATCCTGACGAACATTCAGCAAAGCTTAACATCAATTCAAAAACACTGAATCAAGGCTTTGACATCTTTCTCTCCAACGCATTTGGATTTGGTGGAACAAATTCAACATTAATCATTAAGAAATTTTAATAATAATTACTACTTTTACAGCCTGAAGTACAGGCTTAAATTGTAGTATTATGGATAAGAATGAAGTCGTTGACATCATAAACGGTTTTCTTATTGAAGAATTTGAAATAGAAGAGGATCTTGTTCAACCAGATGCTAGCTGGAGTGATATTGGTATCGATAGTCTTGATTTTGTTGATATTGTAGTTATCATTGAAAAAGAGTTTGGCTTTAAGCTGAAAGGTGAAGACATGGTGAATGTTCGTACACTTAATCAATTTCATGAATTTATTTATCAACGTCAGTTATCAAATCAATAAATAATGTCATCCTGGGACGGAAAAACCCGGGGCGGCCTTACCGGCTACCGGATATTTATCGGCATCCTTAAAACCTTTGGACTTCGACCTGCCTACTTCCTGCTCAGGTTTGTTTCATTTTATTTTTTTCTGTTCTCCCGCAAGTCAAACCGGAATATTTATTTCTATTTCAGGCAGGTTCTGGCCTATGGCAGATGGCGTTCACGTTTAAGCGTTTATAAAAACTATTTTATGCTGGGGCAGGTGCTCATTGATAAGGCTGCTGTCATGTCAGGCATGGGAAAAAACTTTACTTATGAATGGGATGGGGAAGAGCATCTTCTAAATATGGAAAATGGCGGCTTATTGGTAAGTGCCCATATCGGGAGCTGGGAAATAGCAGGTAATTTTCTTTACAGGGTAAATAAGCGCTTTAACATTGTAATGCTGGATGAAGAGCACGAAAAGGTAAAAAACTATCTTGATGAGGTCCTTACCGAAAAGAACCTTCACCTTATTCCCATTAAAGATGATCTTTCGCATATAATGGCCATCAAGAAGGCCCTGGAAAACAAGGAGCTTGTGGCCATCCATGCCGACCGCTTCATTGAAGGATCAAAAACCATCAAGCATCCATTTCTTGGAAAAGATGCTGCATTCCCGGAAGGCCCCTTTTACCTGGCAGCACGCTTCAAAGCTCCGGTCAGCTTTGTATTTGCTCTTAAAGAAAGTCGGAAACATTACCACTTTTATGCCAGCAAGGCGAAAACCTATGAAACGACCTCATTTCGATCCATTAAAGAGAGCGACCTGCAACCCATGATTAAAGATTATATTTGCCGCATGGAGCAGATCATTGAAAAATATCCTCTTCAATGGTTCAATTACCACGAATTCTGGAAAGAAAAATAAAAACAAACAAAGCAAAATACCATGGCACGAAATTACGGTGATGATAAAAAATCTGCCTTGCAGGCAAAAAGCGATGCACAAAAGATCGCATTTGCCCCCATGATGTTTCAGGCAGCAAAAGCTCTTCGCGATCTTGGCATATTATCCTATCTGCGTAATAAAAAAGAAGGCTGTACACTGGAAGACATCGCAACAAAGGCCAAGATATCTGAATACGGTGCACTGGTATTGCTGGAAGCAGGCTTAAGCCTGGAGCTTGTAATGGTAAAAGATGACGAATACCAGCTCACAAAAACAGGATATTTTCTTTGTGTAGATCAACTTACACGTGTGAATATGGACTTTGCACACGATGTAAATTACAAGGGCTTTTTTCACCTTCAGGAAGCCATAAAAGAAGGCAAACCTGCAGGTTTGAAGAATGAGTTTGGCGATTGGCCAACCGTATATGAAGCACTATCGGAATTGGACGAAACCTTCAGGAAAAGCTGGTTTGGTTTTGATCATTATTATTCTGATACCTCT
Organism: uncultured Bacteroidales bacterium; assembly: GCA_964487735.1. Classification (GTDB taxonomy): domain Bacteria; phylum Bacteroidota; class Bacteroidia; order Bacteroidales; family B18-G4; genus B18-G4. Next base: position 14,968 of record CAZASJ010000022.1, on the reverse strand, counting down.
TTTCCTCAGGTGATGAAAATTATTTTCAAAGACAGGCCTGAAAAGATCCTGGATGTAGGCGGAAACACAGGCAAATTTGCCATTAAATGTGCCGAATATGATGATAAGGTTCAAATAAGTATTCTCGATCTGCCGGGTCAGCTAAATGATGCAGAGAAAAACATTGCCGCAAAAGGACTGGAAGACAGGATCAATGGCCATCCCATCAACATCCTGGATTTCTCGGTTCCATACCCAAAAGGCTATGACCTGATATGGATGAGCCAATTTCTTGATTGTTTCTCTGAAGAGGAAGTTGTGAGCATTGTGAGCAATGCGAAGAATGCCATGGATGAGAATGCAGAACTTTTTATTATGGAAACCCTCTGGGATAAGCAACGTTTCGATGCATCTACCTATAGCTTGCATGCAACCTCACTTTACTTCACCTGCCTGGCAAACGGCAATAGCCGTATGTACCATTCAGATGATATGCAACGAATGGTTGAAAAAGCCGGTTTGCGTGTTGTGGAGATGATTGAAAACGTTGGAATCAGCCATACTATATTAAGATGTAAAAAATGAGGAAAAAGAAAGCCCTCGTCGTATATTACACTCAATCCGGACAGTTAAAAGACATTTTTGATTCGGTATGCGGTCCCATGCAGGACGATTTTGATTTCACCTATGAAGAGCTGAAGCCAGATCCTGCCTATCCCTTTCCGTGGACCGGCATGTCATTTTATCAGGCCTTTCCGGAATCCGTACAGGAAATCCCCTGCCGGCTTAAACCTTTTTCTTTTGATCCGGAAGAAGATTTTGACCTGGTCATTCTTGCCTACCAGGTATGGTATTTATCAGCCTCGATTCCTTTTACTTCCTTTTTGAAAAGCGAAGCGGCAAGCAGGGTTTTAAAAGGGAAACCTGTGATCACTATTATTGGATGCCGCAACATGTGGATGATGGCCCAGGAACGTGTTAAAAAACAAATCTATGCATTGGGTGGAAATCTTGTTGGAAATATCGTTCTGACCGACAAACATCACAATCTTGTCAGTGTGATTACCATAGCACGGTGGATGCTGAAAGGCGAAAAGCATGGCAAGGGACTCTATGGGAAATTGTTCCCAAAATCCGGCGTAGCCGATACCGATATTCGCGAAGCTGAAAAGTTCGGGATTGTAATCAGCAATGCTTTTAAATCAAATGATCCGGAAGGCCTGCAGGATGCTTTGCTCGATAAAGGAGCCGTTGAAATTAAACCCGTGCTCATGACCATCGAAAAACGGGGGTTCATGATGTTTAAACCCTGGTCGAAATTTGTCTTAAAAAAGGGAGCTTCCGGAGATCCCGCGAGAGTGGGACGACTGAAGATGTTCAGGGCCTACCTCTTTAGCGTTATCTACCTGGTATCGCCCTTTGGCAGTCTGGTCGTTTGGCTCATACATAAGCTCAGTTACCGCAAAACAAGAAAAGCCGTTTATTATTATTCTCACACAAAATAATCATATGAAAACAAAAGGTTTAATGCTATTGGGAAGCCTGATTTTCCTTATCCTGTCATGTGATCCTCCCATCGACAGCGAATACATTAAAACCATAGAAGATTACAGGACAGAAGCCAATACAGAATTTGCTGATTCCGCTTCAAGCCCCCTCACAAAAGAAGGACTGGCACATTTTGAAAGACTTGACTTTTTCCCCATTGATAAGAAGTACCGGCTCATGGCAAGCTTTGTTTTAAATCCCGATCCGGAACCTTTCGAAATGGAAACAACCACCAGCCGCCGGCCTGTTTATGTTAAATACGGAGAAGCACATTTCAGCCTGGATGGAAAAGAATACATGCTTGAAGTCTATCAAAGCGACAAACTGAAGAAAATGGAAGAATTAAACGAGCATCTTTTTCTTCCCTTCAAAGACCTCACCAACGGGATTGAGTCCTACGGAGGAGGCCGGTTTCTCGACTTAAAAATCCCCGTAGGGGAAACCATTATCATTGACTTCAATAAAGCATACAATCCCTACTGTGCGTATAATCATAACTATTCTTGCCCGGTTCCCCCGCGAGTGAATCATTTGAACATTGCCATTCCGGCAGGCGTTAAAGCCTATGGGGAGCATTAGAATAACGATCAGCCAGGACTGAGAACTATTCGAAGATTGATATTCATTCAACATTCTGAAGTCCTGAAGGATCCCATCTTTATTGCGCCGCAATTCATTCCTGAGGAGGAACGAACAAGCAAGAAGAATAAAGTGACATACAAAAACACATATTAAATATTATGGTCAAAGGAAAAGCAACTGGCATCGGCGGAATATTTTTTAAATGCCGTGAACCAGAAAAGATCAGGGAGTGGTATCAGGAAAACCTTGGATTGAAAACCAATGAATACGGATCATTATTTGAATTCAGAAAGTCGGACAGGCCTGATGAAAAAGGATATTTGCAATGGAGCCCTTTTAATGAAGACACTTCCTATTTCGACCCCTCAGAAAAAGAATTCATGATCAATTACAGGGTTGAAAACCTGGAAGCTATGGTTAAGGAAATGAAAGAAAATGGGGTTCAGGTTCTTGATGAGATCGAAACATTTGAATATGGCAAATTTGTGCATATTCTCGACCCTGAAAACAACAAGATCGAATTATGGGAACCCGTCGATAAAGTTTTTACTGAACTGTATGAGGGAACAAGCAATAAAGAGTAAGACGATTCGAATATTATTCATGCAGGGGTATACCAAAAGATTTTATCTTTGCCACGCTAGACTGATAAGAAAGAGTCATGATAGATAAAAGGCCAGACAAAGTATACATTAATCGCTTATCTAAGTTTTTACCCAATGAACCGATAAGCAACGACCAGATGGAAGATTACCTGGGAAAGGTAGACGGCATGGCATCAAAGATCAAGCCTATCATCCTCAGGAATAACCAGATAAAAACCAGGTATTACGCCCTCGACAAGCAGGGAAATTCCACACACAGCAATACGGATCTCACAGTTGAGGCGATCAAGATGCTTTTGGATCATAAGTACACGCTTGATGATATTGATCTGCTGGCATGCGGAACAACTTCTGCTGATCAATTATTGCCATCGCACACGTCCATGGTGCATGGTGCTTTGATGGAAAAACCTGTTGAAATATTATCCCCGGCTGGCAGCTGTTGTTCTGGAATGCATGCAATGCGTTATGCCTATTTGTCAATCCTTTCCGGAGAAAGGGAAAATGCCATTTGTGCAGGTTCTGAAAAACTTTCGAGTTGGATGATGGCAAAAAACTATAAAAAAGAACCGGACAAAAAAGCGGAAATCGAAACCCAGCCCATTGTTGCATTCGAAAAAGACTTTCTTCGCTGGATGCTATCAGATGGTGCCGGGGCAGCCCTTCTCTCTCCAAATCCAAATAAAGACAGACTCTCATTAAAAATCGAATGGATAGAAAGTGCATCCTATGCCAATAAACTTGATACCTGCATGTATGCCGGTGGCGAGAAAATGAAGGACGGCAGCTTCAAAGGATGGCGGGACTATGCACCGGAGGAAGTCATTGAAAAAACCATCCTTACCCTTCGACAGGATGTGGACCTCCTTGGAAAAAACATCGTCCCTGTAGGAAATGAGTTCTTGCTGGATATCACCAAAAGAAGGAATTTAAATATTGAAGAAATCAATTGGTTCCTGCCTCATCTTTCCTCCAATTATTTTAGAAGCCAGATCGAAAAAGAACTATTGAGAACCCATTTCCCCATCCCCCAGGAGAAATGGTTTACCAACCTCTCCAAACTGGGAAATGTAGGCGCTGCCTCAATTTATTTCATGCTTGAAGAATTGTTTAATTCCGATAAACTGAAAAAGGGTGATACCATTCTTTGCATGGTTCCTGAGAGTGCCCGTTTCTCCTATGTTTATGCATTGATGACAGCCGTTTAATTGTCCTTTATCTCATTTAATAAGTACTTCGGATATAAATCCTATATCTTCGTATATTTGGCGCAGGTATTGAAAAATTCATGTTAGCAGAAAAAGACACGGTTCGTAAACTCATTCCTCAAGATCCGCCAATGATTATGGTAGATGCATTGTTAAGCCACGATAATGAACGAACCTTAACATCCTTTGATATTGACAGCCACAATATCTTTGTTGAAAATGGCCTGTTTACAGAAAGCGGATTGATGGAAAACATGGCCCAGTCGGCCGCCCTCCGAACAGGATGGATCGCCCGGATGGAACACAAAGAAGGGGAAAATTTTACACCTCCCATTGGAGTCATCGGATCCATTAAAGGGTTTAAACTTTACCGTCTTCCTGATGCCGGTAGTCGCATTGAAACAGAGATCATCATTTTGACCGAAATATTCAATGCAACTATGGCAGAGGCAATCATAAGAAAGGGCGATGAAATCCTGGCTGAATGTGAATTAAAAATATTTTTACAGGACTAAATAAACGTTAAATAGGACCAATACGTAATAGGTGAAAAAAACAGAAGTCCCTCAGGATAATGAAGGAATGCTCCAGGATAAATTCAGAGAGCTATGCTATGCTGTGGATAAAGATGGAAACTATGTAACTGTTCACAGCACAGGGTGGTCGCCCAAAAATGAAGCCATGAAGCAGGCCTGGGAAGAGGTATACATTAAGGCAAACAAAGCAAAGGAACTGATCCTTGCGGGAAAGAAAAGCATGCTTATATTTTATATGGAAATGTCCATTATGGATATCAGGCTGCTTTCGAATTATACCGGTTTCTCAAGATGGAAGATTAAAAGGCACCTGAAGCCATCTGTATTTGAAAAGCTGGACACTGCAACACTTGAAATCTATGCAGAAGCTTTCAGGATCAGCGTAGAAGAATTAACAGATATTCGTCGACTTAAAAACAACAATGAGCAGTCAAAATAAAGACATCAAAATAGATTTTAAGCATTTTCAGGCAGCCCATTGCGAGAATGGCGTTACCTCAAATTTGCTGAAGCATAACGGGATCAACCTCAGCGAAGCCATGGTTTTTGGCCTTGGCTCTGGCATCTTTTTTTCATACATGCCTTTTTATAAATTAAATGGCTTGCCGGTGATTTCATTCAGGCCCTACCCGGGATTCATTTTTAACAGGGTGTGCCGGCGATTGGGAATCAAGATCAAGAGATATAAATTCACCAAAGACCCGGATAAAGCCATGGCCATGCTTGACCAAACAATTGAGCGGGGTATTCCAACAGCCTGTATCGTGGGCGTTTTTCATTTATCTTATTTTCCGGATCCATACCGCTTTCATTTCAATGCCCATAACCTTGTTGTCTTTGGTAAAAAGGATGGAGATTACCTGATAAGTGATCCTGTAATGGAAACAACAGTCAGCCTTTCCGACAAGGAATTCCGTAAAGTGCGCTACGCCCGAGGCACCTACCCACCCAAAGGCAGGATGTATTATATGGAAGAATTCCCTGAAAATTATGATCTTTCTTCGGCAATCAAACACAGCATACTTAAAACCACCAACCAGATGCTGACCATTCCCATACCCTTGTTTGGGGTAAAAGGCATACGCTATATGGCCCGGAAAATGAAGAAATGGCCTAAAAAACTTGGCGACCGGAAAGCATCCCTTTACCTGGGACAGGTAGTGCGTATGCTTGAAGAAATTGGTACCGGCGGTGCCGGATTCCGGTTTATGTATGCCGCCTTTCTGCAGGAAGCAGCCAAAGAACTGGATCAGGATTGGCTAAACGAATGTTCAGCAGAAATGACTGAAGCCGGCGACCGCTGGCGTGAATTTGCCATCATTGCCGGCAGAATCTTTAAAGGACGAAGTGGAAAAGATGAATCCTATATCGCGGCAGCAGATATTCTCCTTAACATCGCCGACAGGGAAGAAAAGATTTACAGGAAATTAAAAAAGATCAAGCAAAGCTAATGGATGACATTGCCATAAAGCTCGAAAACATTTCCAAAACATACCGGGGCAGTTTGGTTCCGGCAGTTGATGATATCAGTCTGAGTATACCCAGGCATGCCAAATACGGTTTGCTCGGACCAAACGGTGCCGGCAAAACAACAAGTATCAGCATCCTTTGCGGATTGTTGAATTATGATAAAGGACAGGTATACATCAATGGCATGAGGCTGGAAAAAAAGTACAAAAAGATCAGGCAAATGATCGGCCTGGTACCCCAGGACATCGCATTGTATGAAACACTCTCGGCCAGGGAAAACCTTCGATTCATAGCCGAAATGTATGGACTGAAAGGCAAAGAAATAAAAGACAGGATAAACGAATGCCTGGAGATGGTGGGGCTGGCACACAATGGCCATAAACAAATTAAAACATACTCCGGAGGGATGAAAAGGCGCATCAACCTGGTTGCCGGTATCTTGCACAAACCAGACATCCTGATCCTGGATGAACCCACCACGGGCGTGGATGTGCAATCAAGAAACATGATCCTCGAATTCCTTCATAATATAAATAATGAAGGAACAACCATTGTTTACACATCCCATTACCTGGAAGAAGCCCAAAACCTCTGTGATTCAGTGGCAATTATTGATCAGGGAAAAGTAATCGTTGACGGAAATACAAAAGAGATCATCCGAAGCAAAGAAGAATATACCGACCTGGAAAGTGTCTTCCTGAATCTTACCGGTCGAAAGCTAAGAGATTAATATGGGTAAACTGAGTACATCTGTTGTAAAAGAAGTTCTCATCCTTCTCAGGGATTTGGGAGGCCTGGCCATTATTTTCATCATGCCCATGGTACTCATCTTTGTGATGGCTCTGATACAAGACAGCACCTTCCGTAAAATGGATGAGACCAGGCTGTCTGTATTGTTTATTGATGAAGATCAGGATTCGGTGGGAATGGCCATCGAAAAAGGTCTGATTGCATCTGACATGATTTTTCTTGAAAAAGAAATTGACGGCAAGCCGCTTGACCGGGAAAACCTGATCCGCCTGGTGAGTGAAGGAAAATATCAGATCGGGGTTATCGTGCCAGAAGGATCGTCAGACAAACTCAGAATTAAAGCAAACTACCTTGTCGAAAAGGCTTTTGAAGAAGAAGGCTATCCTGTCACTAAACCTGAAAATGAGGCTTCCGTGGTAATCCTGTATTTTGATCCTGTGATTAAGCAATCATTCAGGGAAACCGTTCGCATGGCACTTTCGAAACTAACCTATGGCATCGAATCCCAAATGGTATTCAAGATGTTTGCCCAAAAGGTCTCCGAACTATTGGATACAGAGACTGAACTCGAATACGACCCGAGCGGGATCATTAACCTCGAGGAACGAAATGCCGTGAACAAGCATACAGAAGTAATCCCCAACTCGGTACAGCATAATGTGCCCGCCTGGGCGGTCTTTGCCATGTTTTTTATTCTAATTCCGCTCTCGGCAAACATTATCAAAGAAAGAAACAGTGGCAGTATGCTGCGGATACGCCTGATGCCGGGATCCTATATTGTTACCATTGCGGCCAAGGTTATCGTTTACCTGATCATTAGTATGATTCAATTTGTACTCATGCTCCTGGTGGGTATTTTTATCTTGCCTCAATTTGGGCTTCCTCTCCTTGATTTGGGGAATCACATATTTGCTCTTTTAGTAATGATCATTGCCACCGGGCTTGCAGCAACGGGTTATGGAATGGCTCTTGGTTCTATTTCAAATTCACCCGAACAGGCAGCAGCCTTTGGCTCTGTTTCTGTAATCATTTTTGCTGCACTCGGAGGGATCTGGGTTCCCGTTTTTGTTATGCCTCCAATGATGCAAAAAATAAGTGTGGTGTCACCCCTGAACTGGGGCCTTGAGGGCTTTTATTCCATCTTTCTCCGTGGTGGGGGATTGCTTGAGATCCTTCCCTGGGCCTCACTGCTGATTGCCTTCTGCCTGGTATCCATGACCGTAGCTTTTTATTTCCTGCGATTGAAAAAGAACTAAAGAAGTTTGTCCCCGCCGGAAAGCTTTTTTTACTAAAAAGCAATCGATAAAATTTTATATCAAAATTCATTCGCCCTGATATTTTATCCATACTTTATACCCTGCGCTATGCACCTGATTTTTTCATAAATTAGCGCCCTTATGTTGAGCATATTTGCCGGAGCAGAAAATATCATTAGTTCACTTGGGTTTACAGCCGAAGAAAACATTGCCAATATCCTTCAGGGCAATAGCGGCATCTCCATTGATGATAGCGGCATATATTCCCCCATCCCACTCCCTTTATCAAGGGTGAATTATGACCGGATGGAAGAACTCCTCGGGAATGTTCTGCCTGCTTCTGAATTGCAAAATTTCACCCTGCTTGAAAAGATGTTTCTGCTTTCAATCTCCGACGCATTGAACCAAAGTAAGCTTAACATCAGTTCCGCGGATACACTTTTCATCTTTAGCTCCACAAAAGGAAATATTGATTTACTCAAGCCGGAAGCGGATAAAAATTTCGGAAAAGAGCGTGTTTACCTCCACGAAATGGCTGATGTCATCACGAAACATTACGCAAATCCAAACAAGCCTGTCATTGTTTCCAATGCATGTATTTCCGGTGTGATCGCCCTGGTGTATGCCGAACGCCTGATCCGCTCAGGAAAATACAAGCATGTAGTGGTCAGTGGTGGCGACCTGATATCAGAATTTATTGTTTCAGGCTTTCAATCTTTCCAGTCGCTCAGCGAACAGGCATGCAAACCTTTTGACAAGAACCGAAACGGCCTTAGCCTGGGAGAAGGTTGCGGCACGATTATCCTTTCATCCGACAAATCAATTTTTTCCGACAATCCCATTGAGGTCCTTGGTGGAGCAGGAAGCAATGATGCCAACCACATCTCAGGCCCCTCAAGAACAGGTGAAGGATTGTTTCTGGCCATTATGGGTGCACTCACAACATCCGGCCTCAGTGCAAAAGATATTGATAGCATTTCCGCCCACGGTACAGCTACAAATTATAACGATGAAATGGAAGCAAAGGCCTTCAGCCGCGCTGGTTTAGAATCTGCACCTTTAAACAGCTATAAGGGGTATATCGGTCACACCCTGGGTGCTGCAGGAGTTATTGAAGCTGCCATTTCGCTTCAGTCATTGAAAAGAAATACCCTGTTCCGCTCAGCAGGCTATGAAACGCATGGCGTATCAACCAATATCAATGTAATCGCTGAAAACAAGGAAACAAACATTAAAAATTGCTTAAAAACAGCCTCAGGCTTCGGGGGCAGCAATGCCGCCCTGATCTTGCAAAAAATATAAAATGCCGCTTGTAATAAAAAAATATGCCATCATCAGAAATGCAGAAATCTCTGTGAACGGAGAAATGCTTTTCAGTGATCCTGAACAGGATGGATTTAAGAAATTCATTCGCGCAGCATACAGGCATTTCAATACTGATTATGCAAAGTTTTTTAAAATGGATGCTTTGAGCAAACTGGGCTTCCTGTCGATTGATATTTTACTGAAGGGTGAAGCTGTTCAAAGCCGCTTCCCTGCTGAAAAAGCGGGTATTATCCTTAGCAACGCAAGTTCCTCTCTTGAAGTAGATGAGAAGCATAATGATACAATAATAAACAGAGAACAGTATTTCCCAAGCCCCTCCAACTTTGTATATACATTGCCCAATATCATGGCAGGTGAAGCAGCCATAAAGCATGGTTTCAGGGGGGAAAACACTGTTTTGATAAGCAAGGAATTTGATGCGGAGCTGATCTGTGAAATAAGCCAACTGGCATTTGACATCGGTTCGCTGGATTGTTGTGTTTGCGGCTGGGTAGAGCAATACCAAAACAAATACGAATCGGTCTTGTTTCTTGTAGAACGATCTGCGGGGGAGTTTGAGGATGAAAAATCGCAGGAAGGTATTATCTTTGGCCCTTCAACTCTACTGAAAATTTATAAACAAGAATTATAATGGAAGAATTAATTCAAAAGCTAAAAGAAGAGATTATCGAGGTGTTGAACCTGGAAGAAATGGAACCGGAAGATATCGATAGTGATGATCCATTGTTTGGCGATGGGCTGGGGCTTGATTCTATCGATGCCCTTGAGCTGATCGTCCTCCTGGAGAAAAATTACGGCATCAAGATCGAAGATCCAAAGGACGGACGTAAGATCTTTTTCTCAGTCAGGACCATGGCTGAATTCATCACAGAAAATCAGAAATAATTTCATGAGCAAGGTTGTAGTTACCGGCATGGGTATCATTACCGCCATTGGCGATAATGTTGCAGACAACCTTGAGTCGCTCAAAGGCCGCAAGCACGGTATTGGCCCGATCCGTCATCTCGAAACATCGCTCAAAGGAGAGCTCCCTGTCGGGGAGATCAAATACAGCAATGAAAAACTGGCTGAAATTACCGGTATTGCTGATGCGGAATCCTATACACGCACAACTTTGTTCGGATTGATCGCTGCCAGAGAAGCTTATGATAATGGTATTGGGAAATACGGGCCAAGTGATCATAAAAAAACAGCCATGGTTTCTTCCACCACCGTGGGAGGCATGGACCGGACAGAAAAATACTACCTTGATTATGTGGCGAATACAAAATACTCTCATTTTGTGCGTACCCATAATTGCAGCGACAGCACCCTGAAAATTTGTGACAATCTGGGCTTGCGCTATTATACCACGACCATCAGCACCGCTTGTTCCTCTTCGCTCAATGCCATCATGCACGGGGCCAGACTGATTAAACATGGTCTTGCTGACAGGGTCATCGCCGGTGGAACCGATGCTCTGTCGAAATTTACCCTGAATGGTTTTAATACGCTTATGATCCTGGATAAGGAGCACTGCCGCCCCATGGATGCAAGCCGCACCGGCTTGAACCTGGGCGAGGGAGCTGCATTCATTGTCCTGGAATCAGAAGAAGAAGCAAAAAAACATAATAAAGAGATTCTTTGCGAGCTCAGCGGATATGCCAATGCCAATGATGCCTACCATCAAACAGCCAGCTCACCTGAAGGATACGGGCCTTATCTTTCAATGAAGGAAGCCTTGGATATGAGCGGACTTACCGCCTCAGAAATAAGCTATATCAATGCCCACGGTACAGGTACCGATAACAACGACCTCACCGAAGGCCTGGCCATTGAACGCATCTTTGGAAACAAGATACCTCCGGTATCCTCCACTAAACCATATACCGGTCACACATTGGCTGCATCAGGAGTGGTGGAGGTAATCTATTCCATACTGGCCATCAGAGAACAATTGCTTTTCCCGAATCTGAACTTCAAAAACAGGATAGAAGAACTGAGTTTTGAGCCTGTAAAAGAATTACAATCTGCAAAGATCGAACATGTCATTACCAATTCCTTTGGATTTGGTGGCAATGATTCAAGCATTGTATTGTCAAAATATTAAGATGAAAGCGTATATCAGAGGCATAGGAAATATTTCACCACAGGATAGCTGGGAAAATACAGCTTTGCCCGAAGAGATGATTGTGCATGAAGGCAATCGACTTTGTTGCATCGAACCCGATTATAAAGAATTTATCAAACCCATTCAGATGAGGCGAATGAGCCGTAGCCTGAAAATGGGTGTTGCTGCTGCCGGAAAATGCCTTCGTGATGCCGGAGTTGAAGTACCGGATGCTATTGTTATCGGAACCGGGCTGGGAATGATGGGTGATACCGAAAAATTCCTCTTGTCAATCCTTGATAACGACGAAAAATTCCTTACACCAACTTCTTTCATTCAATCGACACACAATACAGTGGGCGCACATATTGCCGTGATGCTGAAATGCAATAAATACAATTTCACTTACGTAAACGAGAATCTTTCCTTCGAAGGAGCCCTGCTCGACAGTCTGCTGAGATTAATGGAAAATCCATCAGAAAACATCCTTCTTGCCGGAATTGATGAACTTACCGACGGATACTTTGCAATCACAAAAAATGCCGGCTTCTGGAAGGAAGGCATCGAAAACAACACGGCCCTGCTTGCCCATGAGAGTGCCGGCTCCATCGCCGGAGAAGGGGCCTCTTTCTTTATAGTAAGTACAGCAGAACACCCCAATAATTATGCTGTAATTAGGGGGGTTGATACATTTTACAAGCCTGAATCTGACGAAGAATTGAGCGAATTCATCCTTGACTTTCTTTCATCACGTAATATGGAAATGAAAGATGTAGACCTGCTGCTTACCGGCATGAACGGCGAAGCCGAAGGGGATGATGTTTACAAGAGGATGATGAAATCGACACTGACAGGCATGCCACAGGCATATTACAAGCATTTGTGCGGAGAGTATTATACTTCATCCGCTTTTGCCATCCGCCTGGGAGCCATCATGCTGAAAACACAACAATGTCCGCAATATATCATGCTCAACGGACATCAGCCACCCAAAAAGCTCAAAAACATTCTGTTCTACAACCAAAACAATAATACCAAGCACTCATTAATTTTACTTTCGGCATGCTAGCTTACAGACATGTGGTATTGCGTATGCTTACCGGCTCTGTGATATTCATTATACTTGCCTGGGCATATGGGCTTTTAAGCATCTGGTTTATATTGGTATTGATCCTCCTTAATCTGGGATTATTAATTGCTGGTTCGTTTTTTGTTTGCTCCGGCTTGTATATTCAAGCCTATTGCAAAGGCGCGGCCGATAAAAAAGAAATTGCCTTAAGTTTTGATGATGGGCCGCATCCTTCAGTTACCCCTGCCGTTCTGGATATCCTGAAAACCCACAATATTAAAGCAGCTTTCTTTTTGATCGGGAAAAACATTGAGCAGAATAAAGACATCCTTCGACGCATCGTTGATGAAGGGCATATCATCGGCAACCACTCCTATGAGCATTCCAATTCATATGGATTTTGGAGCAGGAAAAAGGTCATGGCCGACCTTTTAAAAAACCAGGATCTTATTGAAACAGTTTGCAATAAAAAAATCAATCTTTTCAGGCCACCTTTTGGTGTTACCAACCCCAATATTGCAAATGCAGCACAATTATTGGATTATACGGTGGTTGGATGGAGCATCCGCTCACTTGATACCATGAGTAAAAACAATGCACATACAATCAAGCGAGTGGTTAATCGTCTTAAAGCAGGCAGGGTCGTGTTGTTTCACGACAATCATGAACGTATTTTGCCCATACTGCAAGAGACGATCAGACAGGCAGTTGAAGAGGGATATGAAATCGTGCCTCTTGATAAATTATTGGACATCAAATCATACAAATAAATGAATCTGATTATATCATTTTTAATCCTGATCAACTCATTTAATGCTGCGCCACCCGATGGTAAGCTGAGCATACATATCACAAATATAAACCCTATTGAGGGGGATTTATATATTGCCATTTACGATAATGAACATGATTTTATGAATATCGAAAAAACGGTTTTCAGGGAAGTTCACCCCATCAGGAATGCGGAGGAGCTTATTGTAATAGAGAATATCCCCGCCGGGGAATATGCGGTGAGTGTTTTTCAGGATGTCAATGGAAATGCAGCGCTTGACACCCGGAAATGGGGCATCCCTCTGGAGCCTTTTGGGTTTTCGAATGATGCACGGGGAAAAAAAGGCCCTCCAAAATTTAAGAATGCGCAGTTCAGCTTCCCCGAAAATCAGGAAATAAGCATTAAACTTGTAAATAATGCAAAAGAATAAACATAGCATCAAGGGTATTTTCCTTCTACTGTTCATGGGTTTCATCTGGTCAGGAAGCCATGCCCAGGATGCATACCGCCCCATGAATGAGGTGGCTGCCTTCAAGAAGCAAATGGTAGAGGCTTCAGTCCAGACAAACAGCATTTCAAGTGATTTTGTCCAACTGAAACACCTGAGCTTTCTGGAAGAAGATGTTGAAAGCAAGGGTTCCTTCTTTTTTCAAAAAGAGCATAAGCTGCGCTGGGAATATTCATCGCCCTTTCACTACCTCATCATTTTTAAGAATGACAGCATTCTTATTCAGGATGAAAGCAATTCGAATTTATACGATGCTTCCTCGGGGAGGATGTTCAGGGAGATCAATGCCATCATGATGAGTATGGTGAACGGCAGCATCCTGGAGAGCCGGAACTTTGAATTTGAATATTTCGAAAATGCAGGTGGATACAAGCTGGAACTCAAGCCCCTGGAAGTGAATATGAGGGAATTTCTTTCAGGCATTCATTTGTTTATAAACAAAAATGACCATTCGGTAGACGAACTGCAAATGATCGAAAAATCGGGGGATTATACCCACATTCGTTTCATCAATAAACGCCTGAATGAAGATATTCCGCAGCATACTTTTAATCTGCATTAGCTTCTTGCTGCTACTCCCTTCCGGTTGTTATCTTTCAAGCTATACAAAAACCGGAAAGCTGGATATGCGCGGCAGGGGATATGAGGAATTGAAGCCTTTTCCTGAAGGCTTTACCAAGGCCTTGTACAAGGCGAGGCTGGAGGTGAATGGCCATGAATTTGCAGGGTTGATGATGATAAAAGCCTTTGATGATCATTACAAAGTATCCTTTTTCAGTGAGCTTGGATTAAATTTCTTCGATTTTGAATTACGGCCGCTTCAGCATAAAAATCGTATGAACCTTTATGTGAAGAACATTTATTCGGCCCTCGACAAAAACTTTCTCCTCAATAAATTTGAGAAATACTTCAGCATGCTGCTGGGTCCCGGTCCGGATGGGCCTGCACATAAAACCTATCTTAAAAAAGACGGAAGCATGGTATTGGTAGAGGTGAAGTCTTATAAAGGAAAAGATGCCTATCTCAGTAAAAATCTGATCGAGCCATACAATGAGTTGGTAAATATTGGCGGCCTCCGAAATAAAGACAGGATCAGGATTACGCTCTCCCCCCAAAAGACAAACTTCAGCCCAAGAAATATTTTGATAGAACAACCCGGGTTTCGATTAAAATTCAGCCTTGACCTGGTAGAATAAGATATTTATATTTCGAATTGAATTCAATGATTCAGTGCTTGCCCCGAGGACTCGGTGGTTTCAGTGTTTCAGTG
>CAZASJ010000021.1:22956-41415 GCA_964487735.1 uncultured Bacteroidales bacterium | reverse complement strand
CACCTTCGCTTTTCATCATCCGTAGCTTTAGCGAAGGATGAAAACGGTAGAAGAAAGAGCACGATCTTTATATTACTGGCCGGCAAAATTGTAAGATTTTACACAATCAGATTTTCCAATCAGTACATGTTGGAAACCCCGGCATACACCACCATCCATTGTTTTAACAATATTTTGTACCTTGTACTGTGCTAAGCAATTACCAATTCCTCAATTATGAAAATCTTTCGATCCTTTTTTATACTATGCCTGATTTTGTCAATTGCCTTTCCATTCAATGCCAGGACACAATGGCACTGGCAAAACCCTTTGCCTCAGGGTAATTCACTGCTGAATTTATATTTTTTGAATCAGGATACAGGATATTTTGTAGGTACATGCGGAACAATTGTTAAAACAATGGATGGTGGTGAATCCTGGATCATACAGGAAAGTAATACCCGGCAGAATTTGACTTCGCTTCACTTTTGTACAGACCAGGCAGGGTATATCTGCGGAGGAAATAAGTATACAAGCGACAGCTTATCAATTGTTTTAAAAACATTCAATGGAGGAAACTCCTGGAGCACTGTTTATGAAGATACCTCGGGGGCCAACAGGTCAGTGTATTGCCTTTCACCTGACACGGCCTTTGTTGCAGGCATGAATGGTAAACTACTCAGGACAACAAATGGTGGATCATCTTGGGAGAAATTGAATACAGGGACCACAGAGAAAATAGAAGAGGTAGTATTTCCCTCCTCATCTACAGGATATTTCTACGCAGGGAACCATATCCTGAAGAAAACAACAGATGGAGGACAGTCCTGGAATGATCTTGATCCGGGCTTATCATTAAACGATGCTATATTCTCCATTTCATTTCCCACAACTTTAATCGGGTATGTTCAAATATACAAAAATGGCCCTGGCAAAGTAATCAAAACAGTGGATGGAGGTATAAGCTGGGAAACCTCGCTAAATCATTCTGGCACACCAATTACAATGGATTTCAAAGATGCTTATTATGGATATTTGACATCTTGGGGAGACAACTTTCGAACAACTAACGGCTCAGGGTGGGATGTCCTACCTCGTTTCGTTGGGAATAAAATTGATATTGCAAGTTACAGCAACATCTATTGTACATTCGGGAGAGAAGAGATATATCAAAGAAGTGCCTTAATCTACCGGTCAGCTGATGCGGGAGAAAGCTGGCAAAGAAAATCATCCTCTGTTACCATTGGTTTTGTAAACGACATTGAATTTATAGATGCTTTTACAGGATATGCAGCATCTTATTATCCTTATGATCCTGATAAAATATTAAAAACTGTTGATGGAAATAATTGGGTAACGGTTTATGACGCAGACACCAGTGTTAATGAGATACAAGTGTTGGATGAAGAGACTGTGTATTTTTGCGGGACGCATGATGATGAGCTGACTGGAGAGATCGGATTTTTTGGATATTCTACTACAGGCGGAACATATTGGGAGTTTATCGAATTAGGTTTGTCTTTTTCCCCCACGCACATGTGTTTTACAGATCACTCTACAGGATATTTGTTAAGCAACAAAAAGCTAATTAAAACAACGGACATAGGCAATAGCTGGGAAGAGATCTTAACAGATGGCAGTGAAACGCTTTATCAAATCTATTTCCCATCCCTCACTACAGGCTACCTGCTGAGAAAGAATTACTACCCACTGTATACCGTGGTGTCAAAAACAGTTAACTCAGGAATGAGTTGGGATACTGTTAGTTTCTTTTCTGATCAATACCCGGCATCTGCTTATTTCTTCAATGAACAAAAAGGGTATTTATTAAACCGTGATAACCATAATTCTTATGTGCATTTCACTCAAGATGGTGGAGCAAGCTGGCTGTCAGATACAATCTATGACCATGAATTGCTGAATATACATTTTATAGATGATTCAACAGGCTGGTTGGTTGGTAAATCAGGTGATATACTCAGTACCGGCGATGGCGGGATATCATGGAATACTATTAGTTCCATAACAGACAACTACCTGTATGATGTGTTTTTTATTGATGAATACACAGGATATGTTTCCGGAAGCAATGGAACAATAATAAAATATGATACCCTGGGTGGGACACAGCATGCTGAAATGAAGGAGCCACCCACTTCACTATTAAATATTTACCCAAACCCTTGTACATCAGAAACAAATATCATTTACAGATTAGAAAAATGCTCTAATATCAATCTAAGGGTGTTCAATATAAATGGGCAGGAAACAGAAACTCTCGTTAACAGCATACAAATTATGGGGGAGCATAAATATCGGTTCAGCACACAATCTCTGCCTCCAGGAATATATTTCGTGCAGCTGAAAGTGAATAATCAATCTCACGTTAGAAAACTTATTATTAACTAAACCACTATTCTATATCATAATTTATTAAGTGGGAATAAATATGTTGGGAAATTCAACATTTTTTGGTACAAAAATGGTACAGGGAGCCATGAAAAGCATCATAACTCCCTGGTCTGATTGGAGAATAAAGTTAGATAAATTCGATATTAAACCAAAACAATTCCTGAATTATATAAGAATGGAAGGAGAATTCAACTTTTTTTGGTACAAAAATGGTACAGGGAGTCATGAAAAGCATCATAACCCCCTGATTATCAATTGTTTGAGCGGAGAAAGAGGGATTATTCCCTGCGGTCGTGATCCCATGCGGGGGGTGGCTTAACTAACTCAATACCTCTCCCGAGTACTCGGGATCGGTATTTTATTTGGGGGAGCACACTCATTCAAGCAAGCTTGAGTCGCGTACTCCCCCAAATAAAAAAGCCCGCGTAAAACGCGGGCTTTGAGTTAGTTAGCGGAGAAAGAGGGATTCGCACCCTCTTTTTTCTCCGATTTATCTTTCTTATTACCAGGCTCTTATATATGCTCCCTTGTTATATAATATACCATTTTTGGTACGGATCTGGTACGCTTGTTGAATTTTTCTAAATTGTGTAATCAATTGATTATAAACTGTCTCCGATCAATAATTCGGTTATTTGAAAACAGAATTGCCACATAAACGCCTGGATGATAATCTGCAACTTCAACTTTAACTTGGCATTCATTCTTAGGAAATGATATTTCACCCATCTTTTGGCCGTAAATATCATATAATCTCAATGTTAAATTATCTTGGGGTGGATGTATATGATAATACACAACATCTTGAGATGGATTTGGGTACAATGAAATTGTTAACGGATCAGCATTAAGTTCGTTAGAATTAACTGTGACCGTATCAATAATTTGGAATAGCCATAGATCTGCATCATCCGGAGGGCTTGGATGAAAAATGTTGCAATCTACGCTTCCATCAGAGTATCGGGCACTTCCTCCGGTAAAAATCTCCAGGTCATTTAAGAACAAAGTTTGCGAAGATGAATTATCTCTACTTGAACCGAAACACTGTTGCCAAAGCAAAGAACCATCATTATCAAGTCCGACTAACCACATATCAAAAGCAATATTTGCGGAATGATTACCACTTACATCGCCGTTATGTGAAGATGTTCTGCCACTAACAATAAACTCGCCATTATATGATACTGTAGAACTTGTGCTATATTCTTGCTTAGTACCCCCTAAACAGCGCTGCCATTCCAAGTTTCCTATTGAATCAATTTTGATTACCCAAATATCATGATAATCTCCTCCAGGCTCACCATGAAAACCACTAATATCTCCGTCATTTGAACTTGTGTGCCCAGTTAACAAGAACCCACTGTCATCGAGCACCAGGATATGGATTACTGATTCATGGAAACTACCACCATAACACTTTTTCCATTGGATATTAAATAGTGAATCAAGTTTTACTATCCAAACATCACCTTCAAGATAGGTAGGCCCATCACACTCTACATCTCCATAATTTGATGTAGTGTATCCGCCAAGGATGCAACCACCATCGGGCGTGAGGGAAATGCAGTTTCCGTGTTCAATTTCTTCCCCTCCAAAGGACTTCTGTTGAATTAAATTTCCATCAGAGTCCAGTTTTGCTACCCAATAGTCAATCAAACCATTATTTGCGGTAATATCACCATCTGTGCCGTGTGACCAACCAATGGTGTAAATATTATCAAGGCTATCAACAACCATATCACGCGCATAATCACTTACACTACTACCAAGGCATTTTTGCCAGATCAGATTTCCTGATATATCAGTTCTGACAACCCACAAATCAGAGCCGCCATGATTTCCGGACACATCACCATCATTTGAGAATGTATAACCGAAGATTATAATATCTCCATCTGATGTCAACGAAATACTTTTAGGGTCATCAATATCACTGCCGCCAAATGTTTTTTCCCAGATAAGAGACCCCATTTTGTCAACATGGACTAGCCAAAAATCACTTTCACCATGTAAAAAAGAAATGTCCCCATCAGAAGAGTAAGTAATAGCGAGTAGCATATATGAGCTATCTTCCAGCATACAAAAATCTTCAATCCAATCATTTTCTGAGCCTCCGTAACATTGCTGGAATTGCATGGCATACCTCTGTGAATAGGAATCAAATGTCATAAATATAATGAATATAGAAAAGAAAATTTTTTTCATTATATTCTGGTTTTAATGTGGCCTGATTGGAGAATAAAGTTAATTATTCCCAACACTAAACCAAAACATTTCCTTAATTATATAAGAATGAAAGGAAAATTCAACATTTTTTGGTACGAAAATGGAACAGGGAGCCATGAAAAACATCATAACTCCCTGGAATTCAATACGTTGGCGGAGAAAGAGGGATTCGAACCCCCGGTCCGCGTAAACGGACAACGGTTTTCAAGACCGCCGCATTCGACCGCTCTGCCATTTCTCCGGGGCAAAAATACAACTTTTTTATAAAATCCAAGCCCCAAAATCAAAATCCATTTTTCAGTACTTTAGTATCAGGATAGCCTCCATGCTTTTTGTCCCAACTAAATGCCAATAACTCAGGCCTCAGGCCAAACCATTAACTGAAAAAGCATCACCGTTAACTGATTCCTGCTTGACTAGCGGATAGAATTTACTAACTTTGCTATTGTCAGGAATAATTCCTGTCAGGCAAATATTAGCTACCTAATACCCAAACCATGAAAAAGGCTTTACTTATTGTTTTCCTGAGTATTTTCTCAATCAGTGCCCTGCAGTCGCAAAAATTGCAGGCATTCCTGTCGTATACACTCTTCAGTTCACCTGTTGACGGTCCTTACATCGAAACATATTTGTCAGTCTTTGGACCCAGTGTCATCTACGCAAAAAATACCAACGGCAAATTTCAGGCAGCTGTCGAAGTTACCATTATCTTCCGGCAGGAAGAAAACATCATCAGTTACGATAAATATGAAGTGAAAAGCCAGGAAATTGATGATACTACAGGATTTATTGAGAATTTCCTTTCCCAACAAAGATATCTGCTTCCTAATGGAGATTACAATATGGAATTCAGTATTTCCGATATGAATGTAAAAATGGATCCTTATACAACGGCTGATCCCATATTAATTGACTTCCCCACCGATAAAGCATCCATTTCAGGGATTGAACTCATCAGCGAATTTAAAAAAGCCGAGACTCCCGGGATACTCACAAAAAGTGGCTACGATATCTACCCCTATATTTTCAACTTCTATCCCGAAAATGAGGAAAAACTGAATTTCTATTGCGAATTTTACAATACGGATAAAGATTTCGGAGAGGGTGGCAAATTTGCTTATACATATCATATACAATCATTCGAAACAAAAAGCATCATAGAGGATTACAGTCGCAACAAAGTTGCAGAAGGGAATTCTGTGATGCCAATCATGAAAGAAATCAATATTTCGATGCTTCCCTCAGGCAATTATTTCCTAATAGTGGAAATCCGGAATGCTGAAAATGAAGTAATCACACAAAACAGGCTTTTCTTCCAGCGAAGCAATCCAAACATCCAATTCAATACGGAAGATCTGGCCGCATTGAATACAACAGGTACTTTTGTTGACGATTTAAACAGTATTGATACCCTCCGCCAGTACATACATACTTTATTGCCCATTGGAAGGGATATCGACCGCATCTTTATTTCAAAGCAAATGCCTGAAGCCGATCTTCAAACACTGAAACAATACTTTCTGAACTTCTGGACCATCAGAAACAACGTATCCCCACAACTTGCTTGGGAAGAATACTTGTTGGAGGTTGAAAAAGTAAACAGATCATACAGCACTCCCAATAGCAAAGGCTACGAAACCGATCGTGGTCGCGTTTACCTGAAATATGGACCGCCGAATATTATTTCTGAAAGTTATAATGAACCGGCTGCATATCCATATGAGATCTGGCAATATTATACGCTTGATGAAAGGCAAAGAAATAGGAAATTTGTATTCTATACAGTTGATATCGTAACCAATAACTTTCAATTGGTACATTCTGATGCCATTGGCGAAACAGCCAATCCTCGCTGGCAGGTCGAGATCCATAAGAGAACCTACGATCCATATAATCTTGACGTAGATTATTATCCCAACGCATGGGGCAGCAATGTAAATACTTACTGGGAAAACCCCAGGTAAGTAAATATCATTTTTCTTCAGAGATAAGGAAAATCCAAATATTGGAGCTAATTTTGTTCCGCAACTATATTATTTCAGATTCTTATGATGCGGATCAGTTTCTATATATTTTATGTATTTGCATGGCTTATTTCCCTGCTGCCTTTCTGGGCACTGCATCGATTTGCCGATATTATCTATGTGATTCTTTATTATTTGACCGGATACAGAAAACAAGTCACCAGGGAGAACCTTAGAAACGCATTTCCTGAAAAAGACGAAAAATGGATCAAAAAAACATCCGCTAAATTCTACCGCAACCTGGCAGATATTATCCTTGAAGATATTAAAGTATTGACCTACCCCCAGCGGAAATTGGCCAAACGTTATCGCTATGTCAATCTGGAGGTCATGGAAAACATCTTTAAAAATAATAAGAGTGTTATCCTGGCATGCGGCCATTGCGGAAACTGGGAATGGATGGGCAATACCCTTGCCCCGATGTATAAGCAGTATAAAGGTTATGCCATCGTTAAACCCCTTGAAAACCCCTATTTCGATGGATTCATGAATGGCTTGAGGAACCGATACCTGGATGACAGCATTATCTACATGAAGGATACGCTGCGTACCATGGTAAAACGTAAAGATCAGATTTCCATCTATGCTTTTGCAGCTGATCAGACCCCGTCAAATCCAAAGGCAGCATATTGGGGAAAATTCATGAATCAGGATACTCCTTTTTATCTTGGTGTGGAAAAAATTGCACGGACATTGGACATGCCGGTCATTTATATCGATCTTTACAGGGAAAAAAGAGGCCACTACATTGGAGAGTTGTCGCTGATCACAGATACATCAAAGTCGACGAAGGAAGGTGAGATCACAGAAGCATACATACAAAAGCTGGAAGCCGCCATCCGCAGACACCCAAGCATATGGCTATGGTCGCACCGCAGGTGGAAGCATAAACGCACAATAACAGAAAAAAAAACATAGATTGGTCAAAACAGCAGTTGTCATATTAAACTGGAACGGCATCAGGCATAAACATCTGATTAATTTTCTGCCAAATGTGCTTCTAAATACAGAAGCAGATGCAGAAGTGATCGTTGCCGATAATAAGTCTGATGACGAATCCCTGCAATGGCTGCGGGAAAATCATCCTGATGTTCGCATCATTGAAAACCCCGACAACTCCGGTTTTGCAAGCGGATATAACAAGGCATTGAACCAAGTAGATGCAGAATACTATGTGTTGCTGAACTCTGATATAGAAGTTACTAAAAACTGGATCAATCCTGTTATAGAAATGATGGATGCCGATACCGGCATTGCCGCCTGTCAGCCCAAGATCATGAACCAGAACGAAGGCTTCAGGGATGAATTTGAATATGCCGGCGCCGCAGGAGGCTATATTGATAAATACGGATACCCCTTTTGCAGGGGCAGGTTGTTTCAAATGCTTGAAAAAGATGATGGCCAGTACAACGACAACAGGGAAATATTCTGGGCTACAGGTGCTTGTATGTTTGTGAGGGCAAAAACCTATCATGAACTGGGAGGGTTCGATGATGATTTTTTTGCACATATGGAAGAGATCGACCT
Organism: uncultured Bacteroidales bacterium; assembly: GCA_964487735.1. Classification (GTDB taxonomy): domain Bacteria; phylum Bacteroidota; class Bacteroidia; order Bacteroidales; family B18-G4; genus B18-G4. Next base: position 33,247 of record CAZASJ010000021.1, on the reverse strand, counting down.
GTGCTGGAGGATAAAAAACAAAGGCTATAAAGTAATGTACTGCGGACAATCAAGCGTTTATCATGTTGGCGGTGGGACCTTGCCGAAAAAATATCCTAAGAAAACCTATTTAAACTTTCGTAACAACCTTAGCCTCCTTTTCAAGAACCTGCCCAAAGACAGGTTGTTAAAAGTATATATTGCACGCATTTTCCTCGATGGGATTGCTGCATTCAAATTCCTTCTGGAAGGAAGTTTGATGTCGTGCATTGCCGTAACGCGGGCACATATCAGTTTTCTGCGAACCTATAGAAGGACGATGACAAAAAGAAAACAATGCATGCAGGAGCCGGTATCCGATATTTATAAAGGAAACATTGCGCTAGACTACTTTTTACGTGGGAAAAAGCGATTTACCGACCTTCCAATCGAAAAATTCAGCAAGTAATTCAGTTTTGGGGTGCAGGCTTATTTCCGGAAACTTGAAATGGCCAATCTGTAAACATCCAGTCCTAGTCCGGCAATGATCCCTTTTGCATGCCGGCTGATGTAGGAATTATGCCGAAATTCTTCGCGTGCATAAATATTTGAAATATGAACCTCGATCACAGGCGTAGCAATGCCTTCAACTGCATCACCAATGGCCACAGAAGTATGGGTATAGCCACCTGCATTCAGGATGATGGCATCAAATACCAGATCAGCCTGATGCAATTTATTAATGATCTCTCCTTCCACATTGCTTTGATAAAAGCTGAGATCCATATCCGTAAATTCATCCTTGAGCTTCTCAAAATATGCTTCAAAGGATTCGTTCCCGTATATCGAAGGATCCCGCTTGCCCAGCAGGTTCAGGTTCGGACCGTTGATGATCAGGATTTTCATGGTGCAAAGGTAGGGAAATTGATAATTGGCTCAAGGTGCAGGAGAAGTTTTAAGTTTTGAGGGTTGAGTTTTCCACCTTCGTTAAAACTTCGGTGGACGCAGTGAGTCATGAGTTAATTATGAATTACCCTCTTTCGTTAAAACTACAGAGGAGGCACTGGATGATGAACTACGAACTACGAACTACGAACTTGGAATTTGGTACCAGGTACCAGGAACCAGATTGCCAGTAGCCAGCATCCAGTACCGATTCCCGGTCCCCGGGATCGAGGATCCTCGATCCGTAAATGCGGATCGGGACCCGAAACCATCATTCCTTCATCTTAATAAAAAACTTTCTTTATATTTGCAGATGAATACAATGGGGGTGCCTTAATATTACGGGCTGAGATCATACCCATTGAACCTGATCCGGGTAGTGCCGGCGAAGGGAAAATTGATACTCATGAAGAAAAGACTTTTTTTAATGCTTTTTTCTGCAGTGGTACTGCAGATGAGCCTGCTCGCACAGAAATCCCTCTATGGTACAATCTATGACCAGAACAGCGGGAAAACGCTACCCGGGGCCCATATTGTCCTCGAAAAAACCTATCTCACAGTTGTCAGCGATGCTGATGGAAAATATAGGATCAACAACCTGAAAGAAGGGATGTACACAGTAAAAGTTTCGTATTTAGGCTTTGAAAGCAAGAGCAAAGAGATTGATCTGAAAAAAGAAACAAAACTTGATTTCAGATTAAAGACCAGGACTGTTCTTCAGGATGAGATCGTGATCAGGGGTATCAGGACCTTTGAACAGGAACCTCCTTCATTCACCAATATAAGTGAAAAACAAATCTCCTCTGAAAACCTCGGGCAGGACCTCCCCTATATCATGGCTCTTTCTCCATCAACGGTAGTAACTTCAGATGCCGGAAATGGTGTTGGATATACAAATATGCGGATCAGGGGAACCGATGTCAGCGGCATCAACTTCACGGTAAACGGCATCCCTCTCAATGATGCTGAAAGTCATGGCGTTTTCTGGGTGAATATGCCCGACCTGGCATCATCTGTCAACAACCTTCAGATCCAGCGCGGTGTTGGAACTTCAACCAATGGAGCTTCAGCATTTGGGGCCAGCGTAAATATTCAAACCAACCAATACAATGCTGTTCCTTATGCCGAAATAAACAGTTCGGCAGGTTCATATAAGACCTTTAAAAACACCCTTCGCTTCGGGACCGGACTCCTTGCAGGCCGATGGTCGGTGGATGGGCGTATTTCGCTTATAAGTTCCGACGGATACATTGACAGGGCCACTTCCAATCTGAAGTCTTTTTACCTGAGTGGCGCCTACACAGGGGAAAAGAGTATATACAGGTTCAATATCTTCAGTGGCAAAGAAAAAACTTATCAGGCCTGGGGTGGTGTTCCAAAAGATTCACTGGAAACCAACAGAACCTACAATCCCTACACCTACGAAAACGAGACCGACAACTATCAGCAGGACCACTATCAATTTTTATATAGCAGGGAATTTACAAAATACTGGCGCATGAATGCAGCCCTTTTTTATGTCCGCGGACGCGGATATTATGAGCAATACAAAGAAGATAAATCTTTTTCTTCCTACGGATTAGCAGATGTCATCATTGGTGGTGACACCATAGGCAGTACGGACCTTGTTCAGCAGAAATGGCTTGACAATCACTATTATGGAATGAACCTTTCCGTCAACTACAAGAAAGACAAACTGGACCTGATCTTCGGAGGAGCTTGGAATCAATATGATGGCGACCATTTCGGTGAGATTATTTGGGCGGCCTATGCCTCCGGTATGGGAAAAGACTATGAATGGTATCATAACAATGGATTAAAGACAGATTTTAACTTTTATGCCAAAGCAAACTATCAGTTGCTTGAAAAGCTGAATGTTTATGGTGATCTGCAATACCGTATGATCAATTATAAGATCAAAGGAACCCATGACGATCTCCGGGATATCAGCCAGGAACATGATTTCAACTTCTTCAACCCTAAGCTTGGCCTGGCCTATGATTTCAATGATCATCACCGTACATACTTCTCCTTCGGGATAGCAAACAGGGAACCCAACCGAAGTGTCTACAGAGATGCCTCACCAGGAGAAGAACCAACTTTCGAAACCCTTTATGATTATGAGTTAGGCTATAAGTATACAGCTGCAAAATTTGCAGTGTCGGCCAACCTCTTTTACATGGATTACAACAATCAATTGGTCATGACAGGAAAGATCAATGATGTTGGTGCCCCGATCATGACAAATGTAAAAACCTCCTATCGCACAGGCATTGAGTTACAGGCAGGCATCCGTCTCGCGAAGCGACTAAAATGGGACCTTATTGCCAGTTTCAGTGACAACAAGATAAAGGATTTTATTTCATATGTCGATAACTGGAGCTACTGGGATGATCCCGAGAATGAGGCCTATCAATATGTTGATACCATCGGGACGACCAGCATTTCCTTTTCGCCGGGCATCACAGCAAGCAGCATTCTCGATTATGAAGCCATTGATGACCTGCATATTTCCCTTGTTTCTAACTTCGTCGGGGAGCAATACATCGACAATACTTCAAGCAAGGACAGGACATTGGATCCCTACTTCCTGAATGATATCAGGCTAATGTATACCATCAGGACAAACTTTATTAAGGAAATCAATCTGCACTTCCAGTTAAACAACATTTTCAATGCTGAGTATGAATCCAATGCCTGGGTTTACCGCTATGTAGATGGAGGCCGGGAAGGTGTGCTAGATGGATACTACCCACAGGCACCAATGAATTTCTTTGTTGGTGTTGGATTAAAGTTTTAAAATACGGTTACCGATGACCGGTGACCGGAATGGCATGATCAATCCAGCATCCACTTTGTTCACCGAAGCTTTTCATCCTTCGCCACGGCTTCGGATGATAAAAAGCGAAGGTGAAGCATCCAGTCCCGATTCCCGGTCCCCGGGATCGAGGATCCTCGAAAAACAATGATTTCAAAGAATTCTGGTTTTCGGGATATCCAGCATCCAGTATCAGTTTTCCAGGTCTTGCCCCGAGTACTGAATCCACACCCATAAATTGCTATAAATCAGATATGGAAATCAACTGCAATCAACTGCAATCAAACATTCTGACTACTGACTTCTGAATCCTGACTTCTCTTTTACTATCTTTGCAGCCAGCAATACAACATGGCTAACCAGATAAAAATAAAAAACAAACGCGCCAGCTTCGAGTATTTCCTCGTTGAAAAGATGGTGGCAGGCATACAACTGTATGGAACAGAAATAAAATCAATCCGTAGCGGTAAGGTAAGCCTGGCGGATGCTTTTTGCCAGTTTGTTGACGGTGAATTGTTCGTTAAACAAATGCATATTGCTGAGTATGTAATGGGGACACACGCCAATCATGAGCCCAAACGCGACCGTAAATTGCTGCTGAACAGACGTGAACTCAAAAAGCTGGATACCAAAACCAGGGAAAAAGGTTTTACCATCATCCCAACCATGCTGTTTATTAACGACAAAGGACTGGCGAAACTGGAAATCGCACTTGCAAGGGGTAAACACTTTTACGATAAACGAGATACCTTGAAGAACAAAGACATCCAGCGCGAGATCGACAGAGATTCAAAATATTAATTTGTAAGGAAAACAAAATCTCAGCGTCTGTTGTTATAGTATCACAAGCTTCAATTAACTTAATCAACCAAAGAATGCATAAAAGAGCCACATTTATACATAGGACCATTCAGACTGTCCTTTTCACATTTGCTTTCCTCTTATCCTTTCAGCTAAACGCCCAGGAAAAAATCAAATGGATGAGTTTTGAAGAAGCCATTGCACTTACAGAAAAAGAACCCAAACACATCTTTGTTGATGTTTATACGGATTGGTGCGGCTGGTGTAAAAAGATGGATGCATCCACTTTTGTAGATCCGGTGATCGTGGACATTATGAACAAGCATTTTTATGCTGTGAAACTTGATGCAGAACAAAAAGATACTATTTACTTTCAGGACAATGCATTTGTAAATCCAAATCCTGAAGGCAAAAGGGCTTCCCACCAAATGGCTCAGGCCCTGCTGAAAGGGAAAATGTCTTATCCGTCTTTTGTATTCCTTAATAGTGACACGGAATGGTTGACTGTAGTGAACGGTTTCAGGAAAGCTCCTGAATTTGAGCAGGTCCTAACCTATTTCGGTGAAAACATCTATGAAGAAAAAACATGGGAGCAATTCATGGCAACCTTTGTTAGCAGGATTGAAACCGAATAATACCTCTTTCCAGGTCCTGAAATCACTTGGGACTTTCATTTTTACCAAAATCCCATAAAAGCTGTTAAATTTTGTTAAAATACTTTTTAAGTGTTTTAATATTTTTTTGATTTTTATTTTTTTTGCAATAAAAACAGCAAGCCAATGGATATTCAAGTTGAAAACCTGACCAAGGTTTACGGAAAACAAAAAGCTGTTGATGGTATCAGCTTTAAAGTTCGTACGGGAGAAGTCCTGGGGTTCCTGGGGCCTAATGGAGCCGGAAAAACCACTACCATGAAAGCGATTACAACTTTCCTGGTACCTACCTCCGGTGTGATCAATGTGGGTAAATACTCCGTTGCCAACAATCCTGAAGATGTTAAAAAACATATTGGTTATCTTCCGGAAAACAATCCTTTGTATTCAGAAATGCCTGTCATTGACTACCTCAAATTTACAGCTGAGCTACAAGGGGTCCCGAAAAACATGATCAAAACCAGGATACTGGAGATGGTCAGATTGTGTGGCCTGGAAGGAGAGAAACACAAGAATATTAACGAACTTTCAAAAGGGTATCAGCAGCGCGTAGGCCTTGCACAGGCTTTGATACATGACCCTGATGTGCTGATATTGGATGAACCAACATCCGGGCTCGATCCAAACCAGATCGTTGAGATCAGGGAACTCATCCGGAAAATCGGTAAAGAAAAAACCGTTATTCTCAGTTCACACATACTGGCAGAGGTTGAGGCAACCTGCGACAGGATCATGATCATCAATAAAGGCAAGATCGTTGCCGACGGCACTGCCAAAGACCTTCGAAAGCAGGCCCAGGGCCGTGAAATCCTGCAGATCAGCATTGAAGATGGTGATAATGAAGATATCTTCAACAAGCTTATGGAGATCCCGGGCATTGAGGTCGTGGACCCCGTCAAAGAAAAACCAGGAACATTTTCGATCCAAAGCAAAGCTGATGTTTCTTCAAGAAAAGCCATATTCCAGCTTTGTGTAAAGAACAAATGGACATTGATGGAAATGACAATCTTCGAAACTAAACTCGAAGACATTTTCCGCGAACTCACAATGAATTAACAATATCCGCCAGGCGGTAAAAATAATTTTTATCATGAAAAATATCTGGATCATTGCAAAACGTGAGCTTTCAGCATTCTTTGCTTCGCTGATGGCATATATACTGCTGATCATTTTCCTCGGATTCAGCGGCCTGTTTACATGGTTTCTCGGACAGGATGTATTTTTTATTAAACAAGCAAGCCTGCAAGCGTTCTTCAACATCGCATACTGGACCCTTTTCTTTTTTATTCCGGGCATCACGATGCGGCTCTTTGCGGAAGAAAACAGAAGCGGAACCATTGAACTCTTGCTCACAAAGCCACTTACTGACTGGCAGCTTGTGTTGGGAAAATTCACTGCAACACTCCTGCTGATTCTCATCGCACTCCTGCTTACCCTCCCCTACTACATTACACTTTCTTTTATTGGCCCCCTGGATCACGGTGCTGCCCTTACCGGATACCTCGGGCTTATATTTATGAGTGCTGCCTACATTAGTATTGGAATTTTTGCCAGCAGCATATCCAATAACCAGATCGTCGGATATCTACTGGCCCTGGTAATAGGGATCTTCTTTCAAATCATATTCAGTTTCGTTTCCGGGGGGATGTCAGGTTTCTTCGGACAATTGTTCAATTATCTAAGCCTTACAACCCACTATGAGTCAATGGCAAGGGGTGTGATCGACTCCAAAGACCTCATATTCTTTTTATCGATCATATTTATGGGCCTGTCTTTTACAAGTGCCAATCTCGCAAAAACCAGACTGTAAACCGGATAAAAAAAGGAACACATGAAAACAAAATACAATATAAATATCAGACTATTGATCATCTTCGCCATCATTGTTGTGATCAATTTTATTTCAATGAATTTCTTTTTCAGGCTTGACCTGACTGCTGATGGCAGGTACTCCCTCAGTAAGGCCACCAAAGACATCCTGAAGGACCTTGACCAAACAGTTACCATTACAGCATATTTTACAGAAGATGTGCCGGCCAACATCCTGGAAATGAAGAAGGAATTCAAAGACATGCTTGTTGAATTTTCCAGCCTGTCGGGAGGGAACGTTCTGTATGAGTTCGTAAACCCAAACAAAGATCCACAACTTGAGCAAGCAGCCAATCAAAATGGAATCCGGCCTGTTTTGGTCAGTGACAGGGAAAAAGATCAGATCACCCAAAAGAAGATCTATATTGGTGCTGTATTGCAAATAGCCGGAGAAAAAGATATTATCCCTGTGATCCAGCCCGGATCAGCCATGGAATACGATCTTGCTTCCAGCATTAAAAAGTTATCCGTTCAGGAAAAGCCCAGGATAGCTTTGCTTCAGGGGCACAGGGAGCCCTCTCCGCAGGCCATCGTTCAGGCCATGCAGCAAATGATGGTTCTATATGAAGTGGTCCCTGTAAGCTTTAGTGACTCCATCTTTCTGAACCGAGATTTTAAGACCCTGGCCATCATTGCACCGCTGGATACGATCAGCCCTGCTGAGTTGGATCTACTGGACAGATACATGGCAGAAGGAGGAAACCTGTTTATAGCCATGAACCGTGTAAGCGGTGACCTTCAGCAAGGACAGGGATTTGCTGTCGGAAACGGACTTGAAGCCTGGCTTGAATCCAAAGGGATCGTTTTAAAAGAAGAATTTGTGGTTGATGCCAGTTGCAGCATGATAGGCGTAAGGCAGCAACAAGGTGGTTATACCATGACCTCAAACATCCCTTTCCCTTATCTCCCTAACATTGTTAAGTTTGCTGACCACCCGGTCACCAAAGGCTTGGAAACAGTCTTATTGCCATTTGTCAGCCCTATAGAGTTTACAGCTGATACCAATATTATCTTTACACCACTGGCAAGATCATCGGAAAGGTCTGGTTCACTGGGTGTTCCACTTGTATTTGATGTTAATAAAAAATGGCAGGAAACGGACTTTACAAAGCCGGGACAAGTTGTTGCTGCCGCCTTTGAAGGTAAAATTTCCGGAAATGGCTATTCAAAAATGATATTGGTAGGAAATGGTAACTTTGCCATCAATGGAGAAGGCCAACGCCCCCAACAATTGCAAGAAGACAATGTAAGTTTGCTGGCAAACAGCATCGATTGGCTGACGGATGAAACAGGGCTTATTGAGCTTAGAACAAAAGTGGTTACTTCACGACCGCTGGAACAACTCAGCGATAGCAAGAAAACACTCTTAAGGTGGCTCAATTTTACATTACCATTGGTACTAACCATACTTTTTGGTATTTTCTGGTCGCAAAGAAGAAGGATCATCCGCAAAAAAAGAATGGAGGAAGGATATGTTTAGAAAAACAAAAATTATTGTACTGATCATGGCACTCCTGGTGCTGCTTGGCGTATACCTCGTGATTAAATATACCGAAAGCGAAGACAGGACTTTCAGGTCCAGGGTTTTGTCATTTAATCCCGAACTGGTAACTGCAATCCATGTAAATGATAAGCTTAGCGGTGATCAGGTAGAAATCATGCTTGAAGATGGAAAATGGAATCTTCATGCTGATGGAAAAGTATTCGGAGGTGATCCTGATGCCATAGCAAATGCCCTGGTCATGTTAAATGGATTATCAACTGAAAGCATCGTAGCTACAAAATCGAGTCAGTGGGAAGAATTCAAAGTGGATAAAGACCAGGCCATCCATATAGAAGTTTTTGAAGGATCCAGGATTGTGGGAGAACTCTATGTCGGAAAATTTGATTTCAAGCAAGTCCCCGCCACACAACCGGGAAGGCAGCCTCAAACCAAAATGACATCTTATGTCCGTCCGGAAGATGAAGACATTGTATATGCCGTAAACGGGCTCCTGAGAAGCAATTTCCAGGGCGGGAAGACACCGTTCAGAAACCGCCTCGTTTTATTCAATGAGCCGGAAAATTTTACAAAGATCACTTATTCTTCACCGGAAGGTAATAAGGTTCTCGAGTTGAACAATACCCATTGGAAGTTGGATGAATCAATTGTTGACTCGCTTAAAACAGATCGTTACATAAAAAGCATCTCAAGATTAAGAAGTTCGGCATTTATCGATGATATTGACCTGGGTGAGAAAACCGCAGCTTACAGTATGCTGGTGGAAGGAAAAGGAATTGCTCCGATAAGCATACAAGCTTTTCCTGCTGATACCACTATCGGGTATTATATTACATCCAGCCTGAATGATGGAGCTGTTTTCGACGGATCGAAGGCAGGGCTTTTTGACAAGATTTTTGGAAAGTTCAATAATCTTGTAGCTGAATAAATTAACTACGCTTCCTTTCGGGCTTTCATTTTCTTTTGCATCATTTTAGCTATGTACCCAACAGGTATCAGCAACAGCCAGCCCAGGGTCCATACCAGCGGTCCAAATATGGCCAGTGGGATGGTTAATGCAGCCACAACAGGCTCAGGCATTAACTTGATATACATTTTATCATTTTCCAGTTCCGAAGGCAGATCACTCACCAATCCGTTTTTAATGGCATAGTGCCAACTTCCCAGACTCAGAAATCCGGCTATTGCAAGAAATATACTTTGCATTTGCATCAGAAGGATCTCTCCCGGAAATTCTGCATCCAGGCGCACAAAATAGATATAAAGCATAAGCGAAAAAACCTGTAGGATGGATAAGGTGGCATGCCTGCCGTTAGTACGCAGGAGGTTCCCAAACTGTAAATTATTCATTCCCCAGTAAATAATAACCAGAACAAGCCCAATCAGGATCACCGTATAATTCAGATAGCTCTCAGTCAGCACCTTGTATAATTCTGATCTCCCAAAACCATCAATTTCAGGGCTCGGCATAAGGGTGAATAATTCAAAGATCATCAGTGCAAAAAGCACATCGATCATCACCTCCAGGCGAAACAATTGTCGAACTCCCCTTTCTATGCTTGCATCCGTTTGCTCCTGTTTTTGTTTTAGGTATTTTTTTATCATAATTCAATGGATTATTATCCAGTCCGGGCATCAGGAAATACAGCTTTGGCGCTACGAACAAACAAGGATCGCAGTTTATCCCAGAAATTCCCGCCCAGGACAAACAAGCTCAAAAAAATCAGGGCATCTCCTCCCAGGTTA
>CAZASJ010000021.1:15855-22942 GCA_964487735.1 uncultured Bacteroidales bacterium | reverse complement strand
CATGGCTTTCCCAGAAAGGGATATGACTGCTGAAATAAGGAGCGACCCAGCCCAGCGCTATGGGGATGAAGAACATGAAAAGCCCGATCTTGTATCGGATCCTGCTTACTTCATCAGGGGGTGCAAGAGGTTTGAGAAAGCGGCCCAGGCCTCTCATTAAATAATTAAATCCCTCCTTGCCCATTACGGCAGCGGCTAAAATCATAAATAGTTCAGGAATACCAAAAGCGAGCAGGCCTGAAAAAACGGCTTTGAGCCCATCAGGCCATGCTGTAGACAGTACCCATGGAATGAACACAGGGCTTGCAAATCCGAGAACAAAAATTAGGGTACCGATAATGAATTTCCTTAGTGGTGGTTTACCGGCATTCGTAGTTTTCTTTGTCTCGGTCATAGGCAATGATTATTTCTTGGGTTCTGCGATCGGTTTCACCGGGTATGGAGCCATGATCTGAGCAACGGTTTTGGGGAGGTTCTTTTCCCTTTTTTGCGGATTATCATTAACCGTGCCTGTTCCAATGCTTTCCCAGATCAGTTTTTCATCATTTGAATCAAAGATATCGATCACAAGCGTACCAACGGTATAATTATACTCATTCACGCTTGTTGTGCTCATATTCATTCCAGGTCCCCAGCCCCAACCCGGGCCATAACCGTAATAACCACCATAACCACCAAAGCCCATGCCCGTGGTCGTGGCATTATACTGGGTTTTATCTTCTGTCATCACGAAGAGCGTCACGATCATATCGCCGCCCGATTCAACATATGTCAGGCCTCTTTTGCGAAATTCATTACCAAAAGCTTCTTCAATACGCCGTTTTTCAAGATCATTTAAGATTTTATCACTTTCGGCCGCCCAGCCAAAATATTCAAAGGTTTTCAGTTTACTAAAGTCCACTGTTTTGTCATAATCAGTAGTGACTTTTACAGTTGAACATGCTGAAAGGATGACAACCATCATCAAAACAGGAAGAATTTTAAATACTAATTTCATAATGCATCTATTTTAAGGTTCTTGAATTCATATATAACAAAGTTAATTCAATAATGACTTATTTCATAACAAGATATGAATTATCACAAAGATGGCTGCCTAAATTGGCAGCCATCATTCCTATTTCATTGAAATTATTATAATAAATCATTATTGTCCATCTTATCCCTTCAGATATTTTCAGGGCAAACTTATCCCCTGATTCCCCGACGGGTTTTGCACATGCATTTCCTTTAGTTTTGCGGCTTAACAGTCAATGACTGTAGCACTTTATCAACTCCAAGGGTGCCTCCGCTAACGGGTGGGAATTCTTTAAATGTTTGCAAGAATTCGCCAACATAAGCCTGGGCCGGTACAAAGGTCCACATATTATCAGCAAACCAACGAATGTACATGGCTGATTTATAAGAAACTTCGAAGGGATCTGCCCTCAGGTTAATTAAGATTGGCCAGGATGGTGTTTTTCTATACGCTTCATTTATTGCACCTTCCATTATGGAAAAATGCAATTTCCAGTTTTTGAATCTTAGCGCATTCAAATTTCCTCCGGCATCAAAATAAAATATTTCATTCCGAGGCGATTCGCTTACCTCTCCTTTTAAATAGGGCATCATATTATAACCATCTAAATGCACCTTGAAATTTTTGCCATTTGCTTCGTAGCCCGTCAGTAACTTTTCCTTAACGTCCGGAACACCTGCAGCTGCTAATAAGGTTGGCATCATATCTTCATGAGAAAAAATTCCATTGTGTTTTGTTCCGGGTTCAATAACGCCCGGCCAGCGAATGGCACAAGGCACTCTGAATCCACCTTCCCAGGTTGTTCCTTTTTCTCCTGCAAAGGGGGTTGTCCCTCCATCGGGCCAGGTAAATTTTTCTGCACCATTATCAGTTGAATACATGATAATTGTGTTATCAAGAATGTCCAAATCTTCCAGTTTTGCGAGTACAATGCCAATGGCTTTGTCGTGTTCAACCATACCATCAGGATAAAGGCCTATGCCGGTAACTCCGGTACTTTCATCTTTGAGGTGGGTCCAAACGTGCATTCGAGTGGCACTTAACCAAACAAAGAATGGTTTGCCTGCTTCATGAGCACGTTCAATAAAGTTAATGGCTGCTGCAGTAAATTCTTCGTCTGCTGTTTCCATACGTTTTCTGGTAAGTGGGCCAGTATCTTCAATTCTCCCATCAGAATATGAATGAATAACTCCTCTAGGGCCAAATTCTTCATGAAATGCAGGATCTTTCGGATAATAATACGTTTCCGGTTCTTCTTCTGCATTTAAATGGTAGAGGTTCCCAAAAAACTCATCAAATCCATGATTGGTTGGTAAATGTTCATTACGATCACCCAAATGATTTTTCCCAAATTGACCAGACACATAACCCTGGTTTTTCAATAATTCAGCAATTGTTGGCTGATCATCCTGAATACCCTGCTTGGCACCCGGCATTCCAATGGTTAATAATCCTGTTCGAAATGGATGTTGCCCTAAAATAAAAGCTGCTCGTCCGGCAGTACAGGATTGTTGTGCATACCAATCGGTAAACATGGCTCCTTCATTGGCGATTCTATCAATATTTGGTGTTTGATAACCCATCATTCCATGGTTATAAGCACTAACATTATCCCAGCCAATGTCATCGCCCCAGATCACCAGGATGTTGGGTTTGTCCTGAGCACTTAATGCCAAAAAGCTAAAGAGGCCAAGGAACATAAATAATTTAAATTGTTTCATTAGAATTGATTTAATAGGTTAATACATTCGTTCGCAAATCAATATGCTGTTATAAGACCCTTTCTTAGAGGTTTATTCAATAAGACAGAGAATAGCGAAGAAAACACTCCTAATATGTTTAACAACTTAATAAATAAATTGTTTGAGAAAAAAAATATTCGGTGCAAATTAAGTCTGTATTATTTAAGCCTTGCAAATGAAACAGCAAAAGCCTCCCCGGCAACAGCCTGAAAATAAGTCCCTTCAAGAAGGACAGGGCTTTCGGAATAGATAAGATTGTAGGCAGAGCCCGGATAATTTACATCCTGTAATTCAACAAACATATACAGTTGATGTTCAAAAACCTCCCACCTTGCCTTACCGACATTGATGGGTTGAGGATTGAAGTATTTTGCTTCCAGTAAACCATCTTCAGTGAATGATATCACTTCTATTTTATATGGATAATCAGTCCTTTCCCACGTCCCAAGCAAACTGGCAGGATCTTCCGAGGAAACAGGACCACTATCATGGATAAATAAGAAATATGATGCGATCACAATGGCGAAAACACCCAGGATTACGAGCACTCGAAGAAGCTTGTTTCTTTTCATTTCTGTTTAACTAAAGGCAGGATGTTGCCGGTTTGTAATGTAAATTTACTTAAAAAGCAGAAGAAACACGGGAACGGCAGTTGAAAATGCAGGAAAGAAGGCGTAATGAGACTGAAGACATGCTTCGGCGGCTTCGTTTCAATTCGCTTGCACGAGATAAGAAGTAAGAAGTATTTCGTAATTCTATTTCAAACTTCGCACATAAACTTCGTAAATCTTACTTCTTATATCAAAAAACCCGCCACCGGGGCGGGTTTTTTTGGGTGGAAGACCGGATTTGAACCGGCGACCCCTAGAACCACAATCTAGTGCTCTAACCAACTGAGCTACATCCACCATCTTGAATTGGTCTGCAAAGATAAAATAATTTGATTGAACTTTGCAAAAGAAAAATTATCAAATACTGGATACTTCACCTTCGCTGAACAAAGTGGATACTATTTGTTATTCTATCTTCTGTCTACTGACTTCTGTCTACTGACTTCTGTCTTCTAAAAGATTAAATGCATAAAAGTATCCCAATAATTCTACCTTTGTACAAGGCACCCTAAGCATGCTTTTCAGAAAGAAGACATACACATCCGGCAAATCGCTGTCTGCTCACGCATGGCGGCAGTTCAGAAGGAACAGGCTTGCTTTCTCAGCCCTGATATTCATCATCCTGATCCTTATCATTGCCATACTCGGATACCTGGTCACACCCGACAGCTCTCCCAAGGCGAATTCCCAACATCTTGAGCTGGCCAAACAAAAACCGGGCTTCAGCGTGTTGATGCTGAAGGTTAAGAAGAATTCAAATCATGAGTCAGTAGGATTCTGGAAACGAATGATGTATGGAGCAATTCCTGAATTCCAGGAAATACCCATCTCCGGATGGGAAATCAGGGATAATCATATTTATGCAAGTGAGTTTACTCCCTTTGATGTGCAGGAGAAGAAAATAATTTCATACCCCTTCAATGCCCTGGCAGAATCAATACCGGAAAATAGTATTTACAAAAAGACCTTTTTACTTGGTACAGACCGTTATGGCAGAGACCTGCTCAGCAGGTTAATGATCGGTGCAAGGGTTAGCCTTTCAGTAGGTTTTATTTCAGTAATCATTTCACTAATCATCGGCATCACTCTTGGTGCTATGGCAGGATTTTTCAGGGGCTGGATGGACAACCTCATTGTCTGGATCATAAATGTTGTTTGGTCGATCCCCACCCTCTTGCTCGTGATCGCCATAACCTTCGCACTGGGAAAAGGATTCTGGCAGGTATTTATTGCTGTCGGGCTTACCATGTGGGTTGAAGTGGCAAGGGTCGTACGTGGTCAGATACTGAGCATACGAGAAAAGGAATTTGTGGAAGCAGGAAAGGCACTTGGATTTAAAAATTTCAGGATCATATTCAGGCATGTCCTTCCCAACATTATGGGTCCGGTAATTGTAATCTCCGCTGCCAACTTTGCAGCTGCAATTCTCATCGAAGCAGGCTTAAGCTTTTTGGGAATAGGCGTACAACCACCCACGCCATCCTGGGGCACCATGATCAAAGAAAACTATGCCTATATCATCCTTGATGCTGCATACCTGGCCATACTCCCGGGCATCGCTATCATGCTGATGGTACTCGCTTTTATGATCATCGGAAATGCCTTGAGGGATGCGTTGGATGTAAAGAGTGCCTAAAGTGAACTAAAAATTATCAACCGTAAACCGTCAACCATAATATTATGACCTCCCAAGTTGAAATATCTCTCCCTCCTTTCCGCCGCGGCTATCACCTTATCACGCATTTAATTGAAAATGAAATGCCGGAGCTTCCCAAGACTGGCTTGTTGCATATTTTCATAAAACATAGCTCAGCGGGCTTAACCATCAATGAAGATGCCGACCCTTCAGTCAGGACGGATTTTGAATCTTTCCTAAATGAATTGATCCCCGAAAACCACCCCCTATACAGGCATACCATGGAAGGATCAGATGACATGCCGGCCCATCTGAAGGCCAGCTTATTGGGATCTTCTCTCTGCATACCAATCACAAATGGAAAACTCAATCTGGGCACCTGGCAGGGAATTTACCTGTGTGAATTCAGAGATCATGGGGGATCCAGAAAACTTGTATTGACTATTGTTTCTTAAAAACCCGGAGTCCGGAATATTTAATTGGTCGACCGATTCCAAGTTAAATGATTCAGAAGAATAAACTATTGGAAGAATATAATTGGCAATGGTAAGGATGATGCACTAGATAAAAGATTGATGACTCCAACATCTAAACAGCATCGAACTCAACAAAAAAGGAGGAGCCCTTCTCTGGTTCACTTTTGCACCACACTTTGCCGTTCATGGCATTCACATACTTCTTTACGATAGCAAGGCCAAGTCCCGTATCAGGCTCCAACTGCGCCAGATGATGCTTTTTGTGCTCATATTGATCGAAAATATCCGGCAATAGCTGTTTGGGAATGCCAATGCCAGTGTCTTTAACTTCCATCACAACTTTGCCATTATTCCCTGCCAAAGAAATGGAAACCGAATTCCCTACCGGAGTATATTTGATAGCATTAGAGATCAGATTATCGACGATCTGCAGTATATATACTTCATTCAATTCTGCATGAAGTTCATCCAGCGAAAACTCAAATTCAAGTTCTTTCTGTTCAATGGTATGCTTATAGATAGTACTGATTCTTTCAACGACCTCCTTCAGGTTGATCTTTTCGAGCTTGAGTTGATATACTTTTGATTCGATCACATTGATATCGAGCAATTGATTGATCATTTTGTTCATTCGATGCAATGAACTTTGAATAATCTCAGCATATTCGCGATGCTCCTTACAAGCCTCATCACGATTACTCAATAACAGATCAATCATGGTGAGACTGCTTGTTAATGGGTTCTTCATTCCATGCACAACTACGCTCAAAAGATGGTTTTTCTCTTCATTGAGATTCAGCAATTCAAAATTCTGTTCTTCCAGTTTTTCTTTTCCTTCCTGAATGCTTTGATTCTGTTCTTCAATAGCAAGCTTTTGTTTCTGTATCTTGATGTAACTTTTAGCCAGTTTTTCTTCCAACTCATTCATATTTCTCATGCGGCCAACGAGTACTTTCATAATGCCCTTGGCAAAGCCGGGATCATCTGCAAATCTGGCTTCAAAATCATCACGACGCAATCGAAGGAAATAACTTTTCGATTCTGCGGTTACTGAGGCGGAACGCGGACCGTCATCGATAAGGGAATATTCACCAAATACATCATTGATTGAAAGGCGCGACAATACATGGCTGCCATCGTGTATTCGCACAGAACCAGCGGTAATGATATACATGGCATCTCCAGATTCACCTTTTTTTACAATGGTTTGTTGGGGCTTTGCCTCTACTCCCTGCAATACCATTGCCAGGGACAATAAAAATTCATCACCGGTATCGGCAAAAATATTTACACGCTTCAGAAATGATACTTTTTCATCAAGCGCAATGCTTCCGTAATCGGTCATAGCTTGATCGATTTAGTCGTTATTCAGGGTGAAAGGTACAGGGTTCAGGGTGCAAGGCCCTGAATGCTGCAAACCTTATATATTAGACGCTATGCAATGCATTTTGTTACACAAATATCATGCAAAAGATCATTTACCCCCTGATTATTACAATTTACAATTCATATAACGTCCAAACCAAACCATCTAATATACAATATGACACTAAAAACCTCACTATTTATCAACATAATCTAATTAAATAATCATCCCTGAACCC
>CAZASJ010000021.1:0-15755 GCA_964487735.1 uncultured Bacteroidales bacterium | reverse complement strand
GCACCCTGCACCTTGAACCCTATACCTTCGATTTACTTTGATTTCATCTGAATATTTACTATATTTGGATCACGTACGATCTAAAACCGGTATTATGAAAAAGTTCTTTCTATTTGCATGCTGCCTGTTTGTATCAGCAGCCATGCTGGCTCAACCCAGCCTTCAGTATCCTCAAAATGCTCCGGAAATCGGAGACATTATGGAAATTCAATTTGTAAATCCGGATGGATTATCCCATCTACCAGTCGGACCGGATGTAAACTGGGATTTCTCTCAGTTGAGCAATACGGGAGGCCCGTGGCTAATTACTGCTATTTCTCCTGCATCTGCTCCAATGGGGAATGAATTCCCGCTTTCAAACGTAGTCTTAAACATGGGAGACAGTATTTTTACCTTCGTCATGGTAGATGAGACCGCTGCTTTTAACATTGGCAGTCATATGAGCTCTTCCATGTTTGAAGCAACCATGATTTACAGCGATACCCGTAAATACATGCAATACCCTTTTACATATAATGATGCATTTGCAGATACCTATAAAGGGGTTTCCAGTTCTCTTTTTGCGGAGGTACGGGTGAGTGCGAACTCCAGCGTTCTGGGAGACTCTTATGGGACCCTGGTTCTGCCCAACGGTACATACACAAATGTTTTAAGGACCACCACCATCGACAATGAAATTGATTCCATTTTCACTGCCGGATTTCTGGTAAGTGTTTCAAGCTCCGTCAGGACACAATACAGTTGGTATGCTTCCAATTCTTTTGGGCCCTTATTAAGCATGGAAATCCTTGCTGGACTCAACGGTATCGACACTGTTTGTTATTATGCCACAAGCGGAACCGGTATAGGCAATGATCAGGCGAAGTCAGTATCACAATTAAGTGTATTCCCAAATCCTGCCAATGACCATATAATCATAGCATTTAACACCGCAAAAGATATTAAAGCAAATATTATGATTGTAAATCAGATCGGTCAGGTAATGATCAACAAAACAATCCCTGATAAAACAGAGGGTATGATCAAAGAAAGGATCGATATAAGCAAGTTACCTTCAGGCATTTATTTTGCAAATATCAGTTGTGGTTGCGGTAAGCAATTAACAGAAAAATTTGTGATCAGGTAGCAGAGCAATCAGTTTTTGGTGCCCAGCAATTTGTGTCTTACTTCTGATGCATGATGGATCATATCAGGAAAGAACTCCTCAAAATCCAATTTGAAGGAATCATAATGTTCTTTCAGGCTTTCAATGGCTGTTTCCATACCGGATTCATATTTTTTCGATCGGCGCGACATTCCATTAAACACCCATTGCAAGTCTTTAAAACGGGAGTACCCAACTAACCAGTTATGGATGATCATGTAGGGCAAAATCCTTTTCGAACGCGGAGGTAATATCTTATAATTTCTCAGCATCACCTCATAAACCTCCAGGGCAAATTCCGACAGGTCCTTTTCAGACCAGTCTTCCCAGTTGGCTGCAAGAAAATGATCATAATAAATATCAATGATCACCCCTGAAAATTTCCCATGTTTTTCCAGGATCCGATCCCTGCTCCTCTGAAATACGGGATGTTTATCCGTGAATGTATCAATAGACCTGTGAAGTTCAATCCCCTTCTGGATACCTTCACTATATGTTTTTACACTTTTGCCTTTGATGGCATCAGCAACAAAGTTTCCAATGAGAATTTCTTCATCATCGCCTGACAGAAATGCGTGGGCAAGGAAGTTCATAGATTTGAGTATTCCAAAATTACTTATAATAAATATAAATTATGCTTACAATTTATTAACACAATGTTAATAGCTGAGAATTATTTAGATTTGTAACGAGTCAGATTACACTATCATTAAAGGAGTTTTCCGTTATGCACAAAATACCATTATTAGGGGATGAGGCCATCGCACAGGGTGCGATCGATGCCGGTTTATCAGGAATATATGCTTATCCTGGCACCCCCTCTACAGAGATAACTGAATATATTTTAAAGTCGAAAGAAGCAAAAGAAGGCAAAGTAGTTGCCAGTTGGACCTCTAACGAAAAGACTGCTATGGAGTCGGCAATGGGGGTGTCATATATCGGAAAACGGGCGATGACCTGTATGAAGCATGTAGGCCTGAATGTTGCGGCTGATGCCTTTATCAATTCAGCAATCACCGGGGCCAATGGTGGCCTGCTGGTTGTATCGGCTGACGACCCATCCATGCATTCATCCCAGAATGAACAAGACTCCAGATTCTTTGGCAATTTCGCCATGATCCCTATGCTGGAACCTTCCAGCCAGCAGGAAGCCTACGATATGGTTCATTACGGTTATGAACTCTCGGAAAAATTTGAAATTCCTGTACTCATGCGCATTACTACCAGGCTGGCCCATTCAAGAGCCGGTGTAGTTCGCAAAGAAGTAAAAGCACAGAATGAACTTAAAATGCCAAATACGCCAAATCAGTATATTTTACTTCCTGCCAATGCCAGGCGCAGGTATAAAATGCTGCTTGGCAATCAGGATGCCTACGTAAATGAATCAGAGAATTCAAGTTTTAATAAATACATTGATGCTGCAGATAAAAGCCTGGGAATTATCGCCTGCGGCATTGCTTATAACTACCTGACAGAAAATTATCCTGAACACGTGGTCCCTCATCCTGTGCTTAAGATTGGCCAGTATCCGCTTCCACGGAAAATGATGGAAAAAATGTATGCCGAGTGCGATGAGATCCTTGTCCTGGAAGAAGGCTACCCACTTGTTGAGGAATCGCTGCGAGGATACATGAATAATGGCAAAGTAATTAAGGGAAGGCTTGAAGGATCGATCCCGAGGGATGGTGAATTGAATCCCAACCTTGTGGCTAAAGCCCTTGGATTGGCATTCTATGAAGGAAGAGAAGCCTCAGAACAAGTTGTCGGACGTCCACCATCACTTTGCAAAGGATGTCCACACATTTATTCCTACAATGCCCTGAATGAAGCCTTGAACAGATATGCCAAGGGAAGAGTATTCTCAGACATAGGTTGCTATACACTGGGAGCATTGGAACCCTTTAACGCCATAGATACCTGTGTTGATATGGGCGCTTCCATTACCATGGCTAAAGGGGCTGCCGATAATGGATTGGTACCCGCTGTTGCCGTGATCGGCGACTCTACTTTTACACATTCAGGTATGACCGGATTGCTCGATGCTGTAATTAGCAAGAGCCCCATTACAGTGATGATCCTTGACAATGAAACAACTGCCATGACAGGAGGACAGAACTCAAATGCACATGGTAAAATAGAAGACATTTGTATTGGGCTCGGAGTGGATAAAAAACACATCCATATCATGAACCCTATCCAGAAAAATCATGATGAAAACATGGATATCATCAAAAAGGAACTGGAATATGAAGGTGTTTCTGTAATCATTCCACGACGTGAGTGTTTGCAAACCATTGCCACAAGAATACGGGCAGAGAAAATGAAAGTTAAACCTGCAATTCAATAATGAACATGAAGAAGGATATTATTTTAGCCGGTGTCGGTGGACAGGGAATACTTTCGATCGCCGCCATCATAGGTACAGCCGCAATGGGTGCCGACCTCTACCTGAAACAAGCGGAAGTTCATGGCATGAGCCAGCGAGGAGGAGATGTTCATTCAAATCTTCGATTGTCAGATAAACCTGTTGCTTCCGACCTTATCCCCAAAGGGCATGCGGATATGATCATTTCCGTTGAACCCATGGAAGCCCTCAGATATGTAAGCATGCTGGCTGAAAATGGCTGGCTGATCACAAACAGTACACCACACGTAAACATCAAGAATTACCCGGAAATTAGCGGGATCCTTGCTGACATTAAAAAACTGCCCAGGCATATCATTATCGACGCTGACAGCATAGCCAAAGACCTTGGGAACAAACGAGCCGCCAACATGGTAATTCTGGGGGCAGCCCTCCCCTTCCTGGAAATGGATGTTCAATTGTTCCATGATGCAGTGGGCAACATATTTGGCCGTAAGGGAGCAGAAATCGTTAAGATGAATATTGAAGCCCTTGAAGCCGGCTTCGACTTTGCCGTTGAATTTGATAAAAACAAATAATCAAAAATCGACCTCACAGGTCCCTGGACCTGTGAGGTCGATAAGAAAAAGGCTTGCATTCTTATACAGCGGCAAGCCTTTTTTAGTTTTAGTAAATCTGATTAATACCTATGGATTTTGGAATTTGTCTTTTGGAACTTAAATCATAGGGTACTTTTTAAATATCTCTTCTGATTTCATCAGAATATCTACATACTGCGCCCGTTTGTATGTAAAGGGATCTTTAAGGGTTTTTCTTGATAGTTTGCCCCTAAATTCATCCAGGCTTTTGTAATTCTTTTTCTTCATCCATGTTTCAACTTCATTCAGAATGGTGCCAATCTGGCCAATACCATTTTTGTAAATGGTGCTAACGATCTGTACGGCATCAGCACCGGCCAAAATCATGGAGATTACATCCTCACCTGTAAACACACCTGTATTGATGCAAACCCTGGCTTTCACCTCGCCATGAAGGAGGCCGGCAAAACGAAGACCGAGCCTGTTGTCGTTCTGTGTCGACAGATTGTACGGAAAATAATGCTCTTCAAGATCAATATCTATTTCCGGCTGGAACAAACGGTTAAAAAGAACAAATGCATCTACACCCCGCTTGTCCATCTGAGCAATTACATGCAATGGATTGGTATAATACGGACTCAGTTTTACTGAAACAGGGAACTTCACAGCTTTTTTCACTTTCTCAAGCAAGTCAAGCTGTTCTGTAATAATAGAGCGGCCATCAATTTCAAAACTCCTGGGAATGGCATAGAAATTAAGCTCAAGTCCGGCAGCACCTGTATCTTCTATTTTCTTAGCATATTCTTCCCAGGTTTCATCATAAACGCAGTTAAGGCTGGCAAAAACAGGAATACTTAATAGTTCAACAACTTCTTTGAGCTTTGCAAGATAAATTTCCGGCCCTGCATCATCAAATGAAGGGTATGGTGAAGTGGCCATTTCAGCATGCCTGCTTGCATAATCTTCCTCCGCGTGGTAGTTCTGCAGGTTCTCAAGGTGGATCTGCTCTTCAAATAAGGTTTTGTATACCACTGCTGCTGCACCTTCTTCCTCGATTTTTTTCAATGCATTGAGATCTGTTACCAGGTTACTGGCTCCAACGATCACAGGATTTTTGAGGTCGACCCCCATATAATTTGTTTTCAGATCCATAATACGCTTGTTTTATATAAATGATGATGTAAAATTTCATGCCCTTTATCGGCTGCATAAAAGTATGGAAAATTATTTAATCTACTAAATGAACAACAATCTAAAATCAGTATAAATTAAGTTGACAGAACCTAATTTTACTGCTTTTTAAAACGCAAATGCATATTATTTATTAATTTCGTGCTGCCTTTTTAAGGCATTCGTTTTGAACTTGTAAAGACTTAAAAATAAACATATTATGGCAAGAAAGAAAAAATTTATCACCTGTGACGGTAACTATGCTGCAGCACATGTTGCATATATGTTCAGTGAAGTGGCATGCATTTATCCCATTACACCCTCTTCAACCATGGCAGAGTACATTGATGAATGGGCTGCTCATGGCAGGGAAAATATTTTTGGAGAGACTGTAAAGGTAGAAGAAATGCAATCGGAAGCCGGTGCTGCAGGGGCCGTTCATGGTTCAATGCAATCAGGTGCACTCACATCTACCTTCACTGCTTCACAAGGCTTATTACTGATGATCCCTAATATGTATAAAATGGCAGGTGAATTTCTTCCAGCCGTTTTCCATGTCAGCGCCAGGAGTCTTGCTGCTCATGCACTTTCCATTTTTGGCGACCACAGTGATGTTATGGCAACACGGCAAACAGGTTTTGCAATGCTAGCATCCGGCAGCATCCAGGAAATTATGGATATTGGTGGCATTGCTCACCTTGCTTCCATCAAATCAAGGATTCCATTCCTACATTTCTTTGATGGTTTCAGAAGCTCACATGAGATCCAAAAAGTAGAAGCACTCAGCAATGAGGATGTGGCTACAATGGTTGATTATGAAGCCCTGCAAAAATTCCGCGACAATGCACTGAACCCCGAACATCCTGTAACAAGGGGAACAGCACAGAACCCTGACATTTTCTTCCAGGCAAAAGAAGCTGGCGATCGCTTCTATGACCCAATTCCTGACATTGTTGAGGATTATATGAAAGAGATTAGTAAACTTACAGGAAGGGAATACCATCCATTCACCTATTATGGTGCTAAAGATGCTGAAAATATTATTGTTGCCATGGGTTCAGTTACTTCTACCATTAAGGAAGTAATTGATTACAAAATGGCAAAAGGCGAAAAAATCGGGCTCATCTCTGTACACCTCTACAGGCCATTTTCAGAGAAATACTTCATGAAAGTATTCCCAAAAACAGTAAAACGCATTGCTGTACTCGACCGCACCAAAGAAATCGGTGCCAATGGAGATCCTTTATACCTCGATCTCAGAGACCTTTTCTATGGTAAAGAAAATGCACCTGTTATCGTTGGCGGACGCTACGGACTCAGCTCCAAAGATACAACCCCTGCCATGATGGTATCTGTTTATGACAATCTTGAGCAGGCCGTTCCTATGAATCAGTTTACCGTTGGTATTGTGGATGATGTAAAATATTCTTCTCTTCCTCTCCTTCCTGATGTGCCCACAGCACCAAAAGGAACCTATGAGGCTAAATTCTACGGACTTGGCTCAGATGGAACAGTAGGGGCCAATAAGAATTCCATTAAGATCATTGGTGATACTACCGACAAATTTGTTCAGGCTTATTTCGCCTATGATTCCAAAAAATCAGGTGGGATTACAACATCACACCTTCGTTTTGGAGATTTTCCGATTCAATCAACCTACCTGGTAAACACACCCGACTTCGTAGCCTGCCACGTACCATCGTATCTCGATAAGTACAATATGCTGAAAGGCCTCAAAAAAGGGGGTACATTCCTGCTGAATAGTATCTGGGATGAAGAGGAAACAAAGCATATGCTACCCGACAGCATGAAGAAATACATTGCTGAAAATGATATCAAATGTTACATCATTAATGCAACAAAGATCGCAGCTGAGATAGGCCTTGGTTCAAGGACAAATACCATTATGCAGTCTGCATTCTTTAAGATTGCAAATGTAATTCCTTACGAGCTTGCTGTTGAGCAGATGAAGAAAGCCATCCTGAAATCATTTGGGAAGAAGGGTGAAGATATTGTAAACATGAACAATGCCGCTGTTGACCAGGGTGGACAAGTATTCGAACTTAAAGTACCCGCTGACTGGAAAAAAATAAAACTGGATGGTAAAAAAGGCATAATTGATGCTCATAATTTCGTTACGGATGTATGCCATCCTATTAATCACATGAAAGGTGACGATTTGCCGGTTAGCGCATTCCTCGGACGTGAAGACGGCACATTCCCTTCAGGAACAACAGCTTTTGAAAAACGCGGTATAGCAGTAAATGTCCCTGAATGGATTTCAGAAAACTGTATTCAGTGTAATCAATGTTCATTTGTTTGTCCTCACGCTGCCATCAGGCCATTCCTGATCGACGAAAAGGAAATGAAAAGCCTTCCAAAAGGAACCAAAACAGTGGCTGCCAAAGGAAAAGATTTTGAGGGTTACCAATTTAAAATCCAGGTAAGTGTTCTGGATTGTACAGGATGCGGCAATTGCGCTGATATTTGTCCTTCCAAAGAAAAATCACTGATCATGAAACCACTCGAAACCCAACTTGAAGAGGTGGACCGTTGGGATCATATGGACGGAAAAGTTAGCTATAAAGAAACCATTGTTGATAAGGAGAAAACTGTTAAGAACAGCCAGTTTGCACAACCACTTTTTGAATTTTCAGGTGCATGTGCTGGTTGTGGTGAGACTCCATACGTTAAAGCCATCACACAATTATTTGGGGAACGTATGATGATCGCCAATGCAACAGGATGTTCATCCATCTATGGTGGTTCTGCTCCTTCAACGCCTTATTGCAAACATAAAGAATCAGGACACGGGCCGGCATGGGCAAACTCATTGTTTGAAGATAATGCCGAGTATGGTTTTGGGATGGCAGTAGGTGTGAATAAGATGCGCGAACGCATCCTTGACAGGCTGAACAAACTTGCTCCAAATGCGGATACCAAAATGCAGGAAGCCATCAAAGAATGGACCGAAGGGATGGATGATCCAAAAGCTTCAAAAATTGCTTCTGCCAAAATTCTTTCTATGCTGGCAAAAAGCAAAGATCCCCTGGCAAAAGAACTTCTTGGACTTGAACAGTATTTTGTAAAGAAATCAGTATGGGTATTCGGTGGTGACGGATGGGCATACGACATTGGATACGGTGGCCTTGATCACGTAATCGCCAGCGGAGAAGATATCAATATCCTTGTTTTGGATACAGAAGTTTATTCCAACACTGGTGGACAATCATCAAAAGCTACTCCGGTTGGTGCCGTTGCTAAGTTTGCTGCTTCCGGCAAGAAAATCCGTAAGAAGGATCTCGGAATGATGGCCATGTCATATGGGTATGTTTATGTTGCCCAGGTTGCCATGGGTGCCAGTCAATCACAATTCTTCAAAGCACTCAAAGAAGCTGAAGCATATCCAGGACCTTCGCTTATTATTGCATACTCACCCTGTATTAACCACGGCCTCCGCAGAGGAATGGGCAAATCACAGGAAGAAATGAAACATGCAGTTGAATCAGGCTACTGGCAGATGTACCGTTTCAATCCAAAACTGGAAGAAGAAGGCAAGAATCCATTTATACTCGATTCAAAAGAACCTGACTGGAGTCTGTTTAACAGTTTCCTCAATGGTGAAGTACGCTATGCTTCTTTGAAGAAATCCTTCCCTATTGAAGCTAAAAATCTACAAATCCTTGCAGAAGCAAATGCAAAATGGAGGTATAAGAGCTATAAACGCCTTGCTGAAATGGATTTTACAGAAGAATAATCATTTTACGACTATTTAACCTACAAACCGGGTTGGCTTGCCAACCCGGTTTTTTTTAGGGTTGCCAACCTTATTAGGGTTGGCATTTCTAAAACTGGATGTTTAATCGATATAAACTTCGTAAGGCAGGCGGGCCTGCACACCCTCCCATTGAAGAACTGATTGCACATGTGAGAAATCACGGTAGAATGGGCCCAATTCAGTCGTTAACATCTTTGTATAGGCACCGGCAGAAAGGTCTTCTATCAGTTGTTCGATAGGATCTTTCATAACAGGTAATTCCAGTAAACGGTATTTATCCAATCCGGCTATCTCAGAGGCAAGATCAATGGCTGTATACAAACCGCCATGTGCATCAATCAGACCCAGTTCAAGTGCATCCACACCACTCCATACCCTTCCTTCACCAATCTTATCAACCTCCTCAGTACTCATGCCCCTGTTTTTGGCTACTCTTTCCAAAAAGAGGGTATATACATTGTCAACCTTGCTTTGAAGTACATTTCTTTCATAGCTGCTTAAAGGCCTGACTATGGATGGGAAACCGGCATTTTCGTTCGTCCCCACAGCATCGTAGGTTATACCCAATTTATTATTCATAAATTCACCAATATCAGGTATCACCCCAAATACCCCGATGGATCCTGTAAGTGTAGTCGGGTCTGCAATGATTTTATCTGAAGCACAGGAAATCCAATATCCACCTGATGCAGCAACTCCACCCATGGAAACGATCACAGGCTTTTCCTTTTGCAGCAGCTCCAATTCACGCCAGATAATATCAGATGCAAGTGCATCTCCCCCGGGAGAATTTACCCTGAACACAACGGCTTTAACATTGTCATCATTTCTTACCTTAGAGATTGTTTCCGCAAATTTATCGGCACCGATGGCCTCATTATTTCCATACCCACCCCCGATCGATCCTGTGGCATATATTACGGCAATACGATCAGAAGAAATGGGGAATGATTTCATTGTCCTGTTATACTGACTCAACGAAATGACTTTTATATCCTCCATATCTTCCACTCCCAATTTATTCGCAAGGATCTCACGATATTCATCACGATAGGTAATCCCATCAATCAGTCCTGAACCAACTGCGCCAGCAGCATCGTAAGCACTTAAGCCATCAGCGATCCTGCTAAGTTCATCCATGCTCAGGTTCCGCGACTCTGATATATCAGCAAGCATCGTTTCCCAGATGGAGTGTATGAATGTTGAATATTGCTCCCTGTTTTCAGGGCTCATTTTATCCTGTATCAGAGGCTCCACTGCACTCTTAAATTTACCATGTCGAACAATCTGCATTTTGATATCAAGCTTATCAAGTAAACCTTTCATAAACATTAACTGTGCATTAAGGCCCTTAAAGTCGACAAAACCCTGAGGGTGAATATACATTTCATCTGCTACTGAACCCAGATAATAAGCCCCCTGAGTCATGTATTCGCCATAACAAAGAATGAACTTCCCGCTCTTCTGAAATTCAAGCAAAGCATTCCTGATTTCCTCCATTGTGCTTATTCCGGAAGGAACGATATTCAGATTGAGAATGATCCCTTTGATATTGTCATCCTCACTAGCATCCTTAATATTCCTTATAATATCATTAAGTCCAAGAACAGTCTTGAAAGAGCCGCTTACAAAACCTGTAAGAATGTCTTCCTTGGGGGTCCTTTCAGGAATGGGCTCCTTAAAGTCAATACGAATAATGGTATTCTCACTCACAACAACCTCCTGCTGCTCCGCAAAAGCCATAACTCCCATTGCCAGCCCGAAGGCGATAAAAAATATGATTACAAATACAAGAATGAAGCCCAGCATAGAGGCCAGCATGAATTTAAAAAAGTCTCTCATGGTATATTATTTAATGATTCGAATGAATAATTCACAAATAGCCTTATAAAAGTAGGTTTTTAGAAATTATAATCCAAAATCTTATTGTAAATTTGATAAAACTAAGCAGAAGATCTATGAGCATTGCCTATTTACTTACAGGAAGCAATCTTGGCGACAGAGCCGGAAACCTGCAGGCGGCAATCTCTTTTATTCAACAACGGGCAGGCAAGTTGGTTCAGTGTTCGCCTGTTTATGAATCTTCATCCTGGGGCTTTGAGCATCCTACCCCTTTCCTCAATCAGGCATTGAAACTGGAAACAGAACATAAACCGGATGCCTTGCTAAAGATTCTTCTTGAAATCGAAACCCTTCAAGGCAGGTTGCGAAACTCATTATCGAACGATTATGAGGCCAGAACCATTGATATCGACATATTGTTTTATAATGAAGAGATCATTGGTACTGCTGACTTAAGCATTCCTCACCCCAAGCTCCATTTAAGGCGCTTTGTATTGAAACCACTTACAGCCATTGCTCCCCTATTCGTCCACCCCATCCTGGGTCGTGACATTGAAGCCTTGTTGAAAGCCTGTCCTGACGACAGCCTTGTCAAAGAATATTCGGATTGCTGTAGTTTTTGCAGAAAGGAGATCGGCGATGCGCTATAATTATATTGCCATCGAAGGAAATATCGGTGCCGGAAAGACATCCCTTTCCACCATGATCGCAGAGCAGTTCAATGGGAAGCTCATCCTGGAACAGTTTGAAGACAATTCATTCCTCCCTAAGTTTTATAAAGAACCTGACAAATATGCCTTCCCCCTTGAGATGTCGTTTCTGGCGGAACGTTACCAACAACTTAAGAATCAACTCACCAAACAGGATCTCTTTAAGACCTTTACCATCTCAGACTATCTTTTCAATAAATCGCTCATATTTGCGCGTAATAATCTTCAGACTGATGAGTTTGCGCTTTTTTCAAAGATGTTTACAATCATAGATGAATTTCTGCCCAAACCCGACCTTCTTGTTTATTTGTATTTAGATGTACGAAACCTACAGCAGAATATTAAAAACAGGGGACGTTCATACGAGCAGGAGATCAAGGATTCCTATCTTGAAAGCATTCAAAGCGGATATTTCAACCACATCAAGAAGATGGAAAAGCTCAGGGTACTTGTTATAGATACAAACAATGTCGATTTTGTAAATAAACCCGAAGATTACAAGGCCATCCTTTCACTGATTGATAAAGATTATCCTATAGGAATACACAGGCTGAGTATCTGATATTTGAAATTTAGCACCTTTTTTTTTCACCTGCTCTGTGAACAATCCACTTGGAAAGGTTTCAGTTCATGTGCCTGGGATGCCGGGTATTGTAGAATGTAGAATGACGAAGGCGAAGGATGAAAAGCAAAGGTGAAGCACCCAGTACCTAGTACCAAATTCCGAGTTCGTATTTCATAGTTCGTATTTCATAGTTCGTATTTCATAGTTCGTATTTCATAGTTCGTATTTCGTAGTTCGTATTTCGTAGTTCATCATCCAGTACCTCCTCTGTCGTTTTAACGAAAGAGGATAATCCATAATCAATTGACTTTGGGGGCACAAAAAGAAAAGGCCATCCTTTACGGGACAGCCTTTCCAAAGATTTAGGATTATGTGTTTCGCTTATTGAACGATAGCAACAAACTCAGGAAGTGTATTATACTTCAGGAATTCCCTATCGAATTTAGCTTCAGTTTTGAGTTCAGGATCCATTTCAACAGCCTTCATCAGGTTGTCAAAAAGAACCTTGGTATCATCTGTCCTGGCGCCAGTAATGGCAAGCAGATAATAAGTAAGGCCATCAGCAGGTGCACATGCAAGTGTCTTCTGAGCAGCTGCATAATCTTTATTCAGCAGTTGGATCAGACCAGTGTTGTGATTACAATCCTTTTTGCCTGTCATCTTAGCGGCAGTTGCATAGTCGCCATCGAGTATGGCAAGAACACCTAGGTTATAATCAACATTTTCACCTTTTTTCTGTGCAGCAAGGAAATGTTCTTTTGCATTGTCATATTCACCGATGTGACAAGCAAGGACACCCATGTTGTTATCGATACCACCGTATTCGCCATTCAGTTCCTGTGCTTTAGCAAGCATTGTAGCTGCTTCATCGTATTCGCCCATTCTTACCAGTACTTCACCAGCATTATTATAAGCCCTGTAACATTTAGGGAAATAATTAAAAGTTGATTTGTAAACAGCAAGTTGGTCAGCTTCGTTATCATAGAAAGTAGCTGAATAAAGTAATTCGTTTACTTTCAGTGAATCAGGATGTGAAAGTCCGTAGGCCATGATTTGTTCATCAGGACGTTTGGGCTCGTAGCAATTGATAGCAATCTCTGTCCTCCTGAGAGGTGGCAGCATATTTTCTTCAATTTCAGGATAGATGAGGATCATATTCCTGATCTCTTCTTCTCTCTTGCTTTGGTCAGCTGATTTAACAACATTGAGGATTGCATTTTTATCAGTCAGTGTTGAATTTTCAACAGTCGACATGAAGCCATTCCAATCCGGACCCTGCCATGTAATATCCCAGTTAACTTCTTCTTTGGGATCTTTCACCTTCAGGCGTGAATCTTTTTGTTTGGCAACTTTCTTCATTTCCTTCACCATATAATTGTATACAGTGGTAGCCCTGCTTTCGGAGAGGTCTCTGTTAAAGAGCTCTTCACCTTCAGGAGAAGCCCAACCGGTAACTTCAACATCCTTGATCTTATATCCAAGAGCGAGGAATTCGTTCAGACCGGCGAGTTTAGCTTTATTTTCTTCCACTGTATTCAGAGGCACTCTCCAGTTAAGGTTAGACCTGTTGATAAGGAAGAATATTTTTGCTTTTTCGGTAAGGATTGTTTCTTTCTGATATGCGTGATAAGCAACCAGTGGAAGCTCATTGTTGAGGATGTACTTAGATGTATGAATCACACCATCGTCAACTTTCACATCAGGAATAATATAATATTTTCCGCTGTTCAGAATATCTTCTTCAGTTGCCAGTGTACCATCTTTAGCAGGATAGATCACAGGAACGAGGAAAAGTTCTGATACATTCATTTCAGGTGTATAAGGGATTTTGCCGGTAAAAGTGATGGTTCCACCATCTTTATACTTAATCATAGATCCGTCACCTGCAACATCTTCACCTTTAATAGTGAAAGGTTCGTAAGCTACTGCTCCACCTTCATACCTGAGTACAGGTGTTACAAACATTGCAGCATCTTTTTCGAAATACTTTGGAGGGAATTCACCAACGATGGTAACTTCAACAAAATCGCCATGGACTTCCAGAGGTTCTGGAGTAGCTTTCCATGTGATATCGTCGAAGTCCTTCACCATATTTTTGATTCCACCCTTACCGAATTTATAAGTAAGACCAAGGGAAGTATAATGCCAGAAGTCTTTCTTAACAGCAGCTACAGCATGCTGATAAGCATCGATTCCGTCGGAATCAGTGAATTTCAGTGATGAATTAACATTGAGATTGAAATGATCTGAAAGAATAAAATCGAAATCAATACCAACGGGATATAAGGTTACAAGGTCGCGATTCCCAAATCCTTTACCATCGCCATTGTCCTGGTCAGTGGTTTCACCGAAACCTCTGGAATCCAATGGAGTAGCAGTAGAATGTTCGCGCAGTCTTGTACGATATTGTGCTTGTCCGATACCTGCCCATGCAGTCATATCAAACCAGCGATCCGGGTTGTACCCGAAAATAAGGTTAATAAGGCTAATAGTAGCATTAACTGAATAATCCAAAGCATCACCTTTGAAAGCCCTGTCAACATCACCATACCTTTCACCTGTAAGGTTTACATAACCAAAGTTACCCCTGACACCAAGTACCGGGTGGAATTGCCATCCACCAATAGCACCGAAGCCCCAGTTGAAGTGTTTCCACTGTGGGAGAACAGGTTCTGCATAAACATCACCGTGATATGCAACACCACCAATATTGGCCCCAACATAGCCATATTTTTGAAAATATGCCTTTTGATTGGTCTTTTGCTCTTGTGCAGGTTCATCACCCTCTTCTTCAGTTCCTTCCTGTCCGAAGAAAATGATTGGCATCACGGCGAACATTAAAACCGCAAGCAGTTTTAATATTGAACTGTAATAAGTTTTCATAATCCTTGATCTTTTAAATTAATAATCTGAGTTAAATTGAATACAAATATAATTGCTTTAGCGCAAATTGCAACATAGATTAAAGGTAATTTTTATTCCATGTGTAAAATGCAGTGCAAATTTAATAATTTCTCTAAATATACGATGTTAAAAATTAAATACCAAATCTAACACATTAACCATGAATTGTACGACTTGTTCATCTTTTTGTTACACTATAGTTAAATTTTATTACAAGAAGCTGAAAATGTTTGGGTTCAAGAGTTAAAAAAAAACGTAAAAACAGACTACCACTGTACGGATCTGAACAATGTCCAGAGGACAATTCCGGCGCTCACCGATACATTTAAGGAATGCTTGGTTCCCATTTGTGGGATTTCAATACAAGCATCGGCCATATCCACAATTTTTTGCTGCACTCCATTCACCTCATTCCCGAATATGATGGCAGTATTCTGTTTAGGATCATAATCCATCTCATCTAAAGAGATGCTACCCACAGCCTGTTCAATTGCCAAAATAAAATACCCCCTGTCTTTCATTTTCTTAACCGCATCCTCAGTATCTTCAAAATACTCCCACTTCACCGAATCAGTTGCTCCAAGTGCAGTTTTATGGATTTCCCTGTGTGGAGGCGTGGCAGTAATACCGCATAGAAGGATGCATTCAATGCGAAATGCATCTGATGTACGAAATATACTTCCAATATTATTCAGGCTC
>CAZASJ010000020.1:12822-41728 GCA_964487735.1 uncultured Bacteroidales bacterium | reverse complement strand
GCCAGCTTAAAACGGCATATCTCGAAACAACGGCAGGCGCGTATGCGCCTGTTGCTTCATCAAGTTTGGACTTCCCGGCCCAGAAACGGCATATTTCCACGAGTAATTCAGCACCATATTTTTCCATGAACTCATTATCGGATGTATAGTGATGGTACATGATGGTGTTGTAAGCAATGGCAAGCGATACATGCCTTTGCAGAGAACTATGGTCTTCGCCCCATTTACCTGATAATGGGTTCAGATGGAGCACCTGTGTTTCTTCCCGGCCATCGCTGCCGCTTTGCCATGGGAACATGGCTCCTTTTTCACCATATTCTGCAGCATATTTTTTTGCTTCTTCAAGCCTGTTATATCGGTACATTAATACCGACCGGGCTGCTTTCGGGAAATGCATGTAGTAGAATGGCAAAATGTAGATCTCATCCCAGAAAATATGACCCCGGTATGCTTCTCCATGCAAACCCCTGGCGGGAATTCCGGCATCTATCCCGGCATTGTGCGGTGAGATGGTCACCATCAAATGATAAATATGCAGGCGGATCAGTTTTTGAGCAAGCCGATCGCCATCCAATTGAATATCAGCTTTTTCCCAGATGCTTTTCCAGGCTGATGCAGAGGCTTCCAGTAGGGGATGGAAACCTTCGGATTCGTCCGCTTTTTTGATCGCAACAAGGAGTGGATTATCAATCCCTTTATCATCAGAGCGATAAATTGCGGTGGTTTTACTCAGATCGAGTGATTCATTCTGATCAACTTCAGCAGTGATCGCTGTGACGGCTTTTCCTTTTTCCGCGAAAGATTTATATGAAATGCCAGCATTGCCATTTCCTTTCTCGGCATCAATACGGGAAGCCATGGCAACATGTATATTGGATTGAGACGTCCTGACTTCTACGAACTGAATCTTATCCTTTACGCCTTCCTTCACCGGAAGAATGTGCTGCTGGTTCAGCGAGCGATAACGTTCCACTCCATCGTTGGTATGATTCCCGCTTAATTCTGTTTTAATCTCAATGATACCCCTGTAATTCAAGGGAGTGATACAATACCTGATCAGGCCAATGTGCGGGTCGTCCATACTGGCGATGCGCCGGCTTCGAATGGAGGTTTCACGGCCTTTCTCGTCGCGAACGATCAGCTTTCGGCAATAGATGCCGGCATCGATATGCAGCCTTCTGCGCATACTCAATATCTCCACTTTATCTATATCGAGCCATTCGCCGCCATCAATGCGGAAGTTTACGTATGTCCAATTTGTGACGTTAACAAAATCTTCATTTTCTATATCCCGTCCGGCAACTTTTGAGGTCAAGCTGTTAAACAAGCCAGACATATAGGTTCCAGGATAGTGAAATTCAGCCGGCCCGGTTTCTTCCAGTGAGCCCCGTGTGCCGAAATAGCCATTCCCAATGGTTAGCAATGATTCCCGGGTTTTTTCTTTTGCAGGGTCGTAACCATGGTAAACAAGATCCCAATTGTCTTTGGCCAGGCCTTCCATGAACCATTGTTCTATGCCTTCAAAACCTATCTCGTCAATATCTTCCACCACGATATCGGCTCCGCCGGAAAGCAATTCCTGTCTGTTTTCCTCCCTGGCAATACCTAATACAAGACCAAAGTTTCCTTTCTTTCCTGCCTGGACTCCCGAAACAGCATCTTCAACCACAACGGTTCTGTCGTAAGATACACCCATCATGTCGGCTGCTGTTGTGAATATATCGGGCTCAGGTTTTCCACTCAAGCCCAGTTCCCCAGAAACAACTCCGTCTATCCTGGTTTCCATGATGTCGAGCAGCCCTACAGCTTCCAGAACCTGTTTGCAGTTTTTGCTTGAAGAAGCCACGCCAACATGGATCCCATGTTTTTTTAATGTGTGAATAAGCTCTACCGTTGATGGGTAAACTTTTACGCCATCTTCTTTCAAAATCCGGTTGAAAACAATGTTTTTCCGGTTCCCGATGCCACATGCGCTTTCTTTTTCAGGAGGGTCGTCGGGATCCCCGAAAGGAACATGAATGCCTCTTGATTCAAGGAAGGACTGCACGCCTTTATAACGGGGCTTGCCATCCACATATGGAAGGTAGTCGTCCTGATGTGAGAATTCACGAAAGGCATCACCATGATCTTTTTCTCGCTGGAGAAGGTATTCATCGAACATTTGTTTCCATGATTGGCTGTGTACCAATGCTGTTTGGGTGATTACTCCGTCAAGGTCGAAGATAACGGCGTCGAATAGTTGTTCTTTCATATGTGTTTTCTTAAACAAAAAACCAATAATATCCTTTTGCAGGAATGCGAAGGCTTTCCTGCCCTTCATTGATCAAAACTGCCTGGCCAAGAATGTCCTGCTCATAATTCTTTAGCCTTTCGGTAGGCAATGCAATGTGTTTTTCACGATCGGAGAGGTTAAGCAGTACAAGTATCCTGTTGCATGTATATGAACGATAATATCCCATCACTTGAGGATCGGGTTTCCCGTCAGGAGCATGCACATCTATCATGGATAAAGTGCCCCTTCCAAATGTGGGGTAGTTTTTTCTTGTATTGACCAAATTACGGATGGATTTAAATACTTCAAATGGCAGGCTGCCAGGATCATTAAGGTCTTTACCCAACTGCTCCCAATCCAACTTTCCCCTCACCAGAAACCTGGTGTCATCCTTACCGCTGAGTTTAATCTGTTCTTCATAGTAGGCCTTATCGTTGAGCTTTCCGAATTCATCACCATAATATATAACAGGAGTCCCCGGAAGTGAAAGCATCATGGCATATGCCAGCGCAATTTTGGCCGGATCCCGGTCCAGCAATTCAGCAAGTCTTGCCGACACTCCCTGGCCTAAACGGAAATTCCACTCAGGCTGTTTACAATAGTTATCGTGGATGTATTTTCTGTCTTCTTCGCTAACATACACGAGTTCCAGGCTGAGTTCATCGTGGCAACGGAGGAAAGTAAACCATTGGCTCCCTTCCGGTATATCGGGTGTGACATCCTTGCTAAGTACATTGGCCACAGGCTTGCTGCTTTGCATGTGCAATGATTTGAACATCTGAGGCATCAAGGGGAAATGATAGCCTGCATGGCATTCATCTCCGTCGCCAAAATATTTTACAACCTCTTTTGGTTTCTGACAGGCTTCTGCCAGCAACAGTGTTTGAGGCCTGACGTAATCAAGGACAGCCCTGAAAAATTTAACCACAAGATGTGTTTCCGGAAGATTTTCGCAATCCGTGCCTTCTTCTTTCCAGAGATAGGGGATGGCATCAGCACGGAATCCGTCAACACCCAGCTTTATCCAGAATAAAAGGTTTTCCGTCATTTCCAGCAGCACCTTGGGATTGCGGTAATTCAGGTCGGGCTGAAATTCAAAAAAACGATGAAAGAAATAATGATCTCCATCCTTTTCCCAATTGCTTTCGCAGAGTCCTTCAAATATTATACGTGCATCTTTATAAGCCGAATTATTGTCAGCCCAGATATAATAATCCCGAAAAGGATTGTTGGTTGATTTGCGCGACTCAAGAAACCATGGGTGCTCATCGGAAGTGTGGTTGATGGCAATATCGAAGATCACCCTGATGCCTTTTTTGTGCGCCTTTTCCAGAAAACCGGCGAAAACTTCCGTTTTTTGATCATTATCCGAACCAGCTGAAAGTCCCAGCAGCTCAGGCCGGATGCTTCGGTAATCACTGATGTCGAACCCGGCATCTTTGCCGGGAGAATCAAGAATGGGCAACAACCAAAGACAATTCACTCCCAGCTCCTGTAAATAATCCAACTTGTCTTCAAGCCCGGGGAAGTCATTGTTGAATAGATCAACATAAAGAGAATAAACGATGGCATCTTTATACCACTCGTTTTCCTGCGGCGGGAAGTGAAGCTCAGATTTTACGGTATCAAGTTTTTTTAAGAAGGTGCTTAATAACCCAGTATCTGATTCAGGATACAGCTGATCCCACAAAATTGAAATATTGTTTTTATTGTTGTTCATAATCATCTTAATAAGGTGTTGCAAAATTAATACAAGCACTTGAAATGAAGGCATTCATATTGCTATTATTATGAGTAAAATGCCCTGTTTTTCAATAAAAATTTGCAATTTTGGCTTGAATTGCCGGATATTGCAATTTTACTTCGGCCTACGTTTTTATGCGATGCATTCTCATTCGAGTAATGAACAATGAAAAGATAGTAAAGTTTCGTAGTAAATGATCGGTTCATTCATGTATTAATGTTTTACAAGCTATAGGAAGGGTGATATGAAAGTACTAAAAATAGGGATACTTCTTCTGTTTATTTCTATCCAGATTCAGGCTCAAAGCGAGCTTGTGGTGGAGCCTCCTTTCTGGTGGACGGGAATGAATGAAAAAGGATTACAACTATTGGTCCATGCTGATGGGATCGGATATACGGCGCCACGCCTTGTGTATGAGGGAGTTGAGCTCACTTATGTCACGAAAGCAACAAACCCGGACTATATCTTTCTATCTCTTGAGATTAGCGATGATGCTAAACCGGGAAAATTCAGGATAGATTTTGAGAGAGATGAAAATACGCGTTATTCTTATGTATATGAATTGAAAGCAAGAAGAAAAGCTTCTTCGGAAAGAAATGGATTCGGGCCGGAAGACATTATTCTGCTGGCTATGCCCGATCGTTTTTCAAATGGAGATCCCGGGAATGATGATATGCCCGGCATGCTTGAAAAGGCCGACCGCTCCAATCCTGATGGCCGCCATGGAGGAGATATTAAAGGGGTCGTTAATAAGCTGGATTATATCAAGGATATGGGATTCACCGCAATATGGCTGAACCCGGTATTTGAAAACAATAATCCTGAGTATTCATATCATGGATATGCCATAACTGATTTTTATAAAGTTGATCCACGTATTGGGACCAACAAAGATTATGTTCGTTTTATTGAACTTTGCCATGAAAAGGGGATTAAGGTGATCATGGATATGGCTTTTAATCATTGTGGAGGTGGTCACTGGTGGATGGATAATTTGCCATTTGAAGATTGGATCCACCAATGGCCGGAATTTACAAGATCCAATTTTCGCGCACCGGTGAACTCTGACCCTTATGCATCTGAATATGATAAGAAGAAAATGGAGCAAGGATGGTTCGATACAAATATGCCGGACCTGAACCAAGTTAATCTGCAATTGCGGACTTACCTGATGCAAAATAGCATTTGGTGGGTGGAATATGCCAATCTCGACGGGATCAGGATGGATACGTATCCATACTCAAATCAATCCTTTATGCATGAATGGATGAAGCGCATGAGGAAGGAGTATCCTGGTTTTAATATTCTTGGTGAAACCTGGCTTCAGAAAGAAGCGATCACGGCTTATTATGCTGAATCGGAAAATGAGCGTTTTGGGTATAACTCCTATGTTCCAAACCTAACTGACTTTCCTCTTCATTATGCAGTTGAGAAGGCGTTTCATGAAAGTGAAACCTGGACAGAAGGCCTTGCCAGGATATATTATGTGCTGGCACAGGATTTTCTTTACGATCATCCCAATACAAATGTGATCTTTCCGGATAACCACGACCTCTCAAGGTATTTTACAATAATGAATAGGGACATCAATAAATACAAGATGGGACTTGTTTTCTTTTATACCACCCGTGGAATCCCTATGATCTATTACGGGACTGAAATATTGATGGAAGGTGAAGAAAGTCATGGCCATGGGTACATACGAAAAGATTTTCCGGGTGGATGGGAAGGAGACGAAGTAAATGCTTTTACCGGAGAAGGCTTAAGTGATGAAGCATTAGAAGCGCAGGCTTTTGTAAAAAAACTTCAAAATTGGCGCAAAACAAAAAAAGTGCTTCATGATGGTATGCTGACCCATTTTATTCCTGATGATGGTGTTTATGTGTATTTCAGAAGCAATGAAGAAGAAACACTGATGATTGTTTTAAATAACAATGAAAACATTCATCCAATGCCGTTGCTTGCTAGGTTTGAGGAGTGCCTCCATGGAAATCGGAAGGCATATGAAGTCATTGCGGGAACTGAAATTGAAGATATTCAGTTGATGGATTTGCAGCCTAAGTCTGCCGTCATCCTGGAGATACATAGTCGTAATGAAAAGCAATAGAGAATAAGAAAAATGAAAAAATATCTGATATTATTAGCCCTATTTGGAATCCTGACAGCCTGTGGTGAAAAGCTGCCTCCGGTGCCTGGGAATTCAAACATTACCGGACTTGCAGCCCCTGTCAGGCTTGGCCCCGGATTAACGGAAATTCCACTGTCTGATTTTTTCCTTGAGACGGATGCCATTGACGGTGTTGCGATCCCTCAATTGGATGAACATGCCTATAAATATGAAAATGGAAGTGTGTTTGTTAATTCAATCAACGGGATGGATGCACTTTTGTCCCTTGACGTGACAGCAAATGGGATTACCGAAAGCATTCCTCTTTTTCGCTCTTCAAAGCAAATGATAGAATTGTCGTATGATCCAAAAGGGGAGGCCCATAAAAGTGTTACAGTAAGGGGGGAATTTAATGGCTGGACTGCCGGTAGGCCCGATTTCCAAATGGAAGATGGAATCTGGAAGGGAACATTGATGTTGGATCCCGGTACTTACCAATACCTGATAGTGGTGGATGGTGAAGAAGGCCTGGACCCGGGCAATGCACTTACAATAGATAACAATATGGGTGGAAGAAACTCCCTTTTAGCTGTAGGTTTGGATATTTCAAAAAGACTTCCTGAAATTTTTACTATTGAAAATGATGGTGATGATATTGATATTGAAGTGAAGGGTGAGCTCAATGGGTTGATGGCATTTTGGCAAAATGTACGTCTTCCTCAAGCATTCATTGCGTTTGAAGAAGATGGAGAATATGAAATTGAGATCCCTGAAGAAGCTGAAAACTTACATCGTTCTTTTCTCCGGATCTGGGCATGGAATGAACTTGGTATTTCCAATGATCTGCTTATCCCACTTGAGTATGGAAGGGTAGTGGAGGATCCGAAGCTAATCACCCGCCATGATCAGCATGCAATGATTTTGTACAATGCTTTTGTTGACAGGTTTTATGATGCTGATTCATCGAACAACAGGCCATTGAAGATTCCTGAAGTCCTTCCACCTGCCGATTATCACGGAGGTGATATAGCGGGAGTAACGGCCAAAATACGTGATGGGTACTTCCATGACCTGGGTGTAAATACCATTTGGATCTCTCCGGTGGTGAAAAATCCTGAAGGGGCTTTTGGATACTGGCCCAATCCTCCCTCGAAATTTTCAGGCTACCATGGTTACTGGCCAATTTCCTTTACGCTTATCGACGACAGATACGGGACAGAAAAAGATATGCATGAGCTGGTAAAGACAGCCCATGAAAACAACATGAATGTCTTATTGGATTTTGTTGCCAATCATGTGCATCAGGAACATCCGGTTTACCGGGCACATCCTGAATGGGCTACTGAGTTGTATCTCCCGGACGGAAGCCTGAATACGGAACGCTGGGATGAATACAGGCTCACCACTTGGTTCGACGTTTTTCTTCCAACACTCGATTTAGCAAAGCCGGAAGTGTATGAAATGCTCTCTGATTCTGCAATTTATTGGTTGAAAAAGTATGATCTTGATGGTTTCCGTCATGACGCCACCAAACATATTCCCGAGGTATTCTGGAGGACATTGACAAGAAAAG
The DNA here is from genome assembly GCA_964487735.1 of uncultured Bacteroidales bacterium. GTDB lineage: Bacteria > Bacteroidota > Bacteroidia > Bacteroidales > B18-G4 > B18-G4. Next base: position 34,032 of record CAZASJ010000020.1, on the reverse strand, counting down.
TAAAAGAACAAATAGTGTCAGAAAAAGGAGTTCCTGTTTATCAGATTGGCGAAACCTACGGCGGACCCGAACTCATCAGTAGTTATGTGGGGAGTGGTATGCTGGATGCCCAGTTTGATTTTAATGTTTATGATGATGCTATTGCCGTGCTGACAAGGCAGGAGGAAACATTTGCACGCCTTGATGCTTCATTGCACGAGAGCCTACGTTATTATGGCTCACATAATTTGATGGGCTATATTTCAGGAAATCAGGACAGGGGCCGGTTTACATCATATGCCGGAGGAGGCTTGTTTTTTGATGAAGATGCTAAACTGGCCGGATGGACCAGGGATGTATTTGTAGGCAATGCTTATGGGTATCTGCTTACAGAAATGCTTTTCGCTTTTAATATGACCATTCCCGGGCTTCCGGTGATATATTATGGTGATGAGATTGGAATGCCGGGAGGCAATGATCCCGATAGCCGGCGTATGATGCGTTTTGATGATCTGAGTGATAATGAAAGCCGTGTGAGGCAAACGGTATCACAACTGGCAAACCTGCGTAGGGCTTCACTTGCTTTAATGTATGGCGATTTTAAAACCCTCCTGCTTACTGATCAGACCTATGCATATTGCAGAACCTATTTTGATGAAATGGTCATTGTGGTAATGAATAAAGGAGATCAGGCAAAAAATCTTACCTTTGACCTCCCGGAACGATTTACTGATATTGAAGCTGTCAGCCTCTTTGGAACGAAGCCGGGAATACGCCAGGGACGGATGTCAATTACCCTGGCCGGACGAAAATTTGATGTATATACTACGCAGAACGAATGCTTCAACCCTTGAAATACAAAGCTGTGATTTTTGATATGGATGGTGTCATCGTCGATAACCAGGATTATCATCATGAAGCCTGGATGCAATTTTGTATAAAGCATGGCCTCACTGTAGAAGGAGATGTTTCTCACTTATTTGGTATGACCAATACAGATATTCTTCAGAATATTTTTCCGGATGATCTCAGCCAGCAGCAATCTTATGAATTTGCCGGTGAAAAAGAGAAACTCTACCGTGGATTGTATGAAGCAAATATCGAAGCTGCCCCGGGAGTCCAAGCGCTCCTGGAGTCTCTTTCAGAAAAGGGATATAAACTGGCAATTGCCACATCGGCACCGCCGGAGAATGTTGATTTTGTGCTCGGAAACACCAACCTTCACATCTATTTTGATGTGCTTATCGACAGCAGTATGATAAGCAAGGGGAAACCTGATCCCGAAATTTATCTGTTGGCAGCAGAAAAGCTGAATGTTTCAGCCATGGATTGCATCGTTGTGGAAGACTCGGTTGCCGGTATCAGGTCAGGGAAAGCAGCCGGAATGAAGGTTGTGGCCATTAGTTCTACCAACCCAAGGGAGAATTTAGGCGAGGCCGATCTTATTATTGATGATTTTAATGAATTTGAATTACCCGGCGCTGGTGCATAAGAATGTCCGGGGCCACTGAAATAAACTATTTAAGAATGAAAATGAAAATGTTATTATCTCAAGCAATCATTGCAACTGTACTTGTCATCATTTTTGCCGGACTCATTTTAGTTTCTTGCAATAACAAGAGCAGAAGCGATCGCAAAGCTGTAGTAGATTCATATGTTGTGCATCCCGAATGGAGCAAAGATGCTGTGATTTATGAAGTAAACTGGAGGCAATATACTCCTGAAGGGACTTTGAAAGCTTTTGAAGCGCATCTTCCAAGGTTGAAAGAGATGGGAGTTGATATCCTCTGGCTGATGCCGATCCATCCGATCGGTGAGAAGAACCGCAAAGGAAGCCTGGGAAGCTATTATGCCGTGAAAGATTATAAGGCAGTAAATCCGGAGTTTGGAACAATGGATGACTTCAAGGAACTTGTCAATCAGGCACATGAACTGGGAATGTATGTGATTCTTGACTGGGTGGCTAACCATACTGCCTGGGACAATGCCTGGGTGAATGATCATCCCGACTGGTACAGTAAAGACAGGAAAGGTGAGATGGTATCTCCTCATGGTTGGACAGATGTTGCTGACCTGGATTATAAAAATATGGAAATGCGTGCTGAAATGCAGGATGCACTCAGGTTTTGGGTAGAAGAAACCAATATTGACGGATATCGCTGCGATGTTGCAGGGGAGGTTCCTGTGGAATTTTGGAACAATGCCAGAAAAGAACTGGACAACATAAAACCGGTGTTCATGCTGGCCGAAGCAGAACAGCCAAATCATCATGTTCATGCTTTTGATATGTCCTATGCTTGGGAACTACATCACATTATGAATGATATTGCAAAAGAGAAAAAGAACGCAAGGGATATTGATAAATATTTTATTAAACACGATACAATTTATCCTGTGGAGGCCTATAGAATGTATTTCATTACCAATCATGATGAAAATTCATGGAATGGGACAGAATACGAACGTATGGGGGAAGCCACCAATGTATTTGCCATGCTGACCTACACCCTGCCGGGAATGCCTATGGTATATAGCGGACAGGAAGCAGCCTTTGATAAGCGCCTGGCATTTTTTGAAAAAGATACAATCGATTGGGGCGATTATTCATTAAGTGCTTTTTATCAGGACCTGGGCCGGTTGAGAAAGAAAAATCCTGCACTATGGAGCGGAGCTGATGGCGGTACAATGAAAAGAATCAAATCCAGTGACAATGAGAGTATATATGCTTTTATCCGGAAAAGCGATGATAATATTGTTATTGTTATAGCAAACCTGACCCCTTATTATAAAGAGTTTACACTTAAACTTAAAGGGAAGGAAAGGGAACTCACAAATTGGAATTCAGGTGATGTGTTGACGCTTGGACCTGATGAAATGATCCAACTTGGCAAGTGGGAGTATCTTATTCTTACCGCAAATCGAGAATAATCTCAATTTTTATATTTCCATTAATCATTTTAACGTATTGATATATAGTGGTTAAGGTTAAATGTGGGAAATTTATCATTCCCTATTTATTTTCGTTTAAAAATAAGCATGAATATAAAGTTGCTTAAAAGGTAAAATAATATTAATTTTATCTTTGCATTTCCTCATTCTTAAAGGGATTTGTGGAGCTTGAATATTTAAAAATCTTGCATATTTGTTTACTAAACTTTAAATGATGTTCATGTTAAGAAAAACTACACTCAGATCCTTGCTGTTTCTTGTGTTTATGTTTTTGCTTGTCCAGACAGGCTTTGCCCAACAGGGAATAGTAAGCGGAACAGTATCTGACGCCGATGATGGCTCAGGTCTTCCGGGAGCTTCTGTATTGATTAAAGGAACTACAACAGGAACTACAACAGATTATGATGGTAAATTCACCCTGATGGTGGAGCCAAATACTATTCTGGAGATTTCATATGTTAGTTATAAAAAAAAGGAGGTTACTGTTCAGCCAAATACAACTGTGACTATTTCGCTGGAAAGTGATTCTGAAACCCTCGACGAGGTCATTGTGATCGGATATGGGGTTCAGAAAAAAGAAGATAAAACAGGGGCTGTAAGCACAGTAGAGGCCGGTGAATTAAATGCCGGAGCAATAACAGACCCCATACAGGCATTGCAGGGGAAAGCCGCCGGTGTGTCCATCACTAAAAAAGGGGGTGACCCCAATGAAGGCTTTTCTGTAAGGATAAGGGGGGCGTCAGGCTTTGAAGCAAGTACAGAACCTCTTTACGTTATTGATGGCGTGCCCGGAGCAGACCCTACTGCACTTGCTCCTGAAGATATTGCTTCATACAATATCCTTAAAGATGCTGCTTCAACAGCCATATACGGTTCAAGGGGTTCGAATGGGGTGGTCATCATCACTACCAAAAGAGGGAATACCGAAAATGCAAAACCCGGTTCTTTAGTGAATGAAGTGAATTTCAGTCTGCAGGCATCCATGGACAATGTTTTGAATACTGTTGATCTTCTTGATGCCGACCAGATTCGCTCATATAATGCCAATAATGTCGGGTTTATCGATGGTGGTTCCAATACCAATTGGCAGGATGAAATCTACCGTACAGGAATGTCAAACACGGCCCACCTGAGTTTTTCCGGCGGAAATAGCGTCAGTTATTATACAGCTGCATTAACCACAGCCAAATGGGATGGTGCCATGCGCGGTACAGCAAAGAAACGCAACACCTTCCGCATGAATATCGGCCATGGTGTGTTCGACAATAAACTCAGATTTTCTACTAACTGGATTGGAATGTTTGAAAACAATGACAGGGAAAATTATGACGGCTGGGATAAAGATGATATCATCTACCAGGCCCTGCAACGCAATCCCACCGATCCGGTATATAATTCTTCGGGAGGATACTATCAAACATCAAGGGAATTCAATTATGAGAACCCGATGGCCATTATCAATGAAGTTGAGAATATGAGAAAAGCCAATAGCTTTCTCGGAAATTTTAAAACTGATTATACCATTATTGATGGCCTGGATGCCAGCATCAACCTGAGTATGTGGGACAAGAGTCAGAATTTTAATTACTTCCGTCCGAGTGGACTCTATGCAACTCAGGACCTGGGTGCCGGTGAACAAAAATATGAGCATGAGTACCAAAAACTCCTGGAAGCAACCCTGGTCTATGTGAAATCATTCAGGGAATTGCATAATCTGAATGTTTTGGGTGGTTATTCATGGCAGGAGAATGGCAAAGATGGGTTCTTTGCCAAAGGAGAAGATGCACAATCGGATTATATCGGATCCAGCGACCTTGCAATATTTAACCAGGTAAACTACGGCGATATTGGGTCATGGAAACAAGAATCTACGCTGATAGGGTTCTTCGCAAGGGCACAATATAATTTTAATCAGAAATATTATGCTTCCGCCTCACTGCGTCGCGACGGATCATCCAAGTTTGGTGCAAATAATAAGTGGGGCTGGTTCCCAACAGCATCTGTCGGCTGGAATATTCATAGTGAAAATTTTATGCGCAATGTTGATTGGCTCGACCAATTGAAGCTGAGGGCAAGTTATGGTGTATCAGGTAACCAGGAAATTGGTGAATATCACAGCCTCGTTGTATGGCAACCTGCCGGTACAGCAACAAACCCTGAAACCGGACAACAGGTGGTTACTTTTGAACCTGCCTGGAATGCAAATCCCAACCTTAAGTGGGAACAAACTTCTGAAATAAACCTTGGTATCGACTTTTCATTTTTCAAAGGACGCCTCAGTGGTACTTTTGAAATATACCAGAAGAAAACAAAAGATCTGCTTGGACAATACAATGTACCGGTTCCACCAAATCTTGCCGAAAGAACATGGGCCAACTCAGGTGAACTTGAAAACAAAGGAGTGGAATTATTTATCCAGGGCTTCCCTGTATCTACTTCAAACTTCAGCTGGAAAACAGCTATGAGCCTGGCACATAACCGCACCACAGTTACCGATCTGGGTGATTATTTCAATGAAGAGGATGGCGTGCGAAAAGAAGGGTATATCTCCGGAAGGGGAATGGTCGGGACAGAGTATTATGTGATTGGCTTGATCGAAGGAGAACAAATTGGTGCCTTCTACCTCCCTACTTATGTTGCCCTGCAGGATGGAGAATTTGTATATGAATCTCAAACAGGTGGATTTACAACCGACCTTGCCCAGGCAAAAAGAAGGATAGTCGGCTATGCAGCACCGGATCTTGAGATAGGCTGGTCCAATCACCTGACTTACCGTAAAAGCTGGCATCTCGATTTTTCATTCAGGGCCCTGATAGGCAATGATGTGTATAATGCTACTGAAATGTTTTTTGATGATCCAGGCCTGCTCGAATCCCTTAATGCTTCACCTGCAGCACTTGACTGGGATGCCCAGGGCAGAACATCAGCTGCAAGCCTGGCCGACTTCTACGTTGAAGATGCCAGCTTCCTGAGATTGGATTACATTTCCATTTCCTATGACTTTAAATTTGGTGAGAACCATAATGTATTCAAAAGCCTTACCTTATATGTTTCATCAAATAACCTGTTCACTATTACGGGTTACTCCGGGGTTGATCCGGAAACCAAGATCAGTGGCCTGGGCTTTGGGATCGATCAATACAATGTATATCCCAAAACACGTACATTTAGTATAGGAATAAGGGGTAAAATTTAAAAAATGAAAACAGCTATGAAAAGAATATTCATAATTGCTATCGGACTTGTTTTTGTCTTCTCATCATGTACAAAGCTTGACGAAAAAGTTTACGATAAGATACCTGGTAATACCTATCCTGAGAATGAAGCTCAGGTTGCCAACCTTGCAGTAAATGCATACAAACAAATGCAAACCTATGCTGATGACGAAGGCTGGTGGTTCCTGGCTCAGATCATTTCAGGTGATGGCGTTTGCGGGCCCACACGTGGTGCCGACTGGTTTGACGGAGGAAAATGGGTGAATATGCACCGACATGAATGGACAAACGATGATGAAGGTGTAAACCGGATGTGGAGCCATTTTTGGAATGGAATTACAACCTGTAATGGTACACTGGACATGATGAGGGATCTTGAACAAAATGAAACCGTTATGATCAAGATCAAAGAACTGGAAGTATTGCGTTCTTTCTATTATTATCTTTTGATTGATAATTATGGCGATGCGCCTTACCTAACTTCGTCAAGAGGTGTCCCCGAAAAGCCCTTTAAAGAGCCCCGGGCCGCCATCTATGACAGCATCGTCAATACCATTACATCGGCATTGCCATACCTTAAGCCTATCGATAATAAATACATGATGACGAAGTATGCCGGATATGCTTTATTGGCTAAACTTTATCTCAACGCAGAAGTTTACACCGGAGCACCCAATTGGGCAATGGCGGAAATGTATATCGACAGCGTTATGGCGGGCCCATACAGCCTGGCAGCAAATGTTTCCGACCCTTTTAAAACCTTTAATGAAAACTCATCCGAGATCATTTTTAGCATCCCTTACGATGAAGATAACTTCCAGGGATTCAGATTGCATATGCGTACATTGCATTACCAACACAATTTAAAGTATGATATGCCCGTTGGTCCATGGAACGGTTTTGCGGTTGTGCCAACACAATTTGACCGGTATGAAGCAGGTGATTTGAGGAAAGAAGCGTATAATATTTATGGCCCTCAGTACGATAGCCAGGGCAATGTGATCCTGGATGGAACCACCCATCAGCCTTTGGATATTGATCCTTATCTTCCGGCACTCTCAATGTCAGCTGCATCTTATACAGCAGAAGAGATCCGGACCACAGGCGCCAGGATAGGGAAATATGAGATCGCTATGGGAGCTAAAGAGAACCTAAGCAATGACCTGCCTATATTCAGACTTACCGATTTCTGGCTTATGAAAGCTGAAGTGCAAATTCGCCAGGGAGGAAATGGTGACCAATGGATCAATGAGATCAGGGACAGAGCAAATGTTGGGCCCTGGGGCGGTGCTACCCTGGATCAATTGTTAGACGAAAGAGCACGTGAACTATACTGTGAAGGGCACAGAAGACAGGATTTGATCCGTTTTGGTAAATTTGGAGAATCCTGGTGGGAAAAAGCATTCTCAGCTCCCGACAGGAGAACATTCCCAATACCAAAATGGGCCACAGATGCAAATCCGAACCTATTGCAATAAATTCATTCAGATATTCATAATAACTATTTATTCACTAAAAATTAAATGAGATGTTTAAGAATTCAATTAAATTAATGACTTTGATCCTGATGGCAGGATTAATGGTATTCTCATCTTGTAAGAAAGATGATGATGATGACACAACAGTACCAATAGTGGTGCTGGATGGTATCTATGTTAAAGGTGCAGCAACTGCATATACTGCATTTGATGCTAAAGCCATGATGGCCGTTACACGTAACGAGGTTGATCAAACCGAAAGAGCAAGCCTCTACGAACTTTACATTCCACTTACAGCCAATGCGGAAGGATTCAGCATTGTTAAAGTGGCCGGAGCAGTACAATCAACCTATGGTCCCGGTGCGGACTGGGGTGTGGTTACAGAACTAACTACTGATGAACCAAAAGATGGTATCATCCTTCGTGGCGCTGTTGAAGAAAATGCAACAAAATTCGTTGTAAGTGAAGATGGTATGTACCATGTTGTTATCGATATGGAACTTATGATTGCAACCGTTGCTCACGTACATTGGGGAATCATCGGAGCAGCTACCCCTGAAGGTTGGGGAACCTCAACAGTCCTAACCGAATCAGCTTTTAACTCCATGAGCATGTCATGGGAGATCACTGACATGGAACTCCGTGGTGGTGACTGGAAATTCCGCTATTCAAACGGTTGGAAAATCGAACTCGACACTACCCTGGATATTGGTGGCGGCAACACAGGTGTTAAAGTGAATACCAACTTTGGTGGTGCCCTTGATGCACTTTTACCAGGTGGAGACAATATGGTGAATGATGCCCCTGGTATCTACACCATTGGAATTGCTTACACACTCGGGACAGGTTATGTGGCTACAGCTGTTAAAACAGGTGACCTTCCTCTTACAAACTGGACAGGCGTTGTTTGTGATGCTGTAGGTGATGGTGTTAGTGCCGACAATCCTGCCGCTATTCCTGACCCAAGTGGCTGGGGCTGGGGAAATCAACTCATTGGCGACAATGCTGGTGTTCCTGTTGTGAATGGTGATGTTTACACATGGACCTGGACAGGTATTATCCTCGAAGCTGACCAAGGTTTCAAAGTAAGGACCCTCAACGGAGAAGCTCCTCCGGTAGGTGGTGCCAACTTCGATGCTGGCTTTGGCGATCTTGATGTTGATGCTTCTTCAACACACGTATATGATAATGGTGGGAACCTTTCAGTTGACCTGAAAGCTGCCTATACCATTACGATCGAAATCGATGCCGCTAACAGCGATGCTAAGAAAATTGTGATCACAGAGATGTAGATCCTGCAATTTTATCACTATAATAAAAGCTGTCTTGATTCTATTCAAGGCAGCTTTTCTTGTAAATGAACGGCCTTGCATTCCTCTTTCCATCAGCATATTTGCCTACCTTTGCAATGCCAAAACCACAATAATGAAAAAGTTTACCTTCTTTGCCCTGTCATGGCTGATATCCATTTTAAGCTATGCTCAGATACTAAGCTCTGATCCGGCAATTCCACTGGTTGACGAGGGTGCAGTGATCTACTTCGATGCTACAGGGACTGCACTTGAGTCTTATACCGGAATTATTTATGCCCATACAGGATTATTGAAAAATGGGAGCAGTATCTGGTCGAATGTAATCGGCGATTGGGGTATTAACAATACGCAACCTGCTTTAACGGCATTGGGAAACCATTTGTATAGCCTTGAAATTACACCCAGTATACGGGAATATTACAGTGCTTCGGAATCAGATGAGATTGAAAAAATGGCATTTGTTTTTCGCAGTGCTGATGCAGGAACCCAGACTGCTGATCTTTTTCTGGATGTTTTTGAATCAGGTTTAAATGTTACGATCTCTTCGCCTGCTTACAGCCCTTTTATAGTGGATCCGGGCGAAAGTGTAACGGTCGTTGCTGATGCCAGTGGAGCAGATTTTATGTATTTATATATAGATGGAGTCTTGATCAGCACGCAGGCCGGAAACAGCATAAGCCAGAATATCACCGTCAGCAATCAAACGGATGATATCACCCGAATAAAGGTCATTGCTGAAGGAGGAGGTGAACAGAAGGCCGATTCGGTGTATTGCTATGTGAAAGGTGAAACAAGTATTGAAGCCCTCCCTGAGGGTATTCGTGATGGCATCAATTATATGGATGATGAAAGTGTGATACTCAGCCTTTTCGCTCCCGCGAAGGAGTTCATCTATGTGATCGGCGGCTTCAATAATTGGGAACTTAATGGTGACTATCTTATGAAAAGAACACCTGATGGTGAACGTTACTGGCTGGAGATTTCCAATTTGACACCCGGCTTAGAATATGTTTTTCAGTATTTTATCGATGGCGAAATAAAGGTGGGTGATCCATATGCCGATAAGGTCAGCGACCCCTGGAACGACCAGTATATTTCTGAAGCAACCTATCCCGGACTGATCGATTATCCCAGCGGGAAAACAAACGGAATCGCCACGGTGCTGCAAACTGCCCAGGAACCTTATGTATGGGAAGTAGAAGATTTTAGCCCGGCTAAAACCACCGATCTGGTAATTTATGAATTGCTTGTCAGGGACTTTACCAGCAAGCATACTTTTGCAGCAGTTACCGATACCCTGGATTACCTGGCCCGTCTGGGAATTAATGTGCTGGAATTGATGCCGGTAAACGAGTTTGAAGGGAACAGCGGCTGGGGGTACAATCCCTCATTTTATTTTGCTCCCGATAAGTATTACGGACCAAAGAACAAGCTGAAAGAACTGATAGATGAATGCCATAAAAGAGGCATTGCCGTTGTCATCGACATGGTATTGAATCATTCCTATGATCAATCTCCAATTGTGCAAATGTATTTTGACGGAAATGATCCTTCACCCGAAAATCCATGGTATAATGTACAATCAAATTTTGCAAACCCCGATGCACAATGGGGCAATGATTTTAATCACGAAAGTGATTATACCAAAAATTTTGTAGATAGCGTGAACAGCTACTGGATGAGTGAATACCGTGTAGATGGATTCAGGTTTGACTTTACGAAAGGATTCAGCAATACCTTCCACAGCATGAGCGATCCCTGGGGCAGTAATTATGATGCGGCCAGGATCTCAAACTTGAAACGAATGGCTATTCAGATAAAAGTCAGGAATCCGGATGCCATTATTATTCTTGAGCACCTTGCTGAGAACTCAGAGGACAGGGAACTCGCCAATTTCGGTATGCTGATGTGGGGAAATATGAATTATAATTATTCGGAAGCATCCATGGGATACCATGATGGAAATAAATCCGATTTCTCAGGGATTTCATATCTGAAAAGGAATTGGGATCAGGCGCACCTTGTAGGATATATGGAAAGCCACGATGAGGAAAGAGTCATGTATAAAAATGTCACATGGGGTAATTCTTCCGGAAATTACAATGTGGCAGATACTGGCACTGCCCTTAGCCGGATCAGGTTGGTCAATACATTTTTCTATACCGTTCCCGGACCTAAAATGATCTGGCAGTTTGGAGAATTGGGCTACGATTATTCCATCGACTACAACGGCCGCCTGGGTGAAAAACCGGTGCGCTGGGATTATTACTCCGACTGGAGAAGGAATTATAACTATAAGTTCATCTCCGAGCTGATAAAGCTGCGGACATCCAATGATGCCTTTGAGACTGAAGACTTCGAACTAAATGTTGCGGGAGCCCTAAAAAGCATAAAACTGAATGGCAGTGATATGGATGTGGTGGTAATCGGTAATTTTGATGTTGAAACGGGCAGCATTGCTCCGGGTTTTCAGCATAGTGGCGCATGGTATGATTATTTCAACGGTGAAGTCCTGGATGTTACCAATGTTAATATGGAAATTGTCCTTGAAAGGGGTGAATATCGGATTTATACAGATGTTCAGATGGAAACGCCTGATATAGGGACCGGTATTGAAACGCCTTTCATCCGGAAGCCCGGAATTACTGCAAGGATCATCCCCAACCCTGTAGTGGGAAGTGCACAGCTGGAATTTGAGATCGACCAGAAAACAACTCTTGGTATTCGCATTTACAATATTGTTGGTTCAGAAATACTTCGTATTGATGAAAATGATTTTCCGGCAGGTAAAAATACCATTGAAATTGATATGCAGGCACTTAAATCAGGTGTATACTTTTGTGTAATCAATACAGCTCACCAGCAAGATACGATTAAACTGATAAAACAATAGTTTAGCACGATTTTGGTAGTAAATTGGAACGAGCGGGAAGATTCCCAGATATAATATTTATGTAAAATGAGGTACTACAGTTTCATCGTTCTGTTGCTACTATTATTTATGGGTAGCATATGCCCTGATGTAGCCATATCACAGACTGTTCTTATACGCGATATTAAAAGTCTTCGGCCGGTAGACAATGTGGCAATTTACAATCAAGGGCATACCCGAACGGCTCTGTCCAATATTTATGGCATTGCAGATATTACTTCCTTCATTGAAACGGATACCCTTATTTTTCAGCACACTGCCTATCAAACGATCTCTTATTCTTATGCTGAGGTCGCAGGGAACGAATTCAATGTTTATATAGAAAAAAAATCGATCAGGCTTGATGAAATCGTTATTTCTGCCACCAGGTTTGAACAGGATATAAGAGAGATCCCCAACAGGATCATTGCCATCCCGGCAGAAAAAATAAAATTGGAAAATCCACAAACAAGTGCCGATCTGCTTGCAAATACGAATGAGGTATTTGTTCAGAAAAGCCAGCTTGGCGGCGGGAGTCCGATGATCAGGGGCTTTTCAGCCAATAAGGTATTGATTGTGGTGGATGGGGTGAGGATGAACAATGCCATTTTTAGAGAAGGCAACCTTCAGAATGTAATATCTATCGATCCAAACAGCCTTTCACAGGCTGAAGTTATCTTTGGGCCGGGAACGGTGATCTACGGCAGTGATGCCCTGGGGGGTGTGATGAGCTTTAATACACTGGAACCCGTGTTGAGCCTGGATAAAAAGCTTACCTCCAAGGTGAATTTTATGGCCAGGTATTCCTCTGCAAATACAGAACGTACCGGGCATATTGATATTTCGCTTGCCGGGAAAAAATGGGCATCTGTAACAAGTTTCTCCAGCAGTTGGTTTGACGACCTGAGGATGGGAGCAAACGGGCCTGATGAATACCTGAGAAAGCATTATGTGGAAACCCGTGGGACAGAAGATTTTATGGTGAATAATTCGGATCAGATGATACAGCGTTTCAGTGGCTATAATCAGATGAATGTGATGCAAAAATTCAGACTGAAACCCAATGATTGGATGGACATTACATATGGTTTTCATTATTCGGAAAGTTCCGATGTGCCCAGGTATGACAGATTGTTGCAGTATGATAATAATGATACCCTAAAATATGCAAGTTGGTATTATGGCCCTCAGAAATGGATGATGAATGTTTTAAATTCTTCATTCATGGTAAATTGCCGGATGATCACGGAGCTTAAAGTTACCCTGGCATGGCAACGCTTCGAAGAAAGCAGGCACAGTAGGAAATTTTCCAATCCCTGGTTTAAGAACCAAAACGAAATGGTTGATATGTATACTGCCAACATCGACATAGAAAAAAAACTGAATACAAGGAATAGTTTCTTCTATGGGTTTGAGGGCGTATACAATAATGTCACTTCAACGGCTTTTAACAGGAACTTTGTGAGTGGGGAAGAAGAAAAAACGGGCACGCGTTATCCGGATGGCAGAAACGATTACTCAACCTACGCGGCCTATGTTAATTTTAAGCATCGCTTCAATGAAGAAACAAACTTGCTGGCAGGTGTCAGGTACAATTATGTAAATCTGAAATCAACATTTGATGATACTACGCTATATCACTTCCCATTTGACAATATAAGTATTCAAACGGGCGCTCTGAACGGGAGTGTCGGTATAAACTGGCAGCCGGCAGATGTCTGGCTGCTCAGGCTCAATGTTTCTTCAGGATTCCGTGCCCCAAACCTGGATGATGTGGGCAAAGTATTTGATTCTTCACCGGGGAATGTCGTGGTTCCGAATCCCGATCTTAAACCGGAATTTGCCTATAGCGTTGATGCCGGGATCCAGCGGCAAATTGATGAATTGATGATACTGGAGGTCTCTGCTTTCTATACTTATCTGAAAGATGCCATGGTACGCAGAGATTTTACTTTTAACGGACAAGACTCCATCTGGTATGATGGGAATCTGTCGCAGGTGGAAGCTATTGTAAATGAAAGCAATGCCAATATATATGGCGTGAGCGCCACGGTACTGATAAATATGGGCGAATATTTCAAGCTAAAATCGGCAATCAACTGGGTGAGGGGAGAGGGAGATGATGGCTATGCATTGAGGCATGTCTCACCTGTCTTTGGCAATACAACGCTGACATTCAGGAATGAACGCTTTACCGCTGAATTGTATGCAAATTATAACGGAGCCATCCCATATTCAAGGCTCGCCCCAAGTGAAAGGGACAAGCCCTATATGTATGCCATTGATGATAATGGTAATCCATATTCACCATCATGGTGGACCCTAAACCTAAAGTCGACAATAAGGATTATTGAGCAAATGAGTGTAGACATTGGTATAGAAAATATTCTCAATCAACGTTACAGGCCATACTCGTCGGGAATAGCATCTCCGGGCAGGAATTTTATCCTTACCCTGCGTGCAAGTTTGTAAAATAAATTTCAGTATAACCAATAATGGAAATACGAAGTAAGCCTGATCTTTAAAGAAGCAATTTTCAAAATCCTAAGATTCCTGAATCAATTTTGCGTAAGCCACAGGAGGCTGGATGCTCTCATCAATCTTAATCTCTACTACATCCGTATGCTCTTTTAAAAGCCGTGACAACCGTCCGTACTTTACACCTTCTTTACGCATAAATGCACCCATTTTTGCAAGGTTGGCCAACCCATTCTCATCAGCACATTTGTTAACTGCTTCGATAATGATGTTTTCAAGTTCCGATTTATCCATAACACTCATCTTATATTATTCAATATGAACATTGGTCAGTCTGCTCTTTGTACTAAAAAATAATATAACCTTGTTCCTGAGTCAATTATAGTAGACCAAAGATAGTAAAATATGCAGGGAAAGTCAATATCCAATCTGCAATTGGTAGGGGAAATGTCACAAATGCATGTATTCCGACTACGTTTAATAAAATAATATCCCCACGGCTGGCCACGGGGATATTATTTAATTTAATGGGGCTTGGCTTTCAGATATATCTTTTTCGTTCATTTCTTTGCGTGCCCAAAAAAGGACCAAAGAAAGGGCAATTTCCGGATGGATTTTTATTATCCTGCCGAAAAAGATAAATTCAGATAAATACACACCCTAACTCAAACTTACACACCTACTGACTCCTGACTACTTGTCTGCAAAATTTTCCCCGGACAATAGTATATTCAAATTGAGAATTTTCTTTATGTGGAAGTTGTAAACCTTTTGTGAACGTTTAATACTTGCGGAATCAGGGGCCTTTTACCATCATTTATAATAATTTGGTTGGCAAGGGGGATTTTTTCACTTTCCGGCAATTGTTTTGTTGCCCTGGCTTCGAATTCTTCTTCAGTGATTGCATCTCTCTCCATCACCCGCTGAAGAGCCAGTGCCTTTGGTGAAGTAACAAGAATGCATTGATCAAAATATTTATTGAAGCCACTTTCAAATAACAATGCAGATTCATACACAAGGTAATCAGCTCCGCTTGTTTTTTCTGCCCAGGCAAGGAAATCATCCAGAACCAAGGGATGAATAATGGCATTTAGTAATTCAAGTTTTTTCGCATCCTTGAATACGATCTGGGCCAGCTTTGCGCGTATAAGCTTGTTGTTATTGTCGAAAATACCATCCCCAAACAATTGCTTTACAGCCTTGATTACTTTTTCTTCTGAATAAAACTTCCTGGCTTCAATATCTGCATAGTACAACGGAATTCCAAGGCTTTCAAATATCTTGCAAACAGTCGATTTTCCTGATCCAATATTGCCGGTGATTCCTATTCTGAGCATTATTTCTGAATAATATATTCAACCTTATCCGGACTGATCCTGGTGATCTTAACAAAATCAGGACTATTGTCGATCTTCACTTTTAGAAAGGTTTTATCCTTGTCTTTTGCTGGATCGTAAACTGCTGAAACGGTAAACATCTCAGGTTTAACAAGTTTATAATCCTTGATTGCGATCTGGTATGTTAGCTGTATGGACTCAGGAAAGGTCCGGACAGCTGTTATCCCATTGTCAAAAGAAATCCCGTTTACAATCACATATATACTTGACTCGGTAAATTGCTCAACGGGAATGATAACATTTACATCAGTCTCTGAGTATGTTATCTTTTTATTACTGACCGGTAAAATGATTGGAATCATGATCTCCTTGTTCTTGTCAAGGTTTGAAAATGATCTTCTCTCTGTTGACAGGTGTGTAAGCGTGTCGATGATGGAGGCTGGTCCACTGATCATGATCATAGAGGGACTGCTTTTAATGCTGTCATAGATCATATACTGGGGCTTACAGCTAACATCTATCTGTGGTATTACAGGAAGGCTCCGGCTTATGATGTCTTCAAGCTTAAGGAAAATAGTGTCGGGCGAAAGTGTGAGCATTGTATGCGTAAAATCAAAGCCTTCGCTTAATTGATTCCGAAATTGACTTGTCAGGATGTAATACCTGTCAAAATACCTGCTTTTCTTTAGTTCAGCCTGGTTCAGGTCAATATCAATATTTCCGCGAAGCGATAAATATTTTGCTGAAAAAAGATCACCGCCATTAGCCCTGAGTCTGATGGTTATCCTGTCGTCGGTATTGTTCAAGAGTTTATCAGCAGGAATATTCTTATATGAAACAGGAATGCTGATCTCTGCCATATAGTCATCATTCATCTTAATAAGAAACCAAATGAAGAGGGATATTCCGCAACAAATAAGAAAAATATAGAAGTGGCTCCGAAAATTTTTATCCCGGGGATTTTTTGCTCTGTCGATAAAATTATTGAGCTTGGCGTTCACAAAACTTCAGGATTTGTGATTATTTATTTTCAAGCTGTTGTGTTGACGGATCTGCAGATATCGCTGATTTTTCCAAAGTCATTTTTACCTGGTTGCCAATATCAATGGTAACGGTTTTTTCATTTAATTCCAGGATCTTTCCGTGGATGCCACCAATAGTGACCACTTTATCTCCTTTTGCCAATGCTTCTCTGAACTTTTTCTGATCCTTGCTTTTCTTCATTTGTGGCCTGATGAAAAACAGGTAAAAAACCAGTACAATTAGTATTAGTGGCAGGAAGTTCATCAATGAATTTCCTTCGCCTTCAGTGTTCCCCATCATGAGGAAAATCGTATTCAAGTGCATGTTAAATATATTTGTTATTTATTATCAAAGATCGTTTGGTGATATGACCTTAGCTTTTATTCTAAGGACACTTTTATTGGGTTGTGTATTGGCCGCAACGGTAACCGATTTATTTTGGAAGCCTCTTCTGCGCCGGGTATCAAAAGTTACTGTAACAACACCTTCTTCTCCTGCGGGGACCGGTTCTTTTGTATACTTCGTAGCTGTGCATCCGCAACTTGCCGATACATTGCTGATAATGAGGTCATGTTTCCCGGTATTCTTAAATTTGAAACTATACGATACGGTTTCACCTTCTATGACTGTACCGAAGTCATGAAGTGTTTCGCGGAATTCAAATGCAGCTACATCCTCCAGTCCATCCTCGCCTGAAGCTGAAATAGGATTGTGAACAACATCTCCGGATACCCCGTTGGAATTATTGTTACAGGAAATCAATGTTCCCAAAACCAAAAAGAATATCAGTCCGTACTTTCTCATTTTTTAAATTCTCTTATAATTTTAATTCAGTGCCTATTTCAATATCGTTACGGCGCCTTTAAAAATATCTTCGCCCTGCGTGCCCTGGCATTTCAGGACATAAAAGTATGTTCCTTCCGGTAAATTGCCTCCATCCCAGTCGTTATTATAGTCAGTGGCTTCATATACTTTATTCCCCCATCTGTTGAAGATTACCAGTTGGTTGCTAATATAGTAATCATTAACAGGCTGGTAAAACCCAGTTCCTCCTGAACCGGCGCGAACAGGGTTGTCTTCTTCAGGTGGTTTTATGGTAATAATGAAAGTATCATTTGCACCATCACTGTTGGGTGTGAAAACATTAGGGACCAGTAGCTCCACGCTTGCCACAGTAATGATGATGATGTTTGAATCAACACATCCGTCATTGGTAGTGTATTCAAAACGGACCGTGTGTTCTCCCATGGTAGGGAAAGAAAAAGTAGGGTTCGGGAGGTTGGAACTGATTCCGTTTCGAAGTGTCCAGAAGTAATTGCTCAGGCCGATAGTATCCTCTGATATATTGTCGAACCAGAACATGACCCTGGGATCCTGAATGTATGTTGTGGTATCGGGTGTTGTTTCAATGATTGGCATTTCATGTACTTCAACCCAGAAATTAGTATCAAATCTGCAGCCTGCTTCATCGTAGATATGAACACCGGTGTAGCCTTCACAAAGGCCTATGGCATAATTGGGTTCACCCGGGTCAACATTCGGGCTGTCCCAATCGATCTCAAGTTCACCTGTGCCACCGGAAGGATATACCCATAACTGGCCTTTACAATCTCCGCCCGGGCAACCTTTATTTTCCTGGTTTTGCTCAAATTCTACATAAATGCGAGGGTACATATTCAGCCGGACACTGTCGGTACAGCTGTTTATTTCATCCGATATCTCAACAATGTATGTCTTTGATTTTGTTAAGGAAGCCTGAAGGAAATAGAGGGTGTCGTCGGGGTTAGCGGTATTCCACTGGTAATTGAGATCCGGCTCATCTACCACAAGGAAGAGGGTGTCTTTATAACATAGACTGTCTGATTCCTGCATGATGCGTGCAATGGTTAATATGCAAATCGCTTCCTGGATCTGGCCTCCGGATTCACTTGCTGTAAGGTCATATGTTCCGCTATTACCAACCTTTATCATCCTTGTAGTGGCACCTGTATTCCAAAAATAGGAAACAAATCCATCTCCTGCATCCAGCACAACCGTATCTGCTCCGCATGACAATGCAACAGGCGAATCAAAAACATTAACTGTATCAAATACCTGTGCCTGAAGCATTCCGATGCCAATGATAAATGTAAATATTGTAAAAAGCTTTTTCATACTCCGGACTTGCCGTATGGATATTACGATAACAGGATTTTGAACGTCAAAAGTACACAAAAATTGTAAATATGACCTTATATATTATGGTTATATGGCAGAATGGCCAACAAGGTATACCCTCGTACAGATGCTGCCCGAAAAGAGTTTGATGAATGATCCTGAGGTATGAATTCTCTGATGATATTTTTAAAACGGCTGGATATATTTTATATATTTGCTCTAGCGAAAAAAAAATCTTTTAACCAAACAAATTGAATTATGAAAAAACTATTACTTTTTACATTGGCTCTGTGCTTATTAGGTGGAACGGCGATGGCACAAATTTCTTTTGGCCCTAAGGTCGGCTTTAACTTATCGAAGTATGCCACTAATTTTGAAGATCCAGATAATGAACCCTATCTGAGAAGCAGGTTAGGACCTTCTATCGGTGGTGTTATGGATATGCAGATCTTGGATTTCCTGTCATTCCAACCAAGTGTTTTGTTCAGTATTAAAGGAACAGCACAAAACATGAAGAAAACATCAGATAATCATCCAAATCATACATATGAAGGTTACAACCGTGACAGGGTGATGTATATGGAGATTCCGGTAAATTTTGCCGGTAAAATGGAACTGGGCCCGGGGACTGCTCAGGTCTTCCTTGGACCTTATTTTGCTTTTGCCATGGGTGGAAGGAATAATTACGATTATACCGTAAAAAAATTAGATGGAACTACTGAAACTATTGTAGGGGATGAAAAGATCAAGTTCAGAAATGACGTTAGTGTAGCGGATCAGGAAATAGAAGGTGTTGCTTCTTTCCAAAAACCATTTGACTTTGGTTTTGATTTTGGTATTGGATACCAGTGGGAACAACTGCTTTTCAATGTAGGATACCAGGTGGGAATTTCAAATTTGATGCCTGATTATGCAGGAGGTGATTTTGATCCAAAAGACTTCAAATTTTCAAACCGTTCATTATTCTTTAATGTTGCATGGTTGTTTGGAGGTGAATAAAAAATATTTCCGAAAATTCAAGGGCTGCAGATTGTAGCCCTTTTTTTGTGCTTTTTTTTTATATTTACTTAAAATAACCCAAAAATTACAAACCATGAAAAGAGTAATTGTTTTAATTTCAGTATGCTTAATTGCCTTAAGCTCAACGGCTCAGATATCATTTGGCCCTAAAGTGGGGATCAATATTTCCAAATACGGACAAAACTACAAGGAGTCGTATAATGAGCCTCAGATGAAATTTAAATTTGGTGGATCGATTGGAGGAATGCTGAATCTTCAGATCAATGATTTTCTGGCCTTTCAGCCCAGCCTTATGTATTCTAAAAAGGGAAGTTCACATGATGTGTCAAGCTGGAGTTCAGGACAATATGTTGTTACAGGCTATGACAGGGTGAGGATCTCCTATTTTGAGATTCCGCTCAATCTTGCTGCAGGGATAAGACTGGGTACCGGTCAAATACAAGTTTTTGCAGGACCATATATAGCATTTGCATTTGCCGGGAAGAACAGGTGGGACTACGAGGAAAACGATAATGGGGACCGGACAACTTTTAAGGATAGCAGGGAGGTAAAGTTTACAAATAGCGTTACAGAAGCTGAATATGATTCAGAAGATGACGTTTTATATCAAAGACCTTTTGATTTTGGGATCGATTTTGGCCTGGGCTATCGGTATAATCAATTATTATTCAATATTGGTTTTGCCATGGGATTATCAAGCCTGCAACCTGATCTCCCTGTTCAGGATTATGATGCCAAAGACTATAAATACTCAAATCGTACTATCTTTATTACGGCTGCCTGGCTGTTTGGCGGAGAATAAATCTGGCAGTATTTTCTCTTATTTGAACCAAACCAATTTCTGAGTGTTAGATATTATTGATAAACATAATATTGACGGCTGTGCTTTTGA
Source organism: uncultured Bacteroidales bacterium (assembly GCA_964487735.1). Classification (GTDB taxonomy): domain Bacteria; phylum Bacteroidota; class Bacteroidia; order Bacteroidales; family B18-G4; genus B18-G4. The sequence continues at coordinate 13,280 of CAZASJ010000020.1, read as the reverse complement.
TAGCTGTTTTTTCGATTCAAAAGATAATTTTTATATATTTACCCACCCCAATTCTAAAAATTACAGATATGAGAAAGTTTATTACAGCTGTTTCTCTCAGCTTTTTATTGTTTTCAATTGGCCATGCACAGTTCGCTATCGGAGTGAAAGGCGGCCTTACAATGGCCAGGATGAACCTCGACCTTCAGGATAATTTATCTGCGGATTATAATTTCGGCGGACATGCTGCCGTCTTTGCCAAGATCGGTAAAGGATTGCTGTCATTCCAGCCTGAAGTTATGTTTATTCAGAAAGGTACTACCGTTAATAATCAGCAGAATAGCGATTATGCAAAGGGTGTATTCAACTATATTGATGTTCCATTGCTTGCCAGGGCAACCATAGGCATTAAGCTTGTTGAGATCTATTTTAATCTTGGTGGATATGGCGGGTATATGATCAGCAATACCACAATATTG
>CAZASJ010000020.1:0-12748 GCA_964487735.1 uncultured Bacteroidales bacterium | reverse complement strand
AAACGAGTTTTGAGGTGGATGATTTGAATGAGATTGATGCAGGTATTGTTCTGGGTGCCGGGATTAAAGTGCTTTCTTTGATCATTGAACTCAGATATGGACAAGGTTTGATAGATGTTTCAAACAATACCGACCGCTACCAGGAATCCAAGAACCAGTACATTAACTTCTCTCTGGGAGTACAGTTCTAGAGGAGTTAAACATTGAAGCGTATATGCAGGAGATCACCCTCTTGCACTACATATCCTTTTCCCTCAACCCTGAATTTTCCTGCATCCTTAACGGCTTGCTCTGAACCCAAGGTATAGAAGTCGTTGAAGCTCATTACTTCAGAACGAATAAATCCGCGTTCAAGATCGCTGTGAATGGTGCCTGCTGCCTGCGGGGCCGTCATGCCTTTTCGGATGGTCCAGGCCCTGACCTCTTGCTTTCCTGCAGTAAAAAACGACTGTAACTGAAGCAGGTCATAGGCAGAGCGGATCATCTTGTTTACGCCGGGCTCTTTCAATCCGGCATCTTCAAGGAATACGATACGGTCTTCTTCATCTTCAAGTTCTGTGATCTCAGATTCCAGTTTCCCGGCAATAATGATCACCTCGGTATCTTCATCGGCAACAGATTTTTTGAATGCATCAACATATGCATTTCCATTGACGGCTGAGGCATCGTCTACATTGCAAACATAGATTACCGGTTTATCGCTCAGCAGCAATAGATCATCAATGAAATTTTTTTCTTCTTCACTTAAAGCAACAGTACGGGCTGATTTAAAATCTTCGAAATGAGCTTGGTATGTCTTCAATATCTCAAGAGCCTTTTTAGCATCTTTGTCGCCTGTTCTGGCTGCTTTTTCCATGCGTTCGATGCGTCGTTCAACCATTTCCAGGTCTTTGATCTGCAATTCCAGGTCGACGATTTCTTTGTCCCTGACAGGATTCACGGAACCTTCAATATGGGGGAGGAGCTCGTCATCAAAACAACGAACCACATGAATTAGGGCATCGCATTGCTGGATGTCGCTCAGGAATTTATTCCCGATGCCTTCACCCTTGCTGGAGCCTTTTGTGAGGCCGGGGATATCCACAATATCCACAGTAGCAGGGGTAACCTTATCCGATTTGATGATGCTGTTGATCTGCGCCAGCCTGTCGTCAGGAACTGTGATCATCCCAATGTTGGATTTTGATGCACTGAAGGCAAAATTACTTGATTGTGCCTTTGTATTGCTGATGCAATTGAAGATGGTAGTTTTACCTATATTGGTAATGCCGATGATTCCGCATTTTAATCCCATGATTTCAAAATTTTGTGCAAAGATATGAAATAATGGATGCTGGATACTGGTTTCTGGATGCTGGATATCCCGAAAAACCAGAATTCTTTGAATTCATTGTTTTTCGAGGATCCTCGATCCCGGGGACCGGGAATCGGGACTGGATACTGGTTTCTGGTTCTTGTTCTTTATTCCTTGTTCTTTATTCTTTATTCCTTGTTCTTTATTCTTTATTCCTTGTTCTTTATTCCTTGTTCCTTGTTCCTTGTTCCTTGTTCTTTGTTCCTTGTTCCTTGTTACTGGTTCCTTGTTCTTTGTTCCTTGTTCCTTGTTACTGGTTACTGAAAGGTGGATTGGAGAATCCATAATTCAGCGCCTCCTCTGTAGTTTTAACGAAAGAGGATAATCCATAATCCTTGGGAAGCTGGTTGCTGGTTTTATAATGGGGTAAATCTAACCCCAATAAAATAGAAAATGAAGAAGAACAATCCTTATTTACTAAAAACCAAACTTAATCCCCTGAGCCAATGGAAGCGTCTCTCCATAATTAATGGTATTTGTTTGCCTTCGCATGTACATTTTCCAGGAATCAGAACCTGATTCACGGCCGCCTCCTGTATCTTTTTCACCTCCAAACGCACCTCCTATTTCGGCTCCTGAAGTGCCGATATTTATGTTCGCTATACCACAATCAGAACCTGCTTCTGATAAGAATTTCTCTGATTCGATAAGATTCTGAGTAAAAATGGCTGATGAAAGGCCCTGAGGAACAGCATTGTTTAGTGCTATAGCTTCCTCGATGGTTTTATACTTGATCAGGTATAAAATGGGGGCAAAGGTTTCTTCCTGAACTATTGAATAGTGATTTTCTGCTTCCACAAGAGCAGGAACGACGTAGTGTCCACAGCAATATGGATCGCCTTCCAGGACTTCTCCTCCAAAGATAAGTTTACCGCCTTCCTTTTGCGCTTCTTTGATTGCTTTTTTAAATGAAGCAACAGCTGTTTTATCTATCATCGGACCCACGAGAACATTTTCATCGAATGGATTTCCAATCTTTTTGGATACGCTCTCATAGGCCGTGCATAAATTTTCTTTTACAGTATCGTATATTTTTTCATGGATGATCAGCCTTCTGGTAGAAGTGCATCGTTGGCCAGCTGTTCCAACTGCACCAAAAACAACTGATTTAATTGCCATTTCAAGATTGGCCTGATCTGAAATTATTACAGCGTTGTTTCCTCCAAGCTCCATGATGGTCTTTCCAAGTCTTTCTCCTACGATACCATTTATCTTCTTTCCCACAGCAGTGGAACCGGTAACCGAGAATAGAGGTATTCTTTTATCTGCTGCAAAATTATCACCCAAAACAGATGATTTTGCTACAATCATATTGAATACACCTTCAGGAACATTGTTTTTCTTTAAAACATCTACAATAATATTCTGAATGGCGATTGCAGTCAGGGGTGTTTTGGAACTGGGCTTCCAGATAACAACATCTCCTGCGATGGCTGCTATCATACTATTCCAGGCCCATACAGCAGCCGGGAAATTGAAAGATGTAATGAGGCCAATGATGCCAAGGGGTTGATACTGATCATACATTCTGTGATCATGACGCTCTGAATGCATAGTAAATCCATTAAGCAAACGGGCCTGGCCGACGGCAAAGTCACATATATCTATCATTTCCTGGACTTCTCCCAATCCTTCCTGGTATATCTTACCCATTTCCAGCGTAATAAGGTACCCAAGGGTTTCTTTTTCTCTTCGCAGTGCATCTCCTATTTGCCTTACAACTTCACCTCTTAAAGGAGCTGGTGTTTTTCGCCATTCAATGAAGGCCTGCTGAGAAATTTTAAGCAGTGATTCATAATCTTCCAATGACGCATTTTGCACCTTTGCAATAAGGCTTCCATCTATCGGAGAGTAGGATGAGGTAATATCGCCCTTTGCATGAATCCATTTTGTTCCTGTACAAATACCGGAATTGAGCTCCTTAATTCCTAACCTTTTTAATGTGTCTTGCTTCTTCATTTGTAGTAATATTTATTGTGTATTTATTTTGTATTCAATTAAAAGTACGATATGCAAATAAATGCATATCGGGTTGCAAATATATCATTTAATTCAAAAATGACTTCAGGATGTGGAGGGAATTTAGCTGCTTAGATGAGTTTTACTGAGCTTTTATTCGGTATCCATACGGTGGCCCGCATTTTTGTGTGGCTATAATTGATTTTGGGAAATAAAAAAAAGCCCTTCATTTATGAAGGGCTTAAATAATGTTAAAAGGTCAAATACGAATATTATAATACCTTGACATTTACTGCGTTTAATCCTTTTGGACTTTCTTCGACATCATAGCTTACTTTATCGCCTTCTGCTATGTCTTCGGTTAATCCACTTTGGTGGATAAATAAATCTTTGCCACCTTCGTCAGGTGTAATAAATCCAAAACCTTTAGAATTGTTGAAGAATTTTACTGTTCCGTTACTCATTGTATATAATTTTAAAATGAATTGCAAAAGTAGTATAATTCCTTAAATTACACCATTTTATTTTGAATTTTGCTTGAAATTTATTTAAAAAGGCTCTGATATTCCATTTATGCAGGCAGTTTTTACAATATTATTGAGCAAAAACTTTCGCATGCAAGCGCTTTAAGCTAATGCAATTTCCCATCCAGCCAGTGGATTATTTTTAACAATAATATCTTGTTTTCAGCGACTGCCACACTATTTATGCCTGTGCTTATTTATTCAGGACTGCCGGTAGAGCTTAAAACATGGCTTCTTCCCCGAATGCTGCAACCTTCCCTAAGGGGGGGGTATTATTTGTTCTTATGAATTAGCGAATAAATATCAGTCCTCCTGTCCTTCAGGTTCCGGACGCTTCCAAATTGATTTAATTCCCTTAATGAGTCAATATCAACATCGGCTATTAATATCATTTCGGTATTTGGAGTTGCTTCGGCTTTTATTCCATTTGTTGGAAAAGAAAAGTCGCAGGGAGTAAATACCATTGATTGTGCATATTGGATATCCATATTGTGAACCTTAGGTAGATTTCCAACACTTCCAGCGATGGCAACATAGCATTCATTTTCAATTGCTCTGGCCTGGGCACAGTTCCTGACGCGTGAATAACCGTTTTGTGTATCCGTTAGAAAGGGGACAAACAGAATATCCATTCCTTCCATTGCGAGCAACCTGCTCAATTCGGGGAATTCAATATCATAGCAAATTAAAATGCCTATTTTTCCACAGTCTGTTTCATAGGTCTTAAGAATATTGCCCCCCTGCAGGCCCCATACTTTTGTCTCATCCGGTGTAATGTGAAGCTTTTCAAATCGTTCGATTCCACCATCTCGCTTACACAGGTATCCTGCATTGTAAAGATTGTTATCTAATATTTCGGGCATGCTGCCTGTGATGATGTTAATATTGTAGGTGATGGCAAGTTCCGAAAAGCGGTTTTTAATTTCCTCGGTATATTCTGCCAATTTCCGAATGGCATCTGATTCAGAGAGATGATTGTTTTCAGCCATTAATGGCGCATTGAAAAATTCCGGGAAAAGCGCAAAATCAGACCTGTAGCCTGATACAGCATTAACAAAATATTCTACTTGTTGCATAAGCTCATCAAAATTCTTATACAAGCGCATTTGCCATTGTACCAAACCCAGCCTGATGACTGTCTTTTTTACCGCCGCTTTCTTTGTAGGTTTTTCATAATAAATATTATCCCATTCAAGGAGCACAGCATACTCTTTCGATTCTTTGTCACCTTCTAAATATCCCTTCAAGATTTTTGCCGGATGAAAATCATTTGACATCTGAAAATCAAGAACCGGATCGTGTATTTCTTTTTTTCTTACTTTATCAATGTATTCTTTAGGGGATATATCAGCAGCGTATTTATGATAGTTAGGTATTCGTCCTCCAAAAACAATTCCTTTTAAGTTCAACTTTTCGCAAAGTTCTTTTCTATAATCATACAATCTTCTGCCCAGCCTCAGGCCCCGGTATTTCGGCCTGATGAATACATCGATTCCGTATAAGGTGTCACCATTTGATTCATGTGTGTTAAAACTAAATCCTCCGGTAACTTCAGTATAGGTATGTTTGTTATCAAACTTGGAATGGTCTACTATTATTGAAAGGGCGCAACCGGCGAGTTCATTATCTACTTTAATTCCAACTTGCCCTGTTGGGAATTTCTCGATTAATGTTTTGATTTGATCCTCTGTCCAATATACTTCGGGCATATTGGAATAAGCTTCGATCATTGATTGCTTTATTTCATTGTAATCTTCATTTTTTAAGAAAATAAGCTCAATGTTATCTATTTCATGAATATCTTTCATTGTGTTCATTCTATCATTCTAATAAATCAGTTATCTGCTTTTGTTTTGTTGTCTATGAGGCGTGGCATGCTTGCATGCTGTTATCAGACTGCATAAAAGTACAAAAATATGGGATGCGCTTTTGCTTGTGTTACGGCCGTGCAGGCCCAAAAGTGAGCCATTGTGCCGACATTTCGTATCAATCTCTTCAATAGGAAGATGCAATCCTCTCACCCAATGACAGTCTTGGGTAGTTTTCCTTTACATCTTTTGTTTTCAATATTTCTGTCAAACGATTCTTTTATCAATATAATCAGAGTTTAATATCCTGAGTGCACCCATGTAATCAGGTCGGAACTCAACGAAATCGCCCACTTTCAAATTGCCTGAATTCCTTCCAATATCCAGAACAATCATGTCCGAGCTCGCTCCTGAAAACTTGAAATTCTTTTTATAGGCTGTAATATTTTTTGTGTCAATATCCAGGAGCCCGATATCGAGGATAGCCCTGAAGGAGGTTTTACCATAATCATTTTCATTGATTTCAGGTGATTCTCCGGCCACATTGGTGCCAACTTCCCCCATGGGGACTTTTGGCTTTTCGGTTAACTCAATCACTTCAGCAAATAACTTAAACACATCGGCTTTCATGCCTTTTATGGGTTTAGCTGTGATTAGATTCGTTCCAAAAAACAATGTTTCTCCAACACGGAAATGATTAACTCCCTTAGGAATAAGTTTTTTGTATATCATTGGAATGGTCACTGATGAACCACCAGAAACCCAGGGTATTTTTTTATTAAACGTTGCTTCTATCAATAGTTCATACAAACTTAATTGGATCATTTTATCGTGCGTAGGCATGATTCCATTTAAGCAATTTAAGTTTGTGCCAATTCCAATTACATTAATATTAGGAAGCTTGAATATGCTCGAATAAAATTCAATCAGGTCATCACCCATAATCCCTTCACGTAAGTCTCCCATTTCAATCATGATTATGATTTGATGAGTTTTATGCTGCCGTTTTGCTTCTTCAGAAATTAATTTAATCGTTTCAAATTCTGTATTTAGGCTCACGTCGGCATATTTTACCAGACTTTTTATGCTTTTTTTTGGGGGAGGTTTAATATAAACCGTTTGTACCTTTGGATCAATGCTTTTTATAACCTTCAGATTACTGATACGTGAGTCATGGATTTCTTTGATCCCAAGGTCCAATAGAACTTTCAGATATTCCTTATTCCCACAGAGTACCTTGCTTACCATTCCCCAATGAATATTATGTTTCTGAAACAATGCATCTAAAAAAAGGTAATTGTGACGCAGTTTATCTTTATTTAATTCGATGTAGGCCATAGTTATATAATTTTAATTCGATTGATATCTTGCGGTAGGCGGGTTAATAATTCATAATTGACCTGGTTGCTCAGTTCACTGAATGAAGCAACCGACAATTGATTTTTTCCTTGTTTTCCGATAATTACTACTTCATCTCCGATGTGAGCATCTTTTAATTTGGAAACATCTCCTATGATCATGTTCATGTTTACCATTCCGATAATAGAAACACGCTGATTGTTGATCAGAACCTTTCCTTGATTGCTTAAGGATCTGCTGTAACCATCATAATATCCAACAGGTATAATCGCAATCTTCATGTCTTTAGGTGCCTGAAAGAAGTTGCCATATCCAACAAATTCTCCTTGTTTTACATGTTTAACATCCATTATCTTGCTTTTCCAGCGCAATACTCTTCGAAGGGGGCTTTTTTTATTGGTCTTATCATGTATGTAATGAATAAAGGTTTCATTGCTGGGCCAAAAGCCATATTGCATAATGCCTATCCTGACCATGTCCAGTCGTGTTTCAGGATATGTTATTGCTGCTGCTGAACAAGCAGTATGCAGGATATCGGGTTTTATTCCCTCTTTTTTCAAATAGGCAACAAGTTCTTTATAAAGTTTAAACTGATTTTGGATTCTTACATAGTTTGCAATGCTTTCTGCACCTGCAAGGTGAGTACATATACCGCGGATATGAAAATGCTCTCTGTTTCCTTTTATGATTGATAATGCTTTTTGTAAATCGATAAAATTTAAGCCTGTACGATTCATGCCGGTTTCCAGGTCGATGTGTACAATGGCTTTCTTATTGAGCTTTTTTGAGGCTGATACCAGTTTGCCTGCTCTTACAGAATCTGAGATATAGCATTCTATTCCATTCTTTATAACCCATTCGATTAATACGTCAGGAATATATCCCAGAATAATTATCGTTTTGTTTCCCTTCAGGGAATTTTTAACACGAATCGCCTCAGCCGCACTGAATACGGCATAACTTTCTACTCCGCATTCTTCTATGATCGGAACAATTTCTTCTATGCCATGTCCATAGGCATTGCTTTTTACAACGGATGTGAAGATTGTTGAGCCATCGATTAATGAGCGTAAAAACTTGAGGTTATGTTTTATTGCTGATTGGCTGAGTTCTATGGTGGAAGAAGAATGCATTTATTTTAATATGTTTTTATAAATAGTTGAAAATATTCGAATGCCGGCCTCAGTTAAACCATCCGGAAAATCATAGTCAGGATTGTGGAGTGCCGGTTGATCTGTTCCCGCACCTAAGCCAAATAGTGCTCCGGGATATTTCTTCAGAAAATGGCCAAAATCTTCTGACCACCTAAAAGGGAGCATGAGCTTCTCAGTAGAAAGATCAGATTGTTTCGCTGCCTTCAAAACAATATTGTTATATGTGTTTTCATTTGTGGTATTCGGAAATTCTTCTACCCAATCGTATTCCATATGCAATTCATGGAAAGGTGCTGTTTTTTGAATTGAATTTTGAACCGTATTCATTACAAATATTTTTAAACTTTCAAAATCCTTTGTATGGCTGGCTCTTATGGTAAACATCATCTCTGCATATCCGGGGCTTGTGCCAAAAGCCTCTTCACCCAATCTGCAATATATGGGTGTAATTAGTTTAATTTTTTCCGCATTGATCCCAGGTAGAGCATATTTTTCAATCTTCTTAAATACATTGGCCATGACAAATACCGGGTTTTGCCCTTTCTCCGGTTCAGATGCATGGGATGTTTTCCCTATTAATCGAATGATTAAACCGATAGATGCCGAAGAAAAAATACCATCTTTAACAAGTATGGAGTTTTTAGGATAGCCTGGGATATTATGCAAAGCAAAAATAAAATCCGGTTCAATTTGTTCAAATTTAGGATCTTCCAATACTTTTTTTGCTCCCTGGCCGGTTTCTTCAGCTGGTTGAAACAATAAAACAACCCGTCCATTCGAAGGTGGGGTTTTATGGAGCGCCTCTGCCATACCAGCAATAATAGCCATATGTCCATCATGGCCACACTTATGGGAAACGCCAAATTTTGAAGATCGATAATTAAATTGATTTATTTCATTTATGGGCAAGGCATCAAGCTCACAACGGAACATTACAGTGGGGCCGCTTTTCAATCCATTAAATATAAAGGCTATACCATGTCCACCTAATCTTTCAACAACCTTATCTGGTTTGTATTGTGATATATATTTCTTAACCAGAAGGGCTGTATGTTTTTCCTGACCTGATAATTCAGGGTTCTTATGAAGTGCTTTTCTGAAATCAGTAAGAGTGGATAATTGTAAATCCATGTTGATTTTTAAATTAGATGCTTGATTTGAAATTTCCTATTTATTGTAATAGCGCATTTCCAGATAGGGATTTTTAAAACCAACACTTTTGTATAAAAACCTTGCCGGATTGTCGGGCTCAACATGCAAAGCAATATCTCCTTTTGCAAGCTGAATGGCTTTTTGCATTAATTTTTTACCTATTCCTTGTCCTCTGGCTTCTCTATGAACTGCTATATATACCAGGACATTTTCCGGGATATACCCTTTCATTCTGGTGTTATTCATTATAACGACTCCTTTGATTTTGTCCTGTTCTTTTATATTTAGAACAAATCCTCCGTAGGCCGGATCAGGATTTATGGCATAATCCACAGCCCTTTCAATATCTTCCCATTTGTCGCCAAATTCATCAAGGTTTTTATACAGAAAATCAACTATTTCTTTTTTTTCAAGACTTGAGACTTTCTTCATTGAATTATAAACTTGAATTTTCATTTTTTATAAATCTTTTATTTGTTGATAATATTTTATTGAGTGAAAAAAATGAGATTGCTGAAATACTAATCCCAAAAATATTCGGATCAAGGCCAAACGGAAGAGGTGTTTCCAAAATTATGAGGGAAATAGTTGTCCCTCCACCAAGAATCATTGACACAAATGCTGCTGCTGGAGCTCTTTTTATCAGATACAATGCCCCAAGGGTGGGAATAAATAAACCAGACACCATAAATGCATAAGAATAGAGCATTAGGTCCAGTACATTGGTCATCTTGGCTGCCAGCAATACTGCAAACAATCCCAGAATTAAAGTGATCGTTTGAGATAACCTGATATTATTTAATTTCCGATTAGATGATTTATTTAATTTCATATAAATGTCAGTCATTACATTCCCGGATGATGCCATCAGACAACTATCTGCAGTAGACATTATAGCTGAGAAGTATGCCGACATTAATATTCCAAGAAGCCCAACAGGCAATACATTAACGAGTAGTAAAGGTAAGCCTAACTCGGGGTCAATAGAAGATGGATCTGTATATCCGAGATGTTGAAACATTCCGTTTACAAGCGCAATCCTGGCCAACAGTCCAAAAATAACCCCTAAAAAGGCCATAATTGGCCACTCAAATACTCCTGCAATGAACCATGCTTTTTGTGCTTCTTTTGAACTCTTCGATGCGTAGATCCTTTGATAAAGCGTCATTCCAACAAACCAGATGGGTACAATGGTTACCGTCCAGTTTAATATTTGCTGCCAGGAAATATTTAGCAGTGAGAAAAATTCACCTGAGACCGAAGTGGAAATTACTTCCCAGCCACCTATCATATTATAGGTAACAGGAATGCCAATAAACATCAATCCAATTATCAGGATCAACCATTGAATCGTGTCGGTAAGAATTACTGCTTTCAATCCACCCAATACCGTATAAGCGATTATTATTATTCCCATAATAATAATCGCTGTTCTAAGGTCTATTACAGGAAATGCTGCATTTGCCAGTTTTGCTCCTGCCAGCATTTGCGAACTGGTGAAGCCAATATATCCAATGGCTGAAATGATTCCGGCAACGAAGGCGACATTGGAATTATAGAAATGTTCAAACAATTGAGGAAAGGTCAAAAGGTTTTTTAGCCTTGATAATTTCCAAACTCTGGGGACTAAAACAACTGCCGAAATCCATGCTCCGATCAAACCGGTAAACAAAAGCCATGAGCCCGAAAGCCCCATTGTAAATCCAAGTCCGCCTAAGCCAATTGAAAATCCGCCCCCAACATCAGTAGCGACAACAGACAACCCTATGTGCCATTTGCCAATTCCACGTCCTCCAACGTAGAAATCCTCATCGGTTTTATTTTTCCTGAAAAAATAAAACCCAATGCCGATCATGGCAATGAAGTATATGATAAAAATTATCAGATCTATATAATGCATAAAATGCTTCTATAGAGAGTTTAAAGTAAATTAATTTGAAAAAGAAAAAACCTGAAGGAAGGATTAGTTAAGGGTCAATAAACAAATATGGAAATTTTACTTTAATCCATAACTTCTTTTTGATGATAATATTTTTTCCTGCAAATGCTTCTAATATACTCATTGAACGTACAAAGGTAAAGTATAATATTTCTAAATCAAAACCTATCCTATTGACTTCTCAATAGATAAGCTGTTTTTAAATGGTCTTGTACCTATGTAAATTTTATTGGATGGGCTCAGAGTATAGGGTAATATCTTTTCATGATACAAGCCTATAATCGATAAATTGCTTTTTTACTTCTGATACTATTTCAATCGGGCTAAATCCAGAGTTGTAATGGGGCACTATGAATCCTTTTTCTTCAATATTTCGGTGTAGTTTGATTTTAAATGCAAGTCCATTTGAGGAAAAGGTATGGCGATACTGTTTTTGGCAAATTTTTGATTAATAATTCTACGGATATCACTTTTTACTTTATTTATTCTGAAAATATTTTTACTGAAAAACAACACCTGGAAATCTAATGATGAATTACCGAAATTTATCAAGCGTGCTTCTGTTAATTCCCTGTCGGATACATCAGGATGCTCAAATGCACTTTCTTCCAGCGTTTTTATGACCAGGTCTACATCGCTGCCATAGGCAACGCCAACATCAATTCGGAAGCGGGTTTTTTTTGTCTGGTGGCTCCAGTTTATGACCTTGTTGTTTGTAATTAATGAATTCGGGATTATGATCGAAATGTCATCTGTATTCAGGCCTTTGGATGTCCGCAGTCCAATGCTTTGAATCCTGACTACATCATCATCTATTTCCAGGACATCATCTATTTTAATGGATTGTTCTGAAAGCAATATTATTCCTGATATAACATCGTTAAATGTTTGCTGCAATCCTAATCCAATTCCAACAAGTAATGCAGCAGAACCAGCTATAAATACTGTTACATTAACACCAATAGTTTCCAGAATAACCCCGATGGCAACGACCCATATTACATATCTTATGATTTGGAATAAGGCATAAGCACTTCCTTTGTCAAGTTTTTTAAACTTGCGTTCACGAAAAAGAGCTTTCTTAATCAACCAAAGTATCAATTTGGTGATCAAATAAATGAGTAAAATACTCGCTAATGTATATACCTGTATCTTATATCCTCCTGCATTGAGAAGCTCAAGTTCCAAAAAATCCTTTAGTGTTTCCATGTTTTATTTCTTGCCACATAATGTTCCGACAGCACAAGCTTTGCCGGGATTCTTTTTCTCACTAAAGATATGGAATTATAATGGATTATGGAAGGTGTATTTTGACGCTGGTTACTGGTTACTAGTCACTGTTTCCTGGTTCCTAATCCCTTGTTCCTTATTCCCTGTTCCTTGTTCCCTGTTCCTTGTTCCTTGTTCCCTGTTCCTTGTTCCTTGTTCCCTGTTCCCTGTTCCTTGTTCCCTGTTCCCTGTTCCCTGTTCCTTGTTCCTTGTTCCTTGTTCCCTGTTCC
>CAZASJ010000019.1:0-41953 GCA_964487735.1 uncultured Bacteroidales bacterium | reverse complement strand
CCTCGTGGCAAGCCACGAGGAATTATTTGATTCAATCCATTGCAATATATCGCCAGAAGGAAAGGCGTATTGACCACAGAGAACAAAACTCAAAACAAAAAAAAGACCCCCACAAATAATGCAGAGGTCTTTCCTATATATAAATTTACTTATATTATCGAACCAGTATTTTCTGTGTTGTAGCGATCTGGTTATCGAGTTTCAGTGTTGCAAAATAAATGCCTTCTGTGAAGTTAGAAACATTGATTCTCTCCGTTCCATTCATGCCACTGATGCTGCCTTCATATACAACAGCACCAAGCAGGTTGGTAATAAGAATCTCTGCCCTGTTCACTTCAGCCGGAATTTCATAATCGAAAGAAACAAAACTTTCAGCCGGGTTTGGATAGGCTGCTGAGAAGCTGGTGTTCTCCAGAATATAATTGCTGATTCCTGTTGCTTCCGCATCATAAACAAACATCATAACGGCATAGCTCAGTGGGTTCATAGGATCCATGAAGACATACGCTATCTGTGAAGTTCCTTCAACATTATTAGGATTATAATATCCCATAAAAGAATCGTCAGTAGTGTTGGCATCAATTGTTACAAGTGCTGATGTATCAACACCGACAGGATAGGTAATCCCATCAAAAGCAAACCAATTTTCCGTATTTGGTTGTGTGATCTGAGCACCTTTTAAGGCAATAAAAGTCAGAGGCACAGCGGAATTATTATTCACACTGATCATACCGCTGAGTTCTTCATCAACAGCACCACTGATCATTCTCATATGTTTTGAGACAGAATCACCGGCAGTACTTGAAATAGAAAACAGGCTATTAAAATGAACAATTACTTCTGCCATAATAGATGGGTTGTTTACATCATAAAAGATATATTTGACCAATGAGATTCCCATTGTTCCATTTGGTTGATAATGGCCTGAGAATTCTGTAGTAGATTCACCCGGTGCCAGCGTCATCTGGGTTGCAGATGTGTCAGTATCAGGTGCAAAACAAATTCCTCCCCAGCAAAACTGGTGCAGGGATCCGTCCATCATTGATAATTCTTGCCTAACCACTTTTAAGGTAACTTCACTTGCGCTTGTATTTGTAACACCAACATAAGCAACGATCTCAAAATCAGATGGACCTCCATTAAAGGTAATTGAGGGGGATAAACTCGTTGGGCCAAATTCCCATGTTAGCATCACCTGTGAAAAAGCAGATGATGAAATGAAAAATGCCGCGACTAAAATGAGTAAGATTTTTTTCATAGTGTGTTTTTTTGTTGTTATAAAGTTTGAACTGCAAAATTAATAAATATTATGCATACCGGAATATTAATAAATCTTAAAGAATAAATATTCATAGATTATTCATAGCTAAATATGAAAATACTTAATAGAATCTTGCTTTTTCGGATTAAAAAAGACTAATTTTGTATGTTAGTGTATTATAAAACAGTAAACGAAAACAAGAAATACTATGAAAAGAACAATCACTACTCTCTTTGCTTTGCTGATTGGTATCAGCTTTGCTTTTTCACAGACAATAGCCCGTGACAAGGTCGTTGTAGAAATTGGCACCGGTACATGGTGCACATATTGCCCCGGTGCGGCATTGGGTGCCGATGATCTCATTGCCAATGGACACGACGTAGCTATCATTGAAAATCATAATGGTGACAACTATGCCAATACTGCTTCAAATGCCAGGAATTCATATTATAACATCAGTGGCTATCCTACAGCATTATTTGATGGAGGATCAGCTTACGTAGGTGGGAATCATACAACAAGCCTTTATCCTCAATACCTTCCCCGGGTAACCCAAAAACTTGCCATTCCTGCTTCCTTTTCGATTGACATACAAGGCTCATCTTCAGGGTTGATCGATTATAACGTGGATGTAACCATTGAAATGGTTGACCCTTATTCTGGTTCTGATATCCGTCTTCATTGTGTTGTTACTGAATCTGAGATTCAACAAAACTGGCAGGGACAAACAGAGCTGAATTTTGTTCAGAGGATGATGATCCCTTCACATTCCGGGATTCAGCTTGATTTCTCCAATACCAGCATCATTGAACAGAATTATTCTTTTTCAATTGACCCAAGCTGGGTTGCAGAACATTGCGAAATTGTAGTCTTTCTGCAAGAAAACGGAACCAAACAGATCCTGAACGGAAGTAAGCAAGCAATGATCGATATGGGTAATGTAAATGAAAACGACGCATCCATATCACAATTATCAAACCTCCCTGAACATTCATGTACCGGTTCTTTCGAACCTATGTTTGTTGTTCGTAACAACGGGAACCAGGACTTAACATCCCTCACAATTCAATATCAGGTGAATGGCGGTGACCTCAGCACTTATGAATGGACAGGCAATCTTTCTTTCCTTGAGGAAGATGTTATCTCACTTCCAGTGATCGCTTTCACCCCGGAACCAGAGAATATGCTGAAGATCTATTCAGAAAATCCTAACGGACAACCAGACCAATACCCACTCAACGATACTATAAACCAAATGATTCCTGAAACTGAAATAGTTCCTTCACTTGTAAGTATTATATTCAGAACAGATGATCATCCGGGCGAAACAACATGGGAAATCCTTGATGCTGACGGCATGGTAGTTCATTCCGGTGGCCCATACAGCCAGTCAAACCAGATGATACAGGAAGATTTTCAACTTGATGATCTTTCATGTTATCAGTTTTATGTATACGATGCAGGTGGCGACGGGCTGAACTCACCTGGCTTCTTCGCATTGTATTATGGCTCAAACCAGTATATCATCCAGGGAATAGGTGACTTTGGTTCAGTAATTGGTACTGATTTCTCAACCGATGACAATACCGGTATTGATGACATCCTTGCGAATACTGAGGTGAAAATTTACCCCAACCCATTCAGCAACCAAACCAATATTGCCATTACTACGGCAGAGGTAAGCCACATCAAAGTGAACATGTATAACATCCTTGGTGAACTTGTTTACCAATCAGATGAAGGCATTCATGCAGCCGGTGAGCAACTCATCAGGATTAGCGGCCAAAACCTGCAAAATGGTGTTTACTTTGTACAATTGATGGTAAACGACAATGTATTAACTGAAAGAGTAACGCTAGCCCGTTAAGTTTTTCTTACACATAAAAAAAGCAGCTTCCTTTTTGGGGCTGCTTTTTTTATGCTGTGTATATTTTATAATTCACACAGTTCAACGCTTGGCTGCTCAGGCAATTCTTCTGACAGCAACCAGCGACAGAATATGATGGCTTCCTTATAGGCAGCGGTGCTGATCCAGTTATCAACATCCATGGGCTTGTGGGAAAGATAAACGGTATAACTACCATCATCATTGGGAATCGCATTCCCTTTATTTATACAAACTTTATAATTCCTGTAATCCATCGACTGCATCAGGAAGTTCCAGGTTTGTATCCCCCAGTAACAACATTCAGGTGATGTAAAATGTATCTTCAGGAATTGATTTTCTTCCAGGCGAAAACGTCCGAAGCAATAGGTATTGTCAACAGTTCCCCATCCACCCTGATCGGCTTCAAAAGGAAATGGTGGAAGAAAGTCATTCAATGGAAAATCTACCGGCAATGGTGCAATCCAGGTGGTTTGTTCGAAGAAAGTAGCCATCACACGGATCCTTTTTGCCAGTTCATCATCATCCAGTGGCACATGCACTTCCTGTTCTTTTGTATTCGTAATGGACAATTCACTCTCACGACCATTGGCCCTGTCGAAAAAATATTCACGTGTAAATAAAGTTACAGAATCATCATCAAGCTTAAACTCATTCTTCCGTTTTGGGTCCGGCGTGAACTTAATTTCAAAACTTCCATCAGCCTCAAATTCAATATCCCTGTGATTCACATTCTGAGTCACCCGCTCACTAATCTCACCATCCGGTGACCCTCCATACAAACAAAAAGAAAGATAACAACTGTCAAATCTTTTTCCCTTTATGATATACTCCTGGTCTCCTCTAACCTGAGAAAAATAATAGACAGAATCAACATTATCACCCAGCACCTTATGATATGGCGTAGCCAAAAGCATGAATTCAGGATGCAGGGGGTCATTAAAAAGATAAAAATCAATGCTGGTGCGGAGCAGATGAAATATATGCTGATAGCCATCTACCCTCCCCTGTTCATCAATCACTTTTTCGGGATCCAAAAATGTATTATCAGTATTCCTGATCACCTCAAGAAAATGCTCAAGTGCTGCTTTGCTTTTATATTCCATAAAAATGAATTAAAGTTGTTCGTAAAATTCAAGATATTTGCTGAACTGCTGATTAACATCATTCTCTTTCAGTCCGAAAGCATCCAGAGAATATTCGTGTTTACCATGTTTATCCTTGGGATTCTTTTCAAGGAAAGATTCAAGATTCCTGACTGCCTCATCTGTCAGTTCCCAGCCAAAGCGATCATATATTTGTCTGATTGTTCCCATCTGATCTTTAACAAAGTCTTCAAATTTAAGGTCGATGATCTGATCTTCCTTGTTAAGGGCTTTCCTGCTTTCCAGGAAGCGGTCAAAATACTTACTCCACAACATAGACTGTTCAGTCCCTGTGACATTTTGGTCTTCGTTGTCGCTGTATAATGTCCGAACAGAGGAAATAAGGCTGGCAGTGGAACTTACAATATCGGCAGGTCCGCGATGTGTCATGATAATTTTAGCATCCGGATAAACTTCAAATATTTCCGGCAGCCTACGCAAATGCACCGGAGATTTCAACAGCCATCGCTGGCCTTTAACGCCCCCCGATTGGAGGTACTGGAGAAAACGTTTATGGAATCGCATGGTTCCGAGCATATCGGATTCATCAGAAAACCAGGCCATATATGATGGCAGGTACAATTGGGCAGAAAACTGAAAACTATTAAAATCAAAAGCAGTTATCCCAAGGCATTCCTGAGGTGCATCTGCTTCCATATAATGCTTACGCCTGAAATCAGGGACCAGCTTAAACAATTGCCCGAATTCTTTTTCAATTGTATGCAATTGCGAATTGTCCCGGAAAGTCTCCGGGGTCGCTGCGGGATATGGCAGCAGGCATTCCCATGCCAATGGTGATCTGTGAGCAGGATCTTCATGCAGGATGGCATGCAGGATGCTTGTCCCTGTGCGGGGCATTCCGATGATAAAAACCGGTTGTTCGATGCTCTGATCTTCAATGACAGGATTTTTCGCAAGTTCCTGTTCTATCTTGTAGCGACCATAGAGGATACGGCTGAGGAGGCCTTTAACGGCCAATGCTCCAAACGGATTGGGATTGGCTTCATGATTGATTGAGTAAACCAATTTCTTAAGTCCCTCTTCCGCTTTCGGGACACTGGCAGTAAACCCTGCCCTTTTCCTGGCCTTTGAAATAAGGGAATCAGCATCTATTTTAAATGGGTCAAGCCTTACTTTTCTTAAGGCATATCCTGTTCCATTTATGATGTTGAGCATAGAAGTGCGCTGTACGCGCAGTGATGGCTGTTTCGTCATTGCTTACATTAATTGTTTCAACTTCTGAGCCAGACCAATATCTCCTTTCACCTTGAGCTTTCCGGTGAGGGTTGCGATCATGGGCTTGATCTCTTTTCTCTGAAGTTTTAAGTAAGTTTCAATACTCATGCTTATGGTACAATGCGCATCTTCATCAGTGTTGCGCAGCTCATTCACATCGCTGCTGCCATCAATGACTATGAATTGATCGTCCAATTTAAATTTAAGTTTTTTCCCTATGGGGGGAATGGCCTTTACCTTTTCGGCAAGATCCTGTCTGATTTTTTCTATTTCCATCAGCCAAAAATAGAAAAATCCATTTCAACACAACTCAATTAATTATTAATTTTTATAAAATGCTGACCTCACAGTTCCATGGACCTGTGAGGTCAGTGTTTTAGGAGTGCCCCTTTACAACAATGCGCATGATCTTATAATTCAAGCGCAAAAATTTATACAGTTGAATGGGAATATTGGTTCTCATCCTTTTTGTAAAAGCAGTAGGGACGGGAGGATAGAACTCATCTTTATATACTCGGATAACTTTTTTATCAGCCATGTCTTAAATTTTTCAATTTTTCAATACGTGGATTATTCCGGCAGCAGCCACCAGAATGGATAGCCTTTGGCTTTATGAAGGAACATATAATGCAGAAAGAGCTTGATCCAGTGCCCTGACAGTCCAATTTCTCCCACTGTTCCCTTAATATCCCTGCCCCATTGCGGATACTTATCCCAATCAGGTACTACAGGCGATACTGTCATTGAAGCACCCAGCCCCCTGGTCATGCTATACCCTGCCGATACGATGCAGGCTGCACCCATGCGCCCCATATTGGCAGTATGCTTATGCTCTTTGGTTCCATGCTTGATCTGATACGAAATATTTTGTGCAACCACCTTGCCGATGACCCCGGATGGCATTCCGGTACGTGGCGGAGCAGGAAATATCGCTGTTCCATTTTTCGATTTCATTGGTTTAGAGATGGAATGCGGAGGTGCAAAAGCAATACCGGTTGCATACATATTGGGATAGGCCGGACTCTGATAAGTTTGTGGCCAGTCGTTAATGCTCCATTCCTCAAATGGTTTTGGCGTATAATCAGCATCCACCTTCATAAATTTATTGGGGGCAAAAATGGTGGATGTGATGTCATCTCCATTCTTGTCAAAAGCACTGATATCATGCCCTGAAAAGGCAGGAATGAGCATTGCAAAATCAAACTCAGCTGTGTTGTATTCCCCATCGAGGGTTTCATAATGTGCCACACCGGTTTCTACTTTATGCACCCCGGCCCTCTTGATCCATTTAATATTGTTTTCAGCAAAAACTGATTCTGTAAAGATCTTGGTTGGAGTTACATATCCTCCTCTTTTCACAAAAGCCCCTCCCATGCCAAAATCTCCAAGCTCATACTCGTTTGAAATCCATGTGATCTCAGCCAGATGATCCAGTTTTCTGCGCTTTAATTCAAAGGATATATTAAGGGCATATTCAAAGGCTGCTCCCTGGCAGGTAGCTGTCGGGCTTCCGGTACCAATCAGGAACCTTTGCTTTTCACCCTTCTTCATTTTCTCAATACAAGCATCCAGGGTTTTCCAGGCTTCTTCCGCATGACTGAAAGTACAGACCGATACTGTGTTCTTGCCAGGCCCCAGGCCTTCTGTGGCCTCAAAATTCAATTTTGGGCCAGTGGCATTTACCAGATAATCATACGCTACCTTTTCGATTGTACCTGGTTTATCTTCAGAAGTATATTCAACTGTTACAAATGCAGAAGAAATTTCTTTGTCTCCCTCCGGGTGAATGGAAACAGCCTTGGCCTGCTTAAAAATGATCCCCCAGCGTTTATAAACCTTCTGAAGTTTAAATTTGACCTGCTCAGACTTCATCCTGCCAACGCCAATCCATATATTGGATGGCACCCATTGGTAGTACTGACTTGGCGAAACTACGATCACCTCATGCTTTTTACCTAATTTTTTCTTAAGGAATGCAGCGGCCGTATGGCCCGAGATTCCTGCTCCGAGAACAAGAACTTTCATAAAATTTAACGTTGGGTTTTATAAGACATATAGAACAAAAGAAAATCTCATATACAAAACACTAGATGTGATCTATTGCAAATATAAGAAATTTCCTTTTTAGTTCAGATAGAATGAATATCCTACCAACACGCCAATTGAAAGGGTTTTACCGATAATATACTTATCGCGAAGGGCATCGCTTAATCCATTCATCATGTTTAGGTCGAAAACAAGATCTCCGGGGCCCAGTTTATAACTGAAGCCAAAGTTTGTATACCAGAGAAATTCAGCAATATTAAAACTTCCAAAAGCCTGAAAGAATTTGCTGCCGCTGACTGTTGAAAACTCTGCATAGTTTGGCCCGCCAATGGTAAAATCTACTTTAGGCCCTGTAGCTGCATATATTCCAAAATTGCCATCCTTAAATCGATGATGATATTTAAACTGGAAATGGATCCCTAAATAATTCTGAAATGCAGTTCTGGATCTTGTTGTACCAATAAAATCTGTATGGGATATCTCTGGCAGGCCCTTCCTGCTGTAGCCAAAACCACTTACGAAATAAACATTTTTCCCAAGGTCGATATCAACCTCCAGGCCTGCAAGCATACCAAAAAGTTGTTGGTCATAATCTACTGAATCGAGCAGATAATAGGACTGACCCGGCCGATTGTACTCAGCTATGGATGTATAGGTATACAAGCCCCCGGCCTTCACCCGTAGCTGATTTTGGGCCATCAGGCTTCCCAGCACGGATAAGAAAACGAAAGACAGGAATGCTTTTTTCATAATCATTTCTTATGCCTTAGTTAGGGCTTATTCAAAGGGCTCAGTCATTAACAGCAACAAAGAATCCATTGTTTTCGCATCCTTGATTCCCAGGCTTGTCGCCCAATTTCCGTACATGGCATTGGGAAGAACAATGAACTTATTTCCAAATTCGGCTTTATACGTTTCCAATTGGGCCATACGAGCATCATGGTCTGATTCATCCGTATAAAAATCACCCAGATTATCCCCTATCAGGAGGACGATCTCATATCCTTCTGCCAAGATCCCGTCGCGGCGCAGCTGCTTATCGGAAGGGTTTGGATTATCCTCTGACTTTTCAAGTCTCAATAAAAAATGTTTTTCATCGACTTGCGGAAATCCCAATGCAATGAGATTCCTGATACTGCCCTCCTGTGTATACTTTGCCTTGCGGTTTGAGACATAAAAAACATTGAATCCCTTTTCATCAGCATATTGGAGAAATTCCAATGCTCCCGGCACTGCTCTGGCATCAGCCAGGCTGCACCATTCATTCCACATATAGGGATAGTTGCTGTCGCTGGCTATCATCAAGGCCTGATGTGGACTATTGTCCAGAATGGTTTCATCAATGTCAACCACAATGGCAAATTGCTTATTGTCCGGATCATTGGACCTGATATCATCGACCCGTTCACGGGCAATATTAAATGCCTGATAGGTCAAGGCCCTGTACTCATCAGCAAAGTAGCTATACAATGTTGCCATGCTATGTGAATGCAGTGAAATATTGCCTGGTTCCTGATCAAGCTTCTGATCACAATTTGAACAGGCAGCAGTACTTATGATAAGCAATAAAAGGATGTATTTTTTCATAAAAATGATATATATCAACCTCACAAGCCAGGGGATCTGTGAGGTCTGGTTATTTTTCTAATAAACGATAAAAATTCCTTAATTCTGCTTTTCGGCTCTGGGGTAAATTATGCCATCTGATCCCTTGTATTGCGCCTTCCAGGGCGTAAAGCATGTTGATGCACACCCCGCTCTTTTCCATTGTACTCAGCCTGACAATGGCCTGCTCGCTACCCAGGTCAATCAGATCTTTCCGTGTAGAAATACCGATGCCATCTAATTTGATTTCGAGAGTTTTTCCAATGTTTGGAAGATCTGAAAGAGCCATCGCTGTTATAATTTATTAATAATATTTTCATCTACTTTATTGGGCAGGGTTACTTGCAGCATAGGTTCTTTGTCCATGGCCCTCTTAATGGCGAAAACAGCTTCATCGTTGCGTGCCCAGCTGCGGCGGGCAATTCCATTATTCACATCCCAGTACAGCATACTCTTCAACCTGCGATCAGCATCTTCACTGCCATCCAGCAGCATTCCAAAACCGCCATTTATAACTTCACCCCAGCCAACACCTCCACCATTATGAATGGATACCCATGTCGCTCCGCGAAATCCATCTCCAATAACATTCTGTATGGCCATATCTGCAGTAAATTGTGATCCATCATAAATATTCGAAGTTTCCCTGAAAGGCGAATCCGTTCCTGACACGTCGTGGTGATCGCGACCCAAAACAACAGGGGCACTTACCTCTCCACTTTTTATAGCATTGTTAAATGCTTCGGCGATCTTTGTCCTTCCTTCACAATCAGCATATAGTATGCGAGCCTGAGAGCCAACCACCAATTTATTTTCTTCTGCCTGACGGATCCATCTGAGATTATCCATCATCTGCTGGCGAATCTCTTTCGGCGATTCCTCTGCCAGTTTTTCCAGTACATCCCCTGCAATACGGTCAGTGGTTTGAAGGTCATCCGGATCGCCGGATGTGCAAACCCAGCGGAAAGGTCCAAAGCCATAATCAAAACACATCGGCCCCATGATATCCTGCACATATGAAGGATATCTGAAAGTGCCATCCGCCTTCATGATATCGGCTCCGGCACGGGAAGCCTCAAGTAAAAAGGCATTCCCATAATCGAAGAAATACATACCCCTTACAGTCATAGCATTGATCGCTTCCACCTGGCGTTTAAGAGAAGCATGTACCTTTTGTTTAAATTGATCAGGATCTGCTACCATCATTGCGTTGGATGCTTCGAAACTCAATCCTGCAGGGTAATACCCACCTGCCCATGGATTGTGAAGAGATGTTTGGTCTGATCCCAGGTCAATATGAATATTTCTATCCACAAAAGCCTCCCAGAGGTCAACAATATTTCCCTGATAGGCCAGAGAAACGGCTTCTTTATTTCGGCTTGCTTCCTGTATCCTGTTTATGATTGCATCGAGATCATTGTATAGTTCATCCACCCAGCCCTGTTCATGTCTTTTTATCGCTGCAGCAGGATTTATTTCAGCAATTACACCAACAGCACCTGCAATCACAGCTGCTTTTGCCTGGGCACCTGACATGCCGCCCAATCCGGAAGTGACAAATACTTTTCCGCCAAGTCCCCTGGCTCCGTCTTTTAGCATTCTGCCTGCATTAAGGACCGTTATGGTAGTGCCATGCACGATGCCCTGAGGCCCGATATACATATATGACCCGGCCGTCATTTGTCCATACTGAGAAACACCTAAGGCATTGAATTTTTCCCAATGATCAGGGCTGGAATAGTTAGGAATAACCATTCCATTGGTTACGACAACCCTCGGAGCATCCTTATGTGAAGGAAAAAGTCCCATCGGGTGGCCGGAGTACATGGTCAGGGTTTGTTCATCTGTCATTTCCGACAGGTACTTCATCGTAATCAGGTACTGGGCCCAATTCTGGAACACCGCGCCATTGCCACCATAAGTAATGAGCTCGTGCGGATGTTGAGCCACGGCAGGATCCAGGTTATTTTGTATCATCAACATAATGGCCGCAGCTTGTTTCGATCTGGCTGGATATTCTTGGATGGGCCTGGCTTTCATCTCATAATCCGGACGAAAACGGTACATGTATATTCGGCCAAAATCATTCAGCTCAGCTGCAAATTCAGGAGCCAAAACTGCATGATGCTTTGGGTTAAAATATCGAAGAGCATTCTGCAATGCCAGTTTTTTCTCATTTTTATTCAGGATATCCTTTCGCACCGGGGCGTGTGATACGTTTTTATCAATTTTTTTCTGTTCCGGGAGGATTTCGGGGATGCCCTGAATAATGCTTTTATAAAAATCAGTCATTTCCATTTCTTCCAATATTTCTTAAAATGAAGTTCTTATGAGAAGCAAAATTACAACTTATTCTTTATCTTTGGGTTTTAACCGACCTCTTTCTGCACATGAAAACCTACCCTCCTGAAACCATCTTTTCAATTGCACGATCACTATCCCCCTTTTACAAAGAATTATACAAAAACGTAGCTGAAGATGATTGGAAAATAACTGATTTGCCAGCTGTTGATCAGAAGCTTTTCTGGGAACACAATACGGTTGATAACAACCGCCTGCTAACCGGAGAAATGGAAGATGGCATCATCTTTAAAAGTGGGGGAACAACCGGAAAACCAAAATTTTCAGTGTATTCGCGTGAAGAGTGGGAAACCATGACAGCAACTTTTGGATACCACCTGGCTGATGCAGGACTCGAGAGGGCCGACCGGATTGCAAATCTGTTCTATGCAGGTGAATTATATAGTAGTTTTCTCTTCCTGCACGACAGTTTATCTCGCTGCCCCGTTGATGTAATGATTTTCCCAATTTCCGGTGCTGCCCCGGTCGAATTCATGGCCAAAGAACTGCAGGATTTCGGGATTAACACTTTACTGGGAGTCCCCACACAGTTGATCAATCTCACCGAATACATTAAAAAAGAAAAGATCAAAGGACTCCGCATCGAAAAAGTATATTTCGGAGGAGAGACCATGTATGAAGATCAGCGGGAGCTGATGAAAATAGTATTTCCGGGTATAAAGATCTATTCTGTAGGATATGCCAGCGTTGATGGCGGTTTGCTCGGTTATATCGACCACGATTGTGGTTTCAATGAACATAGGGTATTTGATGGATATAATATGATCGAAATTGTGGATGAAGAAAGCGGCCAAGTGATCGAAGAGTGCAATGTGGAAGGGCGCATACTCACCACCAACCTCTCACGCCTGCTGATGCCCATTATCCGCTACCCTGTCGGTGACAGAGGCATCTGGTTAGAAGAAAAAGGAACTAAGAACAGGAAGTTTAAAATCCTCGGACGCTCGGAGGAGGGTGCCCGCATCGGTGTTGTTACCATGTATGTTGATAATTTCCTTCATATCCTTCATCTCATGAAACCTGTTTTTCATGCCGCCAATTTCCAGATGGTGATCGATCACATTGGCAAACTGGACAAACTAACACTGAGAATTGTTGTAGATGATCCTGATCTCGCCCGGGATGATTGGGATGACAAACTACTGGATACCATTTTTAATGAGCGCCCCGAATTTAAAGAAGAAATCGAAATCAATGGAGTTCACCCTATCAGCATAGAGTGGATTGGCCCGAAAGAACTCGAGATCAACCCACGGACGGGCAAGATCCGTCGCATTATCGACAACCGATTCAACTAAACCAATAATATGTCAAACTTTGAAACATTGCAGGTACCAGACATCACGGCGCTGCCGTCGGTTCAGGAACTTTGCGGCATTTCCGATCCTTACCGTACAGGGAAGGATATGGATACTCTTTTTCTGCAGGCCATGCGGGAAAGCATCCAATGGCACTCTGAGCGTTGCAGTTTTTATAAAAACCTGCTCGAGCGGGAGAACTTCAGCCCTAAAAAATTAAACAGCATGCAGGCTCTTTCCAGGATTCCCTTTATCCATGCAAATTTTTTCAAGACCCATGCTGTAAGGTCCATCCCTGAAGAAGATATAGAGATCACCCTTACCTCCTCCGGCACTATGGGTCAGAAAAGCCAGATGTTTTTCGACCATTGGTCAATATCTTCCGGCAGACGGATGGTAGATTTCGTTTATGATTACTTTGACTGGTACAATCCCGAGCAGGAAACCAATTACCTGGTAAGCAATTACGAACCTGAAGAAGGATCTACCCGAGGCACCACCAATACAAGCAAATTTCTCACGAAATATGCCCCGGCAAGGCATGTTAATTATGTGCTTCGATTAACCGGAGAAGGCACACATGAATTCGATATTTTTGGTTGTATTGAAGTATTGAAAAAGTACGAAGCTGAAAAAATCCCTGTTCGCCTGATCGGCTTCCCGTCGTTTATATATTTTATCCTTGAACGAATGAAATCGCTGGGTGAGAAAAATCTCAATCTCTCAAACGATTCCCTCGTATTCTGTGCCGGTGGCTGGAAAGGCTATGCCGACAAACAGTTGTCAAAAGCCGAACTTTACACCCGTATAGGAGAACAGTTGGGAATACCGGATATCCGCTGCCGCGATGGCTTTGGTTCCGTAGAACATTCTGTACCCTATATTGAATGCAATCATCATCATATGCATGTGCCGATATGGTCACGTGCCTTTATCAGAGACGTTAAGACACTGGAAATACTTGAATACGGCAAAACAGGATATTTAAGTTTTGTAACGCCCTATATCACTTCCGTTCCGGCAGTAAGTGTGATGATGGGTGATCTTGCCATTATGCACGGGCCTGAAGAATGTGGTTGCGGCATCAATACACCATGGTTTGAGATTGCCGGCCGTGCAGGAATCTCAAAAAACAAAAGCTGCGCTGTTTCTGCAGCAGAATTGCTTAAAAAAGAAGCTGTTTAATGATCCCATTATGAAAAACAACGAATATATCTGGCGAGGTGAATGGATCAGCGAAGCTGAATTCAATGAAAAAGTAAACAGCATTGGGAAGGCAGCCGCCAACGACCTTCGGAAACGCATCGATCCTGCGGTCCTTTTCCGCGCCTGCAACAGCTATCGGCAGACTTTGATAGAAGGTAACAATAAGGAATTGATACATTCCCTTACAGATGCCGGCAATACTGCCGAACATGCAGCCGAAACCATCCATGAGATCATTGCTTTTCTTGATCCTGATTTCCTGGAACAAAAACTAAAAAGAGAACTGGGCTCAGACAATCCCTTTATTCTGCATCGCAATGATTTTCGCGGAGATGCCTTCGAAGCCTGGGCCCCTCTTGGCTTATTGGTTCACGTAGTACCGGGCAATGCCCCAACAGTGGCTCCTCTCAGCGTACTGGAGGGATTGATGTCGGGAAACATCAACATCCTCAAGAACAGCAGTAAAAATGGCAATTTTCCCCAATTGATATTGAAGGGTATTGTTGATGCCGATATAAGTGGTTCTTTAAAACCTTTTGTATATGCCTTTCAACTTTCGTCTTCCAGAAAAGATGTGCTAAGCAGCTTGTTCAATGCCGCCCATGGCATTGCTGCCTGGGGCGGAGAAGAATCAGTAGCATCCGTCAGAAAAATGACTCCCGAAGGCATACGCATCATAGACTGGGGCCACAGGATAAGTTTTACTTATGTAAGCACAAAAATGAAAGAGGATATTCCATCCCTTGAAAATATAGCCTATGATATTTGTGTGATCGAACAGCAAGCCTGTTCAAGCCCGCAATGCCTATACCTGGAAACTGATAACCATAAAGAATTACTGGACTTTGCGCAAGCCTTTGCAAAAGTACTGGACAGGGTAAGCCAGGGCTTTCCTCAAGCGGATATGAGTATTCCCGAAATGGCCGAGATCACAAATGTGACCCAGGTAGCAAAACTGGGTGCAAGCCTGGGCGAATCAGAAGTAATCGAATCACAGGAAAAGACATGGCGCATTTTAGTGGACTATAAATCCGGGCTCAGGCCTTCACCCCTTTTCAGAACCATTTGGATAAAGCCATTGATGAAAGAGAATATTGTAGGCACCTTACGCCCTTTGCGCACTTATTTGCAAACCGCCGGGCTGGCCTGCAGCATGGAAGAACTCGGAGAACTCAGCACAGAACTGGTTCAGGCAGGTGTTACACGCATCAAGCGTCCCGGACATATGCTCGACGGCTATCCGGGTGAACCCCATGATGGTGTATATGCACTCCAAAGATATTGCCGGCGCATTTGCCTGCAATTGGGCACCCTAACGAATGGCTTATCCAGCTTTGCTGACCTTGAAGAACAAAGCAGACCATTTCTGCCTGAAAAAACACCTGTGATCCACAAAGAAGATTATGTCCGCCATAAAGTGCCGGATAAATTTTCAGAACTTTTCTTTAAAAGTGGTGGTACCAGCGGAAAGCCAAAAATGGCAGTCTATACTTACGAAGATTATCATAAACAGATGTTCGCCGCCTCAGAAGCCTTGTTTGCAGCAGGGCTTGATCCGGTGTCCGACCGATGCATGAACCTCTTCTTCAGCGGAGAACTCTATGGTGGATTTATCAGCTTCTGGAGCATTTTGGAAGGCATGGGAGCTACTCAATTCCCCATGACAGCGATCAGCGAATACGAGCATGTTGCCAAAGCCATCATTGAAAATAAGGTTGATACCCTGTTGGGCATGCCATTTTATTTTTCTCAATTGTTTGATGCCTGCGCAAAAGAATTGAAAGCCTATAAAGGCATTAAAAAGATTTTCTATGGCGGTGAACATATGAGCTCAGCCATGGTAGCATTTTACAAAAAGGAATTTGGAGTGGAAGTAGTTAAATCTGCCATTTATGGGAGCAATGATGCCGGCCCGCTGGGATACAGCTGCACCCATTGTAGAGGCAGTGTGCATCATGTAATGAGCCGAACCCAATTCCTGGAGATTTTCAAGATGAGCGAAGACATTCCGGTGGAAGCAGGCGAAACCGGAAGACTGATCTTTACCTCCCTTTCAAGGAAAGGACAGGATCTCCTCCGCTATGAGATAGGCGACCTTGGCCGTTGGGTTCCAGAACCTTGCAAATGTGGGAGAAAATCGCCCCGATTTGAACTGCTTGGACGTTTTGGTGATATTTTTAAGATGGGCCCCCTCTTCAATTACAATGAATTTAAGAACATCCTTGAAGAGCGACTTGCTTATGGCGATGAACTGCAGTTGATCCTGGATACAGCCGGTGCCGGCAAACAAAAGATCATTGTCCGAGTGAATAAAAATGCTGATATTACCGAAAAAAAAGTTGTTGACACTCTTCTTGAGCATTATACCACACTTAAAGATATGGTTGTAAATGATGACCTGATAGATCTTATTGCAGAAGCAATTGATGCAATGGAGTTCACCAAGATCAAGAACAGTGGTAAACTTCATAAGATAATTGATAACAGAAAACTGACTTCATGAAAAGCTGCCATCATTCAAAACTGATCATACAAAATCAAATCGAAAACCTTGCTGAAGCAGAGGCTTGTCTTACCATTGTGGCAGAGCAGATCGGTTTCAACGAACACGACAATAAGCAGATACAACTGGCTCTTGAAGAAGCATTGACCAACATCATCAAGCATTCCTTTGCACCAGGCCAGCTGGAGGATATTGATATTGAATTTTGCCAGGTTCCCCTGGGATTAAAGGTCAGTATCTGGGTAAGAGGAATCCCCTTTGATCCCGCTCTATTCCCAATCTTTAACAGAAAAGACCTGGAAGAAAACCTGAATGATCGTGGCCTGGGCCATTATCTTATTCAACAGGTAATGGACGAATACTTTTATATTAATCATGGAAAAGAAGGCATTGAAGTAATCCTTGCCAAAAACCTTCCCAGCAGGTCAATTGAGGAACTCATCAATGAAGGTAAAGCCGGTGAAGCCCCAACAAGTAAAGCGGCAACAAAACAAGTTTTTGATATTGGTTTGATGGTGCCTGATGAAGCAGTTGAGGTATCCCGTTTAGCTTATTACGCTTATGGCTACAGTTATCCGTATGAAAATATCTATTTCCCTGAAAAGCTTGTAAGGTTAAATCGTAGCGGCAACCTGGTATCGATGGTGGCACGTCTTCAGAGTGGAGAGATTATTGGGCATGCAGCACTGGAAAAAGGCACGGATTTATTTGCAAATGCAGAATTGGGCATCGCTTTCAGCAACCCATCCTTTAGGGGAATGGGAATTATGAGTCAACTATGGGAGGCACTCATTGAGAAAGCCATAGAAGAGGATATCTTTGGTATTTACGCCATGTCGGTTACGACCCATCCCTATTCACAAAAAGCCTCTCATCATTATGGACTGAAAGATTGCGCACTTCTACTCTCCAAAGTACCGGTGCTGAAATTTAGAGATATCCAGGAGGGCAGCCATCCCAGGGAAAGTATCATGATCGCTTACAGGTACCTCAACCTACCTGAATCTACCACGGTCTTTGCACCGGAAAGACACTCCAGGATGATCAGGCGCATATTTTCCAATATTGGGTTTGAACCCATTATTACGGATGAAAGACTGACGTTGGACGACCTTAAAGGAAGAAGAACAAAATTGAAGGTAAAACCGAATCATGAATTTGTAACAGCCACCATACAGGTAGACCAATATGGTGAACATGCGGTAAAAAAAGTTTCGGAAGATTTAAAGCATTTCTGTGTTGAGCGCTTTGAAACGATATACCTCACTCTGAACCTTCATGATCCTTTCACAGCCATCCTCTGTCCCGAATTTGAGAAACTTGGCTTTTTCTTTGCTGGCATCCACCCCGCCAATGATGAGATCAGCTTCCTGGTCATGCAATACCTCAACAACCAGGTGATGGATTACAACTCACTGGATCTGGATTCTGATTTTGGGAAAGAGCTTGCGGAATATGTAAAGGCCTGTGATCCGAATTAATAATTCTCCGGAATATTCTTCATAATATTGGATATAAATTCGCGGGCGCGGAATAATTGGGCCTTGACGGTACCAAGTGGCAAATCCAGTTCAGTTGCAATTTCTTCGTAGGAGTATTCTTTGAAATATCTTAATTCGATCAGTTTACGATAATGAGGTTTAAGCTTTTCCACCACTTCGCGCATCATAATGACCTTTTCCTTTTTCATCACACACTCCTCCGGATCAGGTGTATCGGAAGGAATGATGTTGGCAAGTTCCTGTCCTTCTTCCCCGTTCGCACTACCGTCAATGGAGAAAGTATGTTTTTTCTTCTTTCTCATGAAATCGATGCAATTATTGGATGCGATCTTAAAAAGCCAGGTACTGAATGCATAATCAGGCGTATATTGTTCAAGCTTTTTAAATGCTTTACCGAATGCTTCGATGGTGAGATCATCGGCATCATTGGGGTTGTTGGTCATCTTAAGCAACATGAAATAAAGCGAATCCCGATAGTTATTCATGAGCATAGCATAGGCACGCTGGTCGCCATTGTCAATGGCAGCCTGCACCAATTGAAAATCGCGCAGTGCTTTTTCAGTTAAGTTTGGGTTCACTTCCATTTATCAGGTTTACTGAACATATTTATTAAACTTAATAAAAAGTAAAATATGATCAGGAATATTTCCGCTATAGGCGAAAATAACAATAATTTTTTTTCATTCAGTCGATTCATGCTACATTTAGTAATTAACAAGTAACTAACAAAACGCAGGAAGAATACGCCACCAACCACTATCAGGTTAAATCCCAGCACCATTAAAAGGGCAAAAAGCCCAAGAAACATCAACTGACTGATAGCCCAAACTCCCAATAATCGCTTAAATCGCGGCCGATAATACTTCCAGGTTGTCAGATGTCTCCTTTTTTGTATTATCCATTCGGAGAAACTCGCTTTAGGCTCTGAAATGCTATGACTTCCCTCTCTCACTTCAATGGCGACATTGCGTTTTGTGGCTGCACTGTTAATAAACAGGTCATCATCCCCTGATGGAATGGTATAATGCGAAGAAAAGCCTTTGTTTTTATAGAATAGAGATTTGCGGTAAGCAATATTCCTGCCCACTCCCATATAGGTGCGGCCACTCAATGAATATGAAAGATATTGAATGGCGATCCAGAGGGTCTCGTAACGAATAATAAGATTGATAAGGCTCGACTGCCTTTCATAAGCTCCATATCCCAACACAATCTCCTTTTCCATTCTGAACCTGGCAGCCATATTGCCGATCCATTGTTCGGATGAAGGCTTGCAATCAGCATCCGTCAGCAAAATAATATCATATGAGGCCGATTTGATTCCTAATGAAAGTGGGAATTTTTTACCGGTAAAGAAATTCAATTCCTGGCTCAGGTTCACGATCTTGAGTCTGGGGTCTTCCCTGGCCATCTCCTCCAGCAACTCCAGCGAATCATCCTGTGAATTGTCGTTTACAACCACCACTTCAAAAGAAGGATACTCCTGGTGGAGGATCAATGGAAGGTTCTTTTTCAGGTTTGCATATTCATTGCGAGCGCAGATCACCACCGAAACAGATTCTTCAGAAGAATGTTGCTCACTCTTGTCCTTGTAAAATGCAATACGTCGGAATATTACCCAGAAATAAAACATTTGTACCAGAAATGCAGCGAAATACAGGAGCATAAGCACCTGCTCGATCAGATCATGCGGAAAATATGGAAGCTGCATCCCATCGGGGTTTAGGCGAAAGTATCCAATCTTCGTGAATAAAATATATCTTTGAATGTTTTTTTATAAACATCATGAAGTTTATAATTCATAATACAGATAAAGCCTCCAATGCAAGAGTGGGAGAGCTGGAAACTGCCCACGGAACCATAAAGACACCCATCTTTATGCCCGTTGGGACTTCAGCCAATGTTAAGACTGTGCATGTTCGGGACCTGAGGGATGATGTGAAGGCACAGATCATCCTCGGGAATACCTATCACCTCTATCTGAGGCCCGGTACCGACATCATTCAAAATGCCGGGGGCCTGCATAAATTCATTGGCTGGGACAGGCCCATGCTTACCGATAGTGGGGGTTACCAGGTGTATTCGCTGACAGAAATACGCAAGCTGAAAGAAGAAGGCGTAACTTTTCAATCACACATTGATGGTTCCAAACATATGTTCTCTCCGGAAAATGTGATGGACATTCAGCGTAAGATTGGTGCCGACATCATCATGGCATTTGATGAATGCACACCCTATCCCTGTGATTACGACTATGCTAAAAACTCCATGGAGGTCACCCATCGCTGGCTGAAACGTTGTTTCGACCAATTCAATGCCACGGAAGCACTCTATGGTTACGAACAATCTTTGTTCCCCATCGTTCAGGGTAGTGTATACAAGGACCTCCGTAAAAAATCGGCTGAAGTGATCAGTAGCTACAGTGCTGATGGAAATGCCATTGGGGGGTTGTCGGTGGGCGAGCCGCATGAAATGATGTACGAAATGACCAGCCTTGTATGTGATATACTACCCAAAGACAAGCCACGTTATCTTATGGGTGTTGGTACTCCCGAAAATATCCTGGAAAGCATTGCCCTGGGTGTTGATATGTTCGATTGTGTCATGCCTACACGAAATGGCAGAAATGGGATGATATTTACAAAGAATGGCTTCATGAACATGCTCAACAATAAGTGGAAGGATGACCATTCCATCCTGGATGAAGAAGGCACCTCATTTGTCGACAAAGAATATACAAAAGCCTATGTCAGGCACCTCTTTAAAGCAAAAGAAATGCTGGGGGGTATGATCGCAAGCCTTCACAACCTGGCTTTTTATCTTTGGCTTGTGGGTGAAGCAAGAAAACAGATACAGGCAGGAACTTTTAGCAGTTGGAAAGAAAATATGGTGAAAAAAGTAACAACCCGATTATAGCGCATCAATGAAGCTCCTCGATATATACATCATCAAAAAGTTCCTGGGGACATTTTTTTATGCCATCACCCTGCTGATCGTGATCGTGATCATTTTTGATATCTCGGAGAACATCGATGAGTTTCTCGAAAAAGATGCACCCCTCTCCGAGATCATGTTCAGCTATTACCTGAATTTCATTCCATATTTCATCAACCTCTTTGTATATCTTTTCACCTTTATTTCGGTGATATTTTTCACCTCAAAGCTGGCATCAAATACCGAAATCGTAGCCATGTTGAGCGGTGGAGTCAGCTATTACCGCTTCCTGCGCCCATACTTCATCTCTGCAATCTTTCTTGCATTGATGTCTTTTTATCTGGGTAATTTCCTTATCCCGAAAACCAATATTAAAAGACGGGAGTTCAAGGATAAATATATGGAAAACCTGGAGCAGGATAAAGACAGGAATATCCACCTGAAGATCGGTGACCAAACATACGTCTACCTGGAAAACTTCAACAGTTCAACCAATACCGGCATTAAGTTCAGTCTGGAAGAATTTCAGGGCAATAAGCTCATTTATAAAATGATGGGCGATCGTTTGCAGTGGGACAGCATAGAAAACCAATGGGTAATCACCAACTACATCATCCGGGAGATACAAGAGATAGAGGAAAGCATTGTTCGGGGACGTGAGCTTGACACAACGCTTAATCTGAAACCCTCTGATCTATACGTAAAAAAGGAGGACTTTGAAGAAATGAATTTCTGGGAACTTCGAGACCGCATTGATGAAGAAAAACTCAAAGGCTCAGAGAAGGTTAAGGTCTATGAAGTGGAAAAACATAAACGCATCGCATCCCCTTTTGCAACCATTATTCTTACACTCATCGGAGTTACACTCAGCAGCAGAAAGATGAGGGGTGGCATTGGCATGCACCTTGGCCTGGGAATCGCCTTTACCTTTACTTATATTCTTTTTATGCAGGTAACCATGGTGTTTGCCACCTTAGGCAATTTATCACCTTTTTTTGCAGCCTGGATCCCAAATATTGTTTTTGCCATTATAGGCCTGGTATTGTTGCGGACTGCACAAAAATAGGCTTCTGGCAGCGGTTGTTTACGAGCAATAAAGAAAAATTTTAATTTGACTATCCATGTGGCCATGGGGTGTTTCACCAAATTGTTTACCCCTCTGTTTCCACTAAGGCGGAAAATATAAAATTCTGTATTCTGTATTCTGTATGGTCAATTTTATATACAAAAGTAAATATTGATTGACAATTTAAGACTGAGTTTGAGGATCTACAATAAAGCATATGCAATCGGCCATCCTTTCCTTCAATTCCAAATACAGAATATAGAATCGAAAATGCAAATGCCCGAACATTTTTCGGGCTTTTGCCAGTCTCCCCTAAAGAGGAGAATATAAGGTACCCTTGTGGAAATACACCAGGAATTGTTTGGTTAAAATTCACCCGGGTACAATACATCTATTATCTCGAGGAAGAAGTCGTCGGGCCTGTGTGCAGAAAGTTTGCAATTGTACAATATGATGATTGTTGCATCCTTGACCGGAGAATGCATCATGACAGAAGTATATCCTTCAATTCCCCCATTGTGCCCCATAAAAGTATGTACGGCAAACAAACCAATTCCATAGGCCGAATCTCCATGCATATAATTCAAGCTGTTCAACCTCAATTGTTGAACCGAATCACTCAGCAAATCGCCTTTGATCATTGCTTCAACATAGACTTTCAGGTCGTGGACATTCGAAACAATGCTACCTGCTGCCTGTGCCCAGGACACATCCCAGGCTTCTGTTGCATCAGGCCAGTTTGGATCAAATTCATCCGTAAAATAGCCATGAGCATGATTGCCCGGCATCTCGTGGCCGGATGTAAAGTAGGTCGTATTCTCAAGAGAAAGCTCATCAATGATGCGGGAATGTATTTCATGCTTGAGGGTATTTTCTGTAATGATCTCTATCACTTTACCGATCATTACAGTATTGGAATTGCTGTAATTAAATGAAGTCCCCGGATCAAACAAATAGGGATAGCCGGCCGAAATATCGAGCAACTCATCCGTTGTCCATACTCTTAATGGGTTGTTCAGCCACTCGTTGTAAAACTCAATAGCATCCGTATAACTGTGAATGCCGGCCCTCATATTGCCAAGCATACGAAATGTGACCTCATCAGCACGCGGAAAATCAGGGACGAATTTACTCAAAGTATCCTCTGTGCTCAGATATGCCTCATCCACAAGTTGAAGCAACACTGTATTTGTAAAAGTCTTTGTATTGCTGCCAATTCGAAAAAGCATAATATCATCCATCGGAATCTGTTCTGCAACATTGGCAAATCCACATGCATGTATAAGGCTGACATTATTGGAAGCATCCCAAACACCCACCACCATACCCGGCACATTGGTATTTTCAACGATCGAATCACATTTTGATTTAATGATATCACTTAGCGAAGCCAAGGGGATCAGCTTTGTATCCGTCTTTTTATTGCATGATCCAAGGAACAATCCTGACAACAATAAGAGGAAGAATAAACGGCCAGCATATTTCAATTTCATTGCAATTATATGTTTGGTATATGTAAAAATATTAAATAAATCAAAATGAGACCTATTTGACGGGAAGAAAGATATTCTTAAATCTCAGAAATGTTGTACCCGGCGATACCTAAGATTCAAAGATTCCGTACACTGTTGACCCGCTCCCACTCATGGAAGCATAGATGGCACCTGCTGCATACATAGAATCTTTTGCTTTTTTTATTTCAGGATACTTTCTGAAAATGGGTTCTTCAAAATCATTCACCAGTGAATCTTTCCATTCACCAATTGGTCTTTTTAGCACCTCATTTGGCGAAAGCCGGCCTGATTTAGCTTGGATCAAGGCATAGGCCTCCATTGTACTCACATGTATTTCAGGATGCACAAGTTTTATTTTATATCCTGACAGATCAATGCTGACCTTTTCAAAAAGCCCTCCTCTGCCGTAGGCGAAAACCGGCTTGTTTTGTATAAAAAACGGACAATCACTGCCAAGCATTGAAGCATATTCTTCCAATTCAGCGGGGCTGATGTCAAGCTTAAAGATATCATTCAGTATTTGAAGTGTGCACGCTGCATCAGAGGATCCACCACCCAATCCCGCACCGGCCGGAATATGCTTTAACAGGTGCATATCTACCGCAGGGATATCATAGTACTCTTTCAATAAACGATAGGCTTTGATGCAAATATTTTCTCCGCCCGGAAGTTCTGCACCATATACTTTCAATGTTGTTTCCGTATTTTCTGAAAGAAGGATCTCCAGGCTATCGTGCATGGATATTGGGTAGATGACGGTTTCAATATCATGAAATCCATCTTCCCGTTTACAGATCACATGGAGCCCCAGGTTTATTTTGGCATTCGGAAAAGAGATCATGGAGTAAAAGTACTTGAAATACTTGAAGTAGATTTGTTCAAAATGTCACTCATTCATCCAGTTGGCGAATTTATTATAAACATCTTCATGTTCATCCAGCCAGATCCGGACTTCGTCTCCCAGCGACTGGGATATATAATAGCTATACACTTCGGCAAATCCATTTTCAGCTACGTCAAGATAGAAAGGGATGTACGTTTCCCACCAGATACCGCTTTTGGAGGCATCAATCATTTCACCAAGCATGAAGAATATGTCTTCCGTATTTTTAGCAAACATTTCCAGGTCATTCTTGCCAATATTCTCTTCAAAACTGCCTGAAACTGCCAATAAGCTGACCATCATTTCTGCAGCGCCAAATTCAGGATCTTCATCCATCGAAATGCTTATGGTAACGTTTGTATCCGAATTCCATTCTACACCGCCGTTCAAGTAATTGCGGAGGACCTCATACTCCCCTGCAGCCCTTTCTGATTCAGGCTCCAGCAGCAGGAAAATATAAAGGGGTAAAATTGCTTTGATCCGGCTTCCTTCATCCCTCATGATCATACTCAGCAAAAGGTGACTGCTTGCATGCGACAGATCAAGATTGATGGCCTGAAGCGTTGATGCCAGTGCTTTTTTTGTCTTCCCTGAATAATAGCAGCTGATGGCATGATTATAGGATAATAGATAATAATCAAATTCCTTCATTGCCTTTTCATAAACCTTTATGGATTTTTTTGATTTGCCCTGCATGTCGAGTGCATTGCCATAAGCAATATACGCCTCCAGCAAATTACCATCATCCATTTTTATGACTTTTTTACAGAGTTTAATCGCTTCATCATAGTTGTCAAGGGACATATAGGACAATGCCATTTCATACATAACCATGCTTGAGTTGGGCTCGATCTCAAGGGCTTTCCTGTATAATGCCAGCGCTTCGTCATATTTTCCACTATCGTGAAGGTCAATACCGTCCAGTACCAGCGTGCTAACTTCATCTGATTGCCCTTGAGCCACAATTGTAAAAAATACCAATACAAATGCTGCAAGAAATCTTCGAATGTTCATAATCCCCATTAAATTATAAGATTAGATAATGATTCGTGTTCGATGTGCTAATATAGCCAATTTCTTTTTTTTCTGCTGGATTCGGGCAAGGATTATTTGGGTCGGGACTTATAATCAGATGGCTAGCCTCTTTCTTTACACGCTACAATCTCAAGACAATAACATTGCCAAATTTAGCAATCAATAACCCGAATGAACTCATAACTCAAAATCCAAGATTTTTCCGTATTTTTGACTCTCTATTTTTTAATTATGGCCCTTATCAATTCCGTGATGGCATGGTTGATGAAAAAGCGCTTTCACCAGATCGAGCTTTTCATGAAGTATCCGCATGATGTGCAGGACGAGTGGTTTAAAAAACTCCTGAACACGGCTAAAGATACAGAATGGGGTCAGCGTTATGAATTCAAGTCAATCAATTCGTACGAAACTTTTCGCAATCGTGTACCTGTAAATGATTATGATTCCATCAAAAGGGACATTGAGCAGCTTATGAAGGGCAAGCAAAATGTGCTCTGGCCTACTGATATCCGGCTTTTTGCTGTATCCTCAGGTACTACCAGCGATAAGAGCAAATATATTCCTGTAAGTCCGGAGTCGATTGAAGAATGTCATTTTAAAGGGGGTAAGGATATGCTGTCCTTATATTTTCACACTCATGCGGAATCCATGATGTTCGATGGCCGTGGATTAGCCATGGGAGGCAGTCATCGCATCAATGAAGTAAACAATGAAGAATACTACATTGGCGACCTTTCTGCTTTGATCATCCAGAAACTTCCACACTGGGCCGAATTGGTCAGAGTGCCCAAAAAAAGCCTGGCACTGATGGATGAATGGGAAGAAAAGATCGAAAAAATGGCACATGCCACCATCCCTCACAATGTAACCAGTCTTTCCGGCGTACCTTCCTGGACCCTGCTACTCTTAAACCGCATATTAGAGATCACCAAAAAGGATAACATCCTGGAAGTCTGGCCAAACCTTGAAGTATTTTTTCACGGAGGCGTAAACTTCGAACCATACCGAAAGCAATTTGAATCCCTGCTCCCTTCCGACAAATTTCAATACAGAAATACCTACAATGCCTCAGAGGGATTCTTTGGGATACAAGAAGGAAAAGATGCCGATGATCTGCTTCTTATGCTTGATTATGGTATTTATTATGAGTTTGTTCCCATGTCGGAGGTCGACAATGAGCAACCCAAAGCCATCCCTCTCTGTGAGGTTGAGACAGGCGTGAACTATGCTCTTCTGATCACCACCAATGCCGGACTGTGGCGTTACATGATCGGAGACACGGTATCATTTACCTGCATTGCCCCATACAGGATCAAGATAACCGGCCGGACTAAGAGTTTTATCAACGCTTTCGGAGAAGAACTGATTGTCGACCATGCAGAAAATGCTTTGGTTATTGCCACGTCAAAATGCGATGCCGTAATAAGTGATTATACCGCCGCACCTGTGTATCTCAATGGAAAAGATAATGCTGCCCATGAATGGCTGATCGAGTTCACAAAAGAACCTGATAACCTTGAATTTTTTACAGAAACCCTCGATAATGCACTGAAGTCCCTGAACTCCGATTATGAAGCCAAACGCTACCACGATATGATATTACGTACACCCATTGTACGAAAATTGCCTGTCGGGACGTTTTATAAATGGATGAAGAAGAGGGGGAAGCTGGGAGGTCAAAATAAAGTCCCCCGCCTGGCCAACGATCGTACATACATTGACGATATTCTTAAAATGATTGAATGATCAGATTGCTACATAATATCAAGTTTGTATTTATCCTGCTTGCATTTACATTCATTGCCGCAGGCGATGGCTATCTGGAAACAACTTCCATAAATATTGAAGGCGATTTCATCCGCTCAGATGAGCTTGGCAATGTATTCCTTGTAAAAGAGAACCAGGTTTCAAAATACAATGCAAGCGGAAAACTATTGCATACATACAGCAACCTTTATTCCGGCGAAATCACATCCATTGATACACATGATCCTTTTAAGATCCTTGTATATTACCGTGCTTTCGGACAACTTGAATGGCTGGATCAAAGCCTGAGCCTGGCATCAAGCAGCATCGACCTGAATACCCTTAATCTGAGTATGGCCAGCCTGGTATGTTCTTCCTACCAGGGTGCCTTCTGGGTATATGACCCTACAAACTTCGAACTTCTCAGGATCAGCGCAGGCCTTACATTGAAAGAGCAGTCAGGCAACCTCCAGCAGGTTACCGGATACAGCCTTGATCCGAATTACCTGCTCGAACGCGACAACTATGTTTACCTCAATGATCCGGCCATAGGGATACTGATCTTTGATAAATATGGGTCCTATTTTAAAACCATAGCTGTTTTAGGACTGGCATCCTTTCAGGTATTCGACAGGAAGATCATCTATACAGTTGGAAATGACATTTTTATTTATGATACACGCCTGAATGAATTGAGTACAGCAGGCCTTCCTCCGCAAAAGGCCAAATCAGTTTCCGCCTGTCTCAGTCTCGAACCGCAACGCCTGTATATGTTGAGCGATCGAAAACTTTTCTTTTATGAAATCCGTTAAGGGTGAAGAGTTTTTTCTTATTTTAGTCGAAAAATCACGAACATGCACATTGCCATTGCAGGGAACATTGGTTCCGGAAAAACAACTTTAACAAACCTACTTGCAAAACACTTTGGATGGGAAGCACATTACGAAGATGTAGAGACCAATCCTTATTTGCATAGCTTCTATGAAGATATGCAGCGCTGGTCATTCAACCTGCAAATTTATTTCCTCAACAGCCGCTTCAGGCAAATCGTAGAGATCCGTAAAGGAGACAAAACAGTGATACAGGACCGCACCATTTATGAAGATGCATACATCTTCGCACCCAACCTGCATCATATGAACCTTATGTCGACCCGCGACTTTGAGAATTATAGTGCCTTGTTCGAATTGATGAGTTCTTTCATTCAACCTCCTGATCTTCTCATTTACCTTAAATCCTCTGTTCCAAATCTGGTAAACCAGATTCAAAAACGCGGACGTGAATATGAGGAGTCGATCCGCATCGATTATCTCAAGAGTCTGAACGAACGCTACGAAGCATGGATCAGTAAATACAAACTCGGAAAACTCCTGGTTATCAATGTCGACGACATCGATTTTGCTGAGAACCCCAATGACCTCGGAATGGTAATAGAAAAGATCACAGCAGAGATACATGGCTTGTTTTAGTCATTCTTGAAACCTCTTGAATAGCACTTAAAATACTGAGCGTACTTTAAGTTAAATCACAGAAATTATTAACTATTTGAAAATCATCGGCATCATACCAGCACGCTACGCATCCTCCCGATTTCCGGGCAAGCCGCTCGCAGAAATCAATGGAAAATCGATGGTCATGCGCGTATATGAGCAGGCCATGAAAGCCAATTGCTTTTCAGATATTGTAGTGGCCACCGATGATGAAAGAATCTATAAGCATGTAATCAAACATGAAGGCAAAGCTGTAATGACATCCGAAAAGCACCCCAGCGGTACCGACAGGGTTTTTGAAGCTGCCATGCATATCATCGGAGATAAAGTTGATCTGAAAAATTATATTGCGATAAATATCCAGGGAGATGAACCCTATATCGATCCTTCTGCAATTGAGACACTTGCAAGCTGTTTCAAAAATCCAGAAATAAATATCGCTACACTGATCAAAAAAATAAGCAGCCATGAGGAACTTTTTAATCCGAATGTCGTTAAAGTAGTTCCCGGCAAAAGCGGGCAGGCCGTGTATTTTAGCCGATCTGCATTGCCATATATACGAGGAAAGAATACATCCGACTGGTTATCAGCTTTTTCCTTTTTTAAGCATATTGGAATTTATGCCTACCGGGTAGATATATTAAAAAAATTGAGTGAATTGAAACCCTCCGGATTAGAGAAAGCAGAGAGCCTGGAACAATTGAGATGGATAGAGAACGGATATAAAATACATACGGAAGAGACTGATTATGAAAGTGTTTCGGTTGATACACCGGAGGATTTATTAAAACTTACTAACAAGACTTGAAAATATTGACAGCATATAGTAATTTAGCAGCCAGATAGTTAAGGAATGACAGGTATTGACAAATATATCAGCGAATTATTATTTGAGCATGATTGTGTGATCCTTCCGGGTTTTGGTGGATTTCTCACCAATTATTCCGGAGCAAGGATACACCCTATCCGACATAGCTTTCATCCTCCTTCCAGGACTGTGGTTTTCAATGCAAATCTAAAGACCAACGACGGCCTTTTAACTGACTATTTATCAAGAACCCAAAAGATATCGTACCAGGAGGCTTCGCTGGCTGTGAACAAATACGCTGCAAAATGCCTGGAAGATCTGAAAGCCGGAGAAAATATTGAATTCCTGAATATTGGGACTTGCCGAATGGGCAGGGAAAACAATATTATTTTTGAACCTGACACCACTGCCAATTACCTGACGGATGCCTTTGGGCTTCCTTCATTTGTTTCTCCGGCCATCCGCCGTGAAACGGTAAGGCAACGTTTGGAAAAACAGCTTACTCCCAGGCCCACTGCACCCGTAGAAAAAAAGAAAAGAAATCTGCGTCCGGTCATTGGCTGGGCTGCCGGCATTGCCATCCCCATAGCCGCTGCTGTACTTATTTATATGTATAGCCCCAACATCACTGAAGGCTTTGGAAACTCTTATGCCAGCTTCGTACCAACCATAAAATTTAAACCTTCTGAACCTGCAGGAAATGCATCTAAAGGAACTAAAGATGCAGCATTTTCGGAATTCAGGGTAGTCCCGGAAAAAGTGGCCGAAACAACTCCTGAACCAGAACCGCTAATGATTCCGGAAGCTAAACCTGAAGTTTCAGTAGCTAAATCAGTCAAAAAATACCAGATCGTTGTGGGTGCCTTCTCACAGGAATCAAATGCAGCCGGATATGTTGATGAATTGCAAAGCAAAAATTACAATGCATCCATCATTGGTACAAGTAAGAATGGCCTTATCAGGGTCAGCATCAGCGGATTTGATTCTAAAAATGATGCATTAAACATGCTCAGAGAAGTGCGCGCCAGCGAAAATCCATCCGCATGGCTGCTTGTTATCAGATAATTTATTTCCTTTGTTCCCTTTATCATTCTAAGCATTTATCAAGTGGGCAAGAATAAAATCAGCCGTTTTGAGGAAAATGATCATTTCGATCATCTGTTTCAGCGAAGTTTTGAAGAGTTAAAAACAGGCTTCCTCCTAAAAGGAAAATGGCATCAGGAATATTTTAAAAACGATCATCCCATTACCCTGGAACTGGGTTGTGGAAAAGGTGAGTACACCGTAGGATTGGCACAACGATATCCCGACAGGAACTTCATTGGTGTGGATATCAAAGGATCACGCATGTGGAGGGGATGCAAACAAGTACAGGAAATGGGGCTCAAAAATGTTGCCTTTATACGCACCCGAATAAGCCTTATTGAAAAATTCTTTGACGAAGATGAAGTGAGCGAGATCTGGCTTACATTTTCCGATCCGCATCTACGTGGAGCACATGGCAGGAAACGCCTCAGCTCACATGAATACCTGAAACGCTATAGTAAATTTCTGAAAGAAGATAATACCATCCACCTGAAAACTGATAACCCCATGCTTTTTAAATTCACATTGGGCGTGATTGAGCAAGGTGGCCATGAAAAAGGCATCGTATGTAAGGATGTTTATGGTGAAGGCGCTCCTGCTGATGTTATGGAGATCCAGACGTTCTATGAACAGATGTGGCTTAAAGAAGGCCGTACCATCCACTACCTTAATTTTAAAATGAAAAAATAATGGCGGAAGCATCCTTTTTCGAAAAGGTATATGATCTTGTCCGCCTGATACCCCACGGCAGGGTGACTTCCTATGGAGCCATTGCCGAATACCTTGGAAGTAAAGGTTCTTCCAGGATGGTGGGCTGGGCCATGAATGCCAGCCATTCAGCAAAAGAAAATGTACCCGCACACAGGGTCGTCAACCGAAAGGGAATGCTCAGCGGCAAGCATCACTTCGGGGCTCCTGCCATCATGCAACAACTGCTTGAAAGCGAAGGAATCCACGTGAAGGATGATCAGGTTGTTCATTTTGATGAACTTTTTTGGGATCCAGGCCGGGAACTTATGTAGTTCGGAGTTTGGAGTCACTACTGTCCGGGGAATATTTTGC
The DNA here is from genome assembly GCA_964487735.1 of uncultured Bacteroidales bacterium. Lineage (GTDB taxonomy): Bacteria > Bacteroidota > Bacteroidia > Bacteroidales > B18-G4 > B18-G4. The sequence goes on along the minus strand of CAZASJ010000019.1, from coordinate 10,281 downwards.
AGATGAAAAGTCAGTAGTCAGTAGTCAGAAGGTGTGTAAGTTTGGCGTAGGGATTGTCTTTAGAAATGAATAAATTATTAGCTACAATATAGAACCTGAATCCGGGAACTATTCAATAGGAACAATTTTAGTACATTTGCAGCCCAAACAATTGTAAAAATGTCATTTAAAAAAGAAAATATATTAGAAGCACTCAAAACGGTGCTCTATTTCCCGAAACACGATAATATTGTAAACCTCGACATGGTCCGTGATATTAAAGTGGAAGGAAAGAAAGTAAGTTTTGCCATCTTTTTTCCTGAAAGGGATGAGCAGAATGAAAATATTGTCAGGCAAAGTGCCATCAGTGCAATCGTTAATACTGTTGACCTTGATGCAGAAGTGGATTGTGAGATCCGTTTCCCGGCAGATCCCTTAGCAAAAATTAAACATATCGTTGCTGTAGCATCCGGAAAGGGTGGAGTAGGAAAATCAACCGTAGCAGCCAACCTGGCCATAGCCCTGTCAAAACAAGGTTATAAAACCGGTATCCTTGATGCCGACATATACGGCCCATCCATCCCACTGATGTTCGATGTGGTAAATGCCAAACCTGTGGTGAAAGATGAGAACGGGCAAAAATGGATTATTCCGGTAGAAAAATATGGTATCAAGGTACTGTCAATAGGATTTTTTGTTGATCCTTCCCAGGCACTGATCTGGCGTGGACCGATGGCTTCAAATGCCCTCAAACAACTTCTGAATGATACCGATTGGGGTGAACTTGATTTCCTTATTATAGACCTCCCTCCGGGAACCGGGGATATTCAGCTTACTCTGGCACAGGATTTTAAAATTAGCGGTATTGCTATTGTAACTACACCTCAGGAAGTAGCACTTGCAGATGCCCGTAAGGCTTTGTCCATGTTCAACCAGGAAAAAATCAGGATCCCCATCCTTGGACTGATTGAAAACATGTCATACTTCACTCCTGCCGAGCTGCCCGATAATAAATACTACATCTTCGGTCGTGAAGGTGGTAAAAACCTTGCAGAAAGTGCTAAAGTGCCCCTCCTTGGAGAAATACCCTTGGTTCAGGGGATTTGTGATTCAGGCGATAAGGGAGCACCCATTGTCCTGGATGAACACTCTCCTGTAACAGAAGCATTCATTCAACTCGCTAAGAATGTGAGTGATATCGTAGAAAAAATAAAATAATCAGAATATTAAAATTTGAAATACAATGAGTCTGGATAAAGAAACAACAAAACAGAAAGTCCTGAATGTACTTGAGCAGATCCGTCCCTATTTGCAAAATGATGGCGGCGATATCGAATTCGTAGAACTGACAGATGACAATGTTGTGAATGTAAAACTCACCGGCGCATGCGGTTCATGCCCTTACAGCACAATGACCCTGAAAAATGGTGTTGAAAGTGCCATGCTAAAAGCCATTCCCGAGATCAAATCGGTAGAATCAGTATAAGATCAGGAAAGATAACGTGCTACGATAGGCATTCTGCGGCCCATACCAAAGGCCTTGGATGAAATACGAAGCATGGGAGGTGTCTGGTAGCGCTTGTATTCACTGGTGTTTACAAGCTTCAGTATCCTGTCGACGATTGCCTTCTCAAATCCCATTTTTACCAGTTCTTTGGGTCCCTTTCTCTTTTCAATGTATTGGTATAATATTTCATCCAGGATATCATATTCAGGCAATGAATCTGTATCCTTCTGATCAGGCCTGAGTTCGGCAGATGGTGGCTTTGTGATGGTGTTTTCCGGAATGACCTCTCCATCTTTATTCATATATCTGGCCAGTCGGAACACTTCTGTTTTATAGACATCGCCCAATACTGAAATCCCCCCGTTCATATCTCCATAAAGGGTGCTGTATCCAACGGCTGCCTCACTTTTATTAGAAGTATTCAGGAGAATATGACCGAATTTATTAGATAAGGCCATTAAAATAACCCCACGTATGCGGGCCTGCAGGTTTTCTTCTGCCAGGTCGAAAGGCAAATCACCGAATTGAGGCTTAAGTGTGTTATCCAGGCTGTCAAAAGCATCCTCTATGCTGATGATATCGTAAGGAGAGCCAAGATTTTTTGCCAGTTCAAGGGCATCATTTACCGAATGCTCAGACGAAAAAGAAGATGGCAAGAGCACTGCCCTTACATTCTCAGGGCCCAATGCACGGACTGCCAGCACCATGGTAACTGCCGAATCAATCCCTCCGGAAAGGCCAAGAATGGCTTGTTTAAAACCCAATTTCCAAAAATAATTCCTGATCCCCATCACCAATGCATCATGTATCAGGGCTGTTTTATCTCCCAGTATGCCTAAAGGATTTTTATCCTTGGTCATAGATGAGTGGCAGACTTCATCAAGGTCAAATATCTTCAGGTCTTCTTCAAAATACGCCAGTTCATCAAAAACGAATCCTTCAGGCGATGCTACCAGCGAACCACCATCGAAAAGAAGCTCTGTTTGAGCACCTACATGGTTCACATAAAACAGGGGCAACTTATATTTGCGCACATTTGTGAGAATAACCTCTTTTCGGATCAATGCCTGTTCGTAATGAAAGGGAGATGCCGCAATATTGATCATCAGATCCGGAGACTGCTTCATCAATTCATCCATGGGGTTGATGGTATAAAGCGGGTCTTCCCCCACATCCCAAATATCTTCACAAATAGTTAAAGCAATACGTTTCCCTTTAAAAGGAATCACGCTGTATTCCAGATAGGGTTCGAAATATCTGTACTCATCAAAAACATCATAATTGGGGAGCAGGGATTTATGTGCCATTGCTTCAACCTTCCCATCATTCAGAAACAAAGCAGAATTATGCAGGTCTTTCCCTTTTATATCAGCCCTGCGTGTGGGACAGCCCACGATGGCAGCAATGCCATGACAATGCCTCGCGATCCTGTCAATGGAGGCCAAGCATCTTTCAATAAAATCATCAAATTCAAGAAAATCACGGGGTGGATAGCCACTTACCGCTAATTCGGCAAATACCACCAGATCAGCACCTGATGACTTAGCATTTTCCAATGCTTTTATGATCTTTGAAGTATTGCTTTCAAAGTTCCCGATGTGGTAATTGATCTGTGCAAGGGCTATTTTCACGGAGTAAAGTTAAAAAACGATCCCGACTTCCAACGCAAGATAATTAGCGAAAGCTTTATTATTTACTGCAGGGTCGGCAGTATTTTTCCCTTTCAGGATATTCATGAAACCATTATTATATACTATTCCGGCCGTCAGGTTTGTGCTTCCCCCCAATGAAAACTCCATCCCTGCACCCAGAATCAACGACTCTTTCATAAAGGTGATATCATCATAAATATCCACTTCACTGCTAATGCTTGCCCCCTGATCCGGTTTAAATTCATCTTTTGCCTTGGCTCCTATTAAAAAATTTGTCCCAAGCCCAATTTGCCCGAAGATCCTGAATTTACCTATTTCCTTGGTTCGCATTTTCAAGGTAACAGGTATCTGGATATATTTCAAATTATAATTCCTGATCAGGGTCCCGCTTGTAGAGGTGCTGCCATCCACATATATGTGAGGGATTTTTAATCCGCCATTAAGAAAAACAACATCAAAGCCTGTTGCTATTCCATGGTTTTCCATGAGAAAAAAATCAGCAACGAACCCCCAGGTAAAACCCACCTTTAATCCATCCGATTCATATCCTGTTGCATCCGGCCTCAGCCACCCAAAAGTGGGACCGGCTTTAAACCCAAAGACAAATGGTTTTTGCTGGGAAAAAACATTTGTAACACCCAGGAAAGCGACGAATAAAATAATGACAGTAGCTTTTTTCATATGATCTGAATTAGAAGGCATTGATATTGCCACTAAAGATATAAGCATTCGAAGCTACAAAAAATCAAGAGAAGCATAAGTTTTTAAAGTCAATATGTTAATAATTATTATGATTGACCCTTTTGCATTGAGATTGATGCCATATATTTGTTTCTGGCAAACAGACTTAGAAATATTAACTATTAAACCATACACAATGAAAAGGATACTTGTTTTATCAGCATTTTTACTCCTGACCAGCATTACATTTGCTCAATTCACTATTGGGCCTAAAATTGGTATTACCATGAGTAAATTGAGTACCAATTTTGAGGATGTTACTGAAGAAATGAAGACAGGTTTTCAGTTTGGCGCTTTCGCCCGTTTTGGAAAGAAACTCTATATCCAGCCGGAAGTTTTGTTCGCAACGAAGGGCGGGATTATAAAAGAGCCGGGTTTAAATATAAAAACTAAAGTGAACCTCAGCACCATTCAGGTCCCCCTACTTGTTGGCTTTAAACTCCTCAACCTGAAAGTTATGAATCTCAGGGTTCATGGTGGACCTGCCATCTCTTTTGTCACCAATAAAGAGATCACAGTCAGCACTACCTCCGGAGAAGAAGCCTTTGACGATGCCCATATAAAAGATGGCATCTGGACATTCCAGCTTGGTGCCGGTGTTGATGTGCTTATGTTCACCCTTGACGTTCGCTATGAATTTGGGCTAAACAATATATGGGATCCCCTGGGTGGTACAAGCTATGATATGAAGAATAACCTCTGGAACATCAGTTTGGGGTGGAAGATACTCTAGATTCGTTTTGAGTCCCGATCCCGAGTTCTCGGAATCGAGGATCCACGAAAAACAATGAAATCAAAGATTTCTGGTTTTTCGGGATGTTGAGGGTTCCACCTACGCTTGGCTTCGGCGGACGCAGTGAGGGTTGAGTGTTGAGTTGATATTCCATGTTCGATGTTCGATGTTCGGGGGTACGAAATACTGATTTATTGCGTTTGAGCAAAATGAGAAAAATATTGCTGATTGCCATTATGGCGTTTATTGTTAGTTCTTGTGGGGACGGGTCCAGTCGACTGGATATAGATATTTCGGACATGCCCGAGCCGGGCATTGAGATCCGGCGCTATGGCAGGGATCTCTTTCGGATGGATCCGGCAAATATTGGTGAAGAACTGCCTGTTCTTGCCATGAAATATCCCTTTTTTCTGGGAGAACCTCCCCTGGATACACTCAGCTTCATACAAATCCATGAGTTCATCACAGATCCCTTCCTGAGGGAAGTAGCCATGGCCTGTGACACCATTTTTCCCGACACAAAAAACATAGAGCATCAGCTGAATGAGGCATGGAAACATTTCCAGTATTATTATCCGGAGGAGAAGCCACCACTGACCTATTCGTATGTTTCCGGTCTTGATTTTGAGTACCCCGTTCAACTTCATGAAAACATTTTACTGATAGCGATCGATATGTACCTGGGGCCTGATTATGAGCCCTATGCCAGGGCCAGGATACCTCAATACAGAACGGCCAGGGCAACGGAGGAGCATCTGGTAAGAGACATCATGCTGGAGGCTGGAACGAACCTGCCCCGGCATTACAAAGAAGGCAACATTCTCCTCGACCAGATGATAGAAAAAGGAAAATTGCTATACTTCCTTGATGCCACCATGCCTGCAATGCCGGATTACATTAAGATCGGTTACAGTGAGCAACAGATTGCATGGTGTTATAACAATGAGCCCAATCTCTGGGCCTTTCTCATTGAGAACAACTTACTTTTCTCATCTGATTACGAAAAAACCCATAAACTCATTATCGACGGACCCTTTACATCTTTCTTTCCTGATGGCTCACCGGGCCGTACCGGCTGGTGGATCGGGTGGCAGGTCGTTCGCAGCTTTATGGAGAACAATGCATCTGTAAGTTTGCCACAGCTGATGGAAGAATTAACCGCAAGGCAAATTCTCGACAATTCCACCTATAATCCTTAAGATAGTCTAATAAAGAAATTATTAGTGTCCGGTTAAAACTAATCATTGAATATGATAGGAGGGGATTTCTCCCCCGAGTTCTCGGGGGAGAAATCCCCCTCGAATGAAGTACAAGCCCTTCTTTAGTAGTCCTTGTTATCAACCAACAATACCAGGCTATTAAGAGGGTTGTCATTGTTTTAACCGGACACCAATAGTTTTAAATCCATAAATTCCTCCTATAATCCATGATATAGCTGATACTTGAAACTTGAAGCTTGAATTAACCCAAAACCTAAAAAGTGCGACATTTTTAAAAAAAAGGTATTAATAAGTAAACAACCTTTTATTGTTCTTATGCTGGTAAAAACATACGGAAGTACTTTATTGGGCATCAATGCCATCATTATCACCGTTGAGGTGATCGTGGACCAGGGTGTCAATTTTTTTCTTGTCGGACTACCCGACAGCGCTGTGAAGGAAAGTCATCAAAGAATAGAGGCAGCCCTGAAATACATCGGACTAAAAATTCCGGGAAAGAAGATCGTGATCAATATGGCTCCGGCCGATATCCGAAAGGAGGGTTCCTCATACGACCTTACCCTGGCCATTGGCATACTTGCTGCTTCTGAGCAGATCGATGCAGAAGCTGTAGGAGAATATGTGATCATGGGTGAACTTTCGCTGGATGGCGGCCTGCAAGCCATCAAGGGAGCATTGCCCATTGCCATAGAGGCCAAAAAAAAAGGATTCAAAGGCATTATCCTGCCCCAACAGAATGCGCTCGAAGCAGCCATTGTCAGTGATATAAAGGTCTATGGAGTGGAAAGTATCAAGGAGGTGATCGGCTTTTTTCAAGGGAAGAATGAACTCACCCCCACGATTTTCGATACCAGGGAGGAATTTTTCTCCCGCCTGGATGCATATGAGTTTGATTTCTCAGATGTAAAGGGACAGCAAAACATAAAGCGGGCCCTGGAGATCGCTGCCGCAGGCGGGCATAATGTAATATTGATCGGGCCACCCGGATCGGGCAAAACCATGCTGGCCAAGCGATTGCCATCCATTTTACCACCGCTCAATCTGCATGAAGCCCTGGAAACAACCAAGATCCACTCCGTGGCCGGAAAGATGAAAGTAAGTACGTCTCTTATTTCGGTAAGGCCGTTCCGTTCGCCGCATCATACCATATCGGATGCAGGCCTGGTTGGAGGAGGCTCTTATCCGCAGCCGGGCGAAATATCACTGGCACACAATGGCGTATTGTTCCTTGATGAATTACCTGAATTTAAACGAACAGTATTGGAGGTGATGCGACAACCTATGGAAGAACGGGTGGTAACCATCTCCAGGGCCCGTCAAACGGTTGAATATCCAGCAGGGTTTATGCTGATAGCCGCCATGAACCCATGTCCATGCGGATATTACAATCACCCCAGTCAGGAATGCAGTTGCCAGGCCGGAATAGTCCCAAAATACCTCAACCGGATCTCAGGGCCACTCATGGACCGTATTGATATCCACATTGAAGTTGTCCCGGTTCCGTTCAGTGAGTTATCGGAAATGGAATCAGGGGAAAAGAGCCAGATTGTGAGAGAACGGGTAATTGCCGCAAGGAAGATACAGGAGAACAGGTTCAGGGAGGTTGAAGGAATACATTGCAATGCACAGATGTCGTCGCGCCTGCTCCGACAATATTGCGAGCCCGGGAAACAGGGACAGCTCCTCTTAAAAAAAGCGATGGAGAAACTCAATCTTTCCGCAAGAGCATACGATCGCATTCTGAATGTATCGCGTACCATCGCAGACCTGGATGGGAAAAAAGACATCATGCCGGAGCATCTTGCCGAGGCCATCAATTACAGGAGCCTGGACAGGGAAAATTGGGGAAAGTGAAAAGATTGTTGATTGTTGATTGTTGATGTTACCTTGTATAACAGAAGATATTTTGAAATTGCCAACCGCCAACTGTTAACTTAAATAAGTATTCACCAAATAAATCCCATGCCCGATTAAGGTGCTTGCCGGGAAAAGCATCAATAGGATCACATTTCTTACAGGATAGGGTTCAACACCTCCTTCATTGTTTACGGATACAGCTCCGGGCAAAGCATCGAGCATAATGGCATTTGAAGGTTTGCTCCTTAGATAGATCAGTCTTTCTTCCTTTTGATCCTGCAAAATAGAAGGCAGCGGGGTTTTCTCTTTAACAGTATACTCCCCACCCTGCTCATCCTGAAAACGAAATGTCATTTTATACACCAGCCTTCCGTTAATTTTAGTGTTTGTGGGTTCTTTAGAAATCAACACACCTTTTGACAGTTCTCCGTACTTCAGAAGTCTTAATGCCCTGACGGACCTTCTCAAGCTGAAAAGGATGAATATAAGTCCCACCAATGGAAATATAATTACGAAGAGTATAAAAGGAGAAAACATCTTCCTCCGCATCCCTTTGATCCTTGCATATTGCGGTTTATCTTTCGGGTACTCAATGATCAGGGTTTCCCCTGTAACAACCTGTTCGCCCGTGGCAAATGATATACCTTCATATTCAATCCCATCCAAAGCCGTAAATTTGAAATAGTTCTCATAAACCGGGACTTCCCCTTCGGAGGCATCAGTATACTGCCACCTTACTGCAACACCTTCTGTACTTATGGTATTTTCGTCGAAGTAAATTTCAGAAAGGTCAGCATTCATGGCGAAGGCCCAGAAGAATATCAGGCCGAAACCAAAGAAGGCCCAGCCAAACTGGCTTTTAAAGCCACCGAACAATACCCCTATCCTTGTACTGAAGGGGATGCTTCTGTGATTTGGAATATAGACCATTTACACTTTGTATTTAGAATTTATTATTTGGTATGTGCTGATATATATCTGTGTTTAAATGCTATGAGTTACCAGAGAATAACCTGGATAAAGATCCACCGTAATTATCTGTTTATTAGAATATTTTAAAGATAGGAAAATATTCAAAGTGATAAAACTCATGCAGATGAAAAATTTATTAACGATAATTTGAATTATTTCAAACCAAATTATGTTGTTGAATGTGATAGGGTATTGTCAGTTTATCCGCCAAATTCGGAACAAACTCTTTAGAATTTCAGGAATATACAGGGGCATGAATGCCTGGAGCTTAATAGAAATATGTATCTTAGACCTGGAAGGAAACTCAGAAGTCCCTTCTCATTTTCCGGTAAATTTCGGCTTTCTCTTTTCAAAAAAGGCCTTGATCCCTTCCTGGTAATCATCGCTGTTATATGCTTTCTGCCTCAACTCATCAATCATTTCGTAAAACTCAGAGTTAATGGGTTTGGCGGCCCCCATAATATTTAATTGCTCCTTGATAACAGCAATGCTCAGGGGTGAATTAGCTGCAATGCCTTCAGCCATTTCATAGGTAAACGATTCCAGTTCTTCAGGATCAACCAGGTGATTTAATATCCCCAGGTTCTCAGCCTTTTCGGCCATAATAGGTTTTGCTGTAAAGAACATTTCTTTTGCAATGTTCAATTCCACCATATTGAGAAAATGAACGATCCCTGTGGTATTATAAGGTACCCCAATCTTGGCCGGAGTAATGGCAAAACTGGTATTTTTTGTTCCAATGAGTATATCGCATACGAAGGAAAGGTCGCATCCACCTCCCCAAACACTGCCATCGATCATGGCAATGACCGGAGCAGGGAATTTTTGAAGCCGGCGCATGATCTTTTCCAAAGGATGATGATAAAAGAGCGGGTCCTTTCCGGGTTTAGGCAATTCGGCAATATTTAAGCCTGCACACCAAACTTTTGCACCTTTATTTGCACGCAATATGATCACACGCACCTTTTCCGCAGCCATCAGGTCAAGTGCGGCATAAAACGCTTCCATCAATTCAGCACTCAGCGAATTGCGCTTTTCATCATTGTTAAAACAAATGCTACCGATAAAATCTTTAATCTCTGCTTTGATCAGGCTCATGTTATTCGGGGTTTGGGTAAAAATACGAATAAATAGGAAATGCCTGACACCAGAAAATCCATGTTTGACAGAACGAATAAATCATGATCATTGGGGTTCCGGGTACCGGGTACCGGGTTCCGGGGAAAATATAGCCATGAAGCCATGTAACCATGTAACACTGGAACAAGATACTGGATGCTGGTCACTTGTTTCTGGTCACTGGCATCTGGCTTAAAGTACTCCAAGTACTCCAAGTATTCCAAGTACTTCAAGTACTTCAAGTACTTCAAGTACTCTACACTATAACATTGAAATACTGATACTGGATACTGGATATCCCGAAAAACCAGAAATCTTTGATTTCATTGTTTTTCGTGGATCCTCGATCCCGGGAACCGGGAATCGGGACTGGATACTGGATGCTGGATACTGGATACTGGATGCTGGATGCTGGATACTGGATGCTGGATGCTGGATGCTGGATACTGGATGCTGGATGCTGGATAGCAATCCATAATCCATAATCAGTAATCCATAATT
>CAZASJ010000018.1:0-44496 GCA_964487735.1 uncultured Bacteroidales bacterium | reverse complement strand
CCCAGGCGAAGGTGTGCTGAAACACTGAAACACTGAAACACTGAATCCGTATAAACCTTTCTATTGAAACGCAGAACCATATACTACATCATCGCCGACCTGCTACTTGTAACGGCAGCGTTCCTGTTCTTTATCTGGATAAAGCCTGCATCCACACGGATCTATCTTCCGATGTACTATCAGCCTTTCCTGCTGTTTTTGCTGGTATGGGTTGCGGTATCCTTTTCCATTGATAAATACCGCCTGCACAGAAAGAATAACCTGAATGATGTATTTTTTCCCATCATTGTGGGCGACTTCATCGTCCTGGCCACGGTTACCGGCCTCATCTATGCTTCCCAGCAGTTTCAGTATTCAAGGATGATTGTTTTTGGTACCATTGGGGTGTCTTTTGCACTGGAGCTCCTTATGGGATATCTGTTTTTTACAGGCAAAAAGCTGCGCCATGATGCAGATCACCTGGAAAGATTCTCCAAGGCTACCCGGGAAGCCCTTATAAAACAACAAAAATTGGTTGATGCCGATGAAGTGCTCCAGGCCAGAATAGAATCATCGGTTCCACCCCTCAACAAGGAACTCATTATCCGGAATTCGGGAGATGAAACCTATGCTTACATCGAAAGTCAGATTGATGTCGAACATACCTTTACCCTCCTGGTGGCCACCACCACCAGGTTTAACATTGAAAACCAGCCGGAAGGCTATTACAATGCCATCATCAACCTTAAAAAGGTAAACAGCATTCAATACATCAATAAGTTTTTTGAAACGGTCAATGACAAACTGCCTGAAAGAGGGTTTTTTATTGGTTGTGTGCAAACCAATGCCCTGATAAAAAGAGAGATGCTAAAAAAGTATCCCCCTGTGTTGAATTATATGGTATATGTCCCCTATTTCTTCTGGAAAAGGGTTATTCCGAAGCTTCCGCTTACCAAAAAGGTATATTTTTTCATCACCAAAGGCAGAAACCGGGCACTTTCAAGAGCAGAAACCTTTGGAAGGCTTTACTCCTGTGGCTTTGAGATCGTTTCTCAGAAACTGATCAACGATCTGCAGTTTTATACGGCCCGAAAAATACAAAAGCCTTCCTTTGATTACAGTCCCACATATGGACCCCTCATCCGGCTTAAGAGGGTTGGGAAAAACGGAAAGACCATATACGTGTATAAGATGCGAACCATGCATCCGTATTCGGAATACCTGCAACAATACGTTTATGATCATTCGAACCTGCAGGCGGGCGGAAAATTTAAAAATGATTTCAGGGTAAACACAGTAGGTAAATACATGCGAAAGTTTTGGATCGACGAATTTCCGATGCTTTTTAACCTTCTGAAAGGCGATTTGAAGATTGTTGGTGTGAGGCCCTTAAGCAAGCATTATTTCGATCTCTATGATGAAAGCCTGAAAGAAAAGCGTGTCAGGACACGCCCGGGGCTCATCCCGCCCTTCTATGCCGACATGCCAAAAACACTGGAAGATATCCAGGAATCAGAGCACCGCTACCTCGATGCTTACCTAAAAAAACCCTTTATTACCGACTGCAGGTACTTCTGGAAAGCAGGGTATAATATTGTTTTTAAGCGGGCAAGGAGTAATTAGATAAGGGGAACCGGGGGCCAGGTACGAGGGACGAGGGACGAGGGAGGAGGGACGGGGGACGGGGGACGGGGATGTCACCTACTTGTTTAATCTATACTGTATTAGCCTTCTGAGTTTTTTTGAAATTATATCAATTGTTGAGGATATCTCTTTAAAATCTTTTTCCTGAATATACTCTATTTCAAATGCTATTTCAAGTTGTGTTTCAAGCTCTGCAAGAGATGCCTTCGCATTATAAAAATATCTTATTCCTAACTTATTAAATCCAGACTCATCCCCTTCTCCAATATTTGAAGAAACGCTTATAACTGCTCTTCTTATCTGATCTCTGAATGAGTAATCTTTAAGAAAATTTCCTTGCTTTGTAATATTGTAAATACTGACTGCAAGCACTTTTGAATCTTGCCAGACTTCAAGTTTTTTAAAATTGCTCATACTTATTAATACAGAAATATTAAAATTGTCACACTTTTATTTATAAAAATTGATGATGGATTAGACATTAGGGTATAAATTATCCCCGTCCCCCGTCCCTCGTCCCCCGAACCTATTTGCCATGAAAAAACTCCTCCTCCTCCTTCTGCTGCTAAGCGCTCTTTCGGCCGGCAGCCAGGTTGTTTACGAAAATGTAAAACGCAGCAACATCTATGATTTTCTGGATGAGCTGGCCAATGAAAAACTCATTTCCATCAACTCCGTTGTGAAGCCTTACTCCAGGGTTTTTATTGCTGAGAAGCTGCAGGAAGCCTATGGGCAAAAAGACCAGCTCAGCAAGCGGCAAAAGCAGGAAATTGAGTTCTATATGAAAGATTATCGTCTTGAGCTGGTGTACAATACCAAGGGCATGAAACCACTCAATATCTTTCCTAAAAAAGAGCAGCTGGCTACTTCCCTAAACCCTTTGGCTGTGACCTATCGCGACAGCCTTGTTGCCTTTTCATTAAGGCCGGTATTCGGTATTGAGTATTTTATCAATGCAAACCAAACAGCATTTCATCGTTGGGGCGGAGCCGAAATGTTCGGATACATCAGTAAAAACTTTGGCGCCTATAGCAGCCTTAGCGATAACCACGAAGATGTCATCATTACTGACCCAGGCTACCTCAACCAGCGTATTGGAGCACCTCTAAAGGGGAGCGTAAAAGGAGGAGTTGATTACAGTGAAGCACGGGGAGGGATGATGGCCTCCTGGAACTGGGGAGCCTTTGGTATTGTGAAAGACCAGGCTGTTTGGGGCAACAATTACAATGGCTCAAATATCCTCTCCGGAAGAACTCCTTCCTTTGGACAGATCAAGCTGGTTTTAAATCCTGCCAGATGGTTTGAGTTTAATTACATTCATGGCTGGCTGGTTTCAGATGTTACCGACAGCAGCCGCTCATACTGGGACGGAGACACCTATCGCGAGGTGATGCACAGTAAATATATTGCGGCCAATATGTTCACCTTTATTCCATGGAAACACCTGAACATCTCCCTGGGAAATTCCATTGTTTACAGCGATATTGGTGTACAGGCAGCCTACCTGGTCCCATTTCTCTTCTACAAATCGGTAGACCACACCCTGAACTCAACCAACAATTATGCAGGGCAGAATTCACAGATGTTCTTCGACATCAGCTCAAGAAACATCAAACACCTCCACCTCTTCTTTTCCATGTTTATTGATGAATTTTCTTTGGAGAGGATATCCCGTGATTATGAACATAATTTCCTGAGTTATAAAGGAGGATTAAGGCTCAGCAACTGGCCGGTAAAAGACCTCAGTTTCATCGTTGAATACACATATACGCTCCCAATGACTTACCAGCACAGGATCTCAACCACCACCTTTGAGTCGAATCTGTACAAGCTGGGTCATTATATGAAAGACAATTCAAATGATCTATTCCTTGCATTGATATACAAGCCTATCAGGGGGCTCAGAATTGACCTTAGCTATAACCTGGCTACCCATTTCAACAACTATGTGTATGGCGATACTCCTTTTCCTCCCGACCAGGCTCCGGTTCACCAGGATAAAAGCTGGCAAAAAAGTGTGATTGGCCTGAAAGGGAAATATGAGTTTATTAACAATGCTTATGTATTCCTGGGTGTTTTCTTCAGCGATGTGCAGGGATACGATGTGGACGGATACACGGCAGAAGAATATTTAGCCCTCTTCGGACCAGAAATGTATTGGGGAAATACCACCACGATCAACCTTGGGTTTAATGTAGGATTCTAATAGGTACCGGGTTGATATCAGATCAGGTTTGTTCCATGTTGACTACTTAATCAAAGTTAGTCGGTATTGAATTAAGCTGGATATTCGTTTAGAAAGCAATTCCTATTTTGTTGCCCTTTTAACAGAATCTGGCTCATTAATATGTTCAATTTCTCTTTCGATTTCAAACTGGGTTCCCGGCTCCGCTAATGACGCTTTTGCTATAAAAAAATGCCCCATCCTTATTTTTTGTACTCAGGATTCTTCCCCTTCTGCTATATTTATTGATACACTAATAGCAGATCGCCTGATTGATCACGTATTGAATAATATTTACCACCTGGTACCCGGTATCCGGGACCTGGTACCCAGTATCTGATACCTAAATTATTTTCCTTATTTTTACCGGTCATTTAACAATTTAGCCATTTAACAGTTTATTAATATGAAATTAAAATCACTCGCACTACTAACCTTTGCAATGATGTTTGCAGGAATGCAAGCTTTTGCATGTACTAATTTCCTAATTACCAAAGGTGCATCCACTGACGGTTCCACCATGATCAGCTACGCTGCCGATTCACATGTTCTTTATGGTGAGTTGTATCACTGGCCTGCTGCTACATGGCCTGAAGGTTCAATGCTCGACATTTATGAATGGGATACCGGAAAATATCTTGGTAAGATCAAGCAGGCTGCAGAAACGTATAATGTAGTTGGCAACATGAATGAATACCAGGTCGCCATTGGTGAAACGACTTATGGCGGACTTTCTGAGCTGGGAAGCCAGTCCGGAGCCATCATGGATTATGGTAGTTTGATCTATATTGGCCTTCAGCGTGCTAAAAATGCCCGTGAAGCCATTTATACCATTGGCAGCCTGATGGCAGAATACGGATATGCCAGTTCCGGAGAATCTTTTTCCATTTCTGATCCCAATGAGGTGTGGATCATGGAACTTATAGGAAAAGGCGAAGGCCAAAAAGGCGGAATCTGGGTTGCCCGCAGAGTCCCCGACGGCTACATTTGTGCACACGCAAACCAGGCAAGGATCACCACTTTCCCCCTCGCCAACGGAAAAACCTCCATTAAGTTCAGCGACAAAGATAAATTCTCAAAGCCGGACGTTGAATGTATTTATGCCGATGACGTGATCTCTTTTGCGAAAGAAAAAGGATTCTTTAATGGAAAAGATAAGGACTTCAGTTTCTCAGATGTATATGCTCCTGTAGATTTTGGCGGAGCCCGCTTTTGTGAGGTAAGGGTTTGGGCAATGTTCAATGAAGTAAATGCCGATATGGGCCAATACATAGACTATGTAAAAGGCCATGTTGAGCACAATAATACATTTGCCGATGGGAGTAATAATCCAAATGGCTATGCTTCAAACAGAATGCCTTTATGGATCAAACCCGATAAAAAGGTTTCTCCCCATGATATGATGAACTTTATGCGCAATCACCTTGAAGGAACAGAACTCGATATGAGCAAGGATATTGGTGCCGGTCCAT
The DNA here is from genome assembly GCA_964487735.1 of uncultured Bacteroidales bacterium. Lineage (GTDB taxonomy): Bacteria > Bacteroidota > Bacteroidia > Bacteroidales > B18-G4 > B18-G4. The sequence goes on along the minus strand of CAZASJ010000018.1, from coordinate 39,177 downwards.
TTGAAAACCCATACCGCTGGAGGCCGCTTACCTGGAAAGTGGATGATGTATCCTATTGCAACGAGCGCGCAACTGCTACCCAGCAAACAGGCTTTTCTTTTGTTACACAGAGCCGCAACTGGCTTCCGCTCCAACTTGGTGGAATCATCTGGTGGGGCGTTGACGATGCATCCTCATCTGTTTATATGCCATTGTACACATGCATGACCAAATCACCCGAAAAAATTGCACAGGGATATGGTTCAATGATGGACTTCGTGGATGATGCAGGGTTTTGGGTATTTAACCAGATATCAAATTTTGCCTATACCCGCTATAATATCATCCATCCTGAAATTGAAGCCCTTCAGCAAAAAACAGAGGAAGATTTTATTGCTTTTATTCCAACCCTGGATGAAGCAGCTTCCAAGCTGAACAATGTCGATCCTGAATTGGCTGTTACTTTCCTTACCGATTTTTCGGTTGAAACAGCAAACAATACTGTCCTGGAATGGAAAAAATTCTACGCCTACCTCTTTACCCGCTTCATGGATGGTAACGTAAAGGCAAAACAAGATGTTCCTGAGGGATATAAATACTATAATCCAAGCTTAGAACAACCTGGTTATGGTGAAGAATGGTACAAGATCATTGTAACCGAAACCGGAGATCACTTCAAGGTAATCGGCAGTGCCGGCCACTAAGACCGGAACCAAAATAGAGGAAATTCTTAATTTAACTATCCCTTGGGCTAGCCAAGGGGTATTTCACCAAATTATTTTACCCCTCTGTCAGTCATTCGACTGACATCTCCCCTGAAATTCAGGGGAGAATATGAGGAACCCTCGTGGCAAGCCACGAGAAATTATTTGATAAACACATAATAAAAAAACCCGGCGCATAAGCGTCGGGTTTTTTATTTCATCATCCGGTACCGGGTACCCGGCTATTATCTTAAAACAAACTGTGTATGGCCAATCACCTCTTCTTCATAGAAGATCTCTACATGATAGGTTCCCTTCATGATCTCCTTGTCGGGATAGCTCTTTGACCAATACAGGCACATGTCCATGCTCAGGTTCTGATAATCAATAAGCTTCATAATTGAATATTGTATTTTTTCTCCCTGATACAAAAAGGTATAGTCGTCTGATCTGTCTTTGGTCAGGATCAGTTTATCGGGTTGTGCAATGCGCACATATATTTCTTTTGTTCCGGGAGGTACGATCTTATTTTCACTAATTGTAAAGCAAACTTTAATCTTATCCACCCTGCTTGCTTTATCGGTATCTTTTTCTTTGCCCCCGTCACGGACCCCTGTGGCGCTCATATTGTACACCTGAAGAATGGAAGCCTGCTCCACTTTTTCATTTAGCACTTCTTTATCCTTGCTGATCATTTCATTCTCGCGATGAGCAATCTGAAGATCTTCACGGATTTCCTGATTTTCCTCTACCAATGCCTCGTTTACCCTGTAAAGCGAGTCCATTTGCCTCACATAACCCTGGCTTACCTTCTGTAAAAGTTCCAGTTTTCTCTTAACCTTATAATATTCCCACTGGGTATCGAGAAGCTTTCGGATCTCCTGGGCATTTTTCTGGATAATGCTGTCTTTCACAAAAAGTGAATCCGACAGTGTGCCATATTCAACTTTGATCTGTTCATGTACATACATCAAAGAGTCAAGTTCTCCTTGAAGTTCGACCCGTTGATATTCCTTTTCATCCAAAAGAACCCTCATGTCGGATTTCATTGAAAAATTCCAAATCAATAATCCTATAACGGCCAGAGCAAGGATTACCAATAATGCGATAATTCCTTTTTTTAATTTACCGCCTCCGCTGTTTGTTGTTGGGGCCTGTTCGTTCATAACTCTATATTTTTTAGGGTTTTATTATTTCCTTCTGTCATAATAACGTTAAGTATGACTAAAATGATCTCTTCAAACGTTCATTATTGAACAGTATTATGTTTTTTTAACAAAAGTAATACATTCTATGGTTAAATGGTTATTAGTTACATGTTTAAATAATAAGGCTGATGAAGAGGTACCAGATATCGGGTACCTGGTACCGGGTTAATAATTGTCGATTGTCGATTTAAAAGTTAGGCCATTTAACAATTTAACCACCGAGGATTCGGGGCAAGCAGTTTAACCATGTAGCCATGTAACCTTATTTCATTTCTTCTTCATTTTTTCTACCCAAAAAACCCACAACAGAAAGATCACAAGGTAAAAAATGGGCCTGAAAAAATAATCGTGGCTGAAATCCCAATACTGTGGCCAGTTATTCATCACAACGGCCAGCCCGACAACCCGGAACAGGTTGGTAAGGTGCATGATAAAAACGCCCAGGGGGATAAACCAGAGTTTTTTCATCCAGGGGCCTGGAAAGACCATCATCAAGATGGCAAACTGCAGCATTTGCTTTAAACCGGAGCAGCCGCTGTTTATATATATCATATTCTTGTTAGGCAAGTAAATATACATGCTTTCATCAATGCTTGTAATATCATAAATCCCTGAAATGATCCAGACTGATTCGCGGTATACCTCCGCCGACATTATACCCATCAGGCCATACATGGCATCCCTGACCGGAGCATAATTAAATTGTATTTGCCAGAAACGCCATACAATGTGTATCAGGATTGTAATAAGGATAAAAAGGGCTACATCCTTTAATACATGTAAGCGGTTCTTTTGAATAAAATCCTGTATGCCGGAAAATCTTTTAGCCATTAGCCATTGCTTAATAAGTGTAATTTAAACGAATGCTCTTCATAAATGTTCAGTGGTATTACTTCCTGCCAAAATCAGCCGGAATTTCACCCCATGCTTTTGTCTCCCACTTAAGAATATTATTGGGATAATTATGGGTTTTCAGCCATATCAGCGCACGCTCAATCAGCTGGAATACTTTCTCGTTGGATGGTTTACGTTCAAGTTTGGTATTTACTTTTTTGTCACGAACCCATTTCATGGCTGTTCTGGAATCGGTATAGATGGGGAATTTAAGCTTTCTTTCGGGCTCTGCAAGATAAGCCAGGCCGTGTACGATGGCCAGGAATTCGCCAATATTGACCGTTGCATCAGGAAAAGGCCCCTGCCTGAATAATTGTGCCCCTGTCATGGTGTCCACTCCCCGGTATTCCATAATCCCCGGGTTGCCACTACAGGCAGCATCTACGCAAATGGAATCCACGTTGGGTTTCCCATATTTTAGTTTCTCCTCCTCGGTGATCTTCCCAAAATCTTTTCCAATATAATTCCGTGGATCATCATCAAAGGCTTTTTTGGCAAGGCCTTCGTCAAAAAAGGATTTATAAACAGCCCTGTCGAAATTCCGGATCTGGCGTTCACACTCCTTCCAGCTTTTATAAACGCCGGGCTCCTTTCCCTCCCAAACAACGTAGTACTTCTGCTTCGCCATGCCTTTGTTTTATCTATCAACAAAGTTAACAAAAGAACTACAGCATTCATATCTTTGTATGATCAATGCCCCAGCCATGAAAAACAGTTATTTAAAGTTTTCGCTCATCTTATTGATCTTTTTTGCCTGCACGGGAAATTCAGATCTTGCTTCCTGGCATTCCTTTCCAGGGGAAACCTGGAAACGTTTCGACAATCCAATCATTGAATTTGATATAGCCAGCCCGGGTATTTTTTACAATATGACCCTGATTGTAGAATACGATGCTGCTCTTGCTCCTGATGAGCTCCCTGTTACGGTGATCATGTATACACCATCCGGAGAAATGCGAAGCCGCAATATTGTGCTAAAATTCAATGATCCGGAGAATACTGAGGTGGGGCTGATAAAGATCCCTCTCAGAAAAGATTATGCCTTTTATGAAGCGGGAAGTTGTCGTTTTGAGCTTGAAAACCGTTCTCAGTACGTTGAATCGAAAGGGCTTAAAAAACTTGGAATTATTATTGATCCCTCTTAAGGCGGATCTTTACTGCCGTCCAAGGCGCTTTTTGACTGTCTTCCGGTCTTTCTGAAGCTGTTCTTTCAGGGCTTCCAGATCTTTAAACTTCACCTCATCCCTGATGCGATCAACAAAGAAAATCGTGATCGTTTCATCGTAGATCTCTTCATCAAAATCAAAGATATGCACTTCAATGGTCAGGTCGCTATTGTTGATCGTTGGCCTGAAGCCGATATTTCCCATCCCCAGGAATATTTTGTCATTCCAGCTAACGCGACAGGCATAAACCCCTATAGCGGTGATGAGTTTGTATTCATCTTCCAGCTCAATATTGGCTGTCGGGAACCCGATTTTATGTCCTATTCCATTGCCGTAAACAACTTTTCCTGTTATTGAATATTCATAACCCAGCAGTTCGTTTGCCGAAACAATATCACCCTGTTTCAGGGCAGTCCGGATCTTGGTAGAGCTTATGGCAATGTTATTAATATCCCTTGCGGGAATTTGTTCCACCCTGAAACCCAGTGTTTCTGCAAGTCCGCTAAGCTCTTCAAAAGAACCTTCCCTGTTCCTGCCAAAATGATGGTCGTAACCCACAACAAGTTCCTTCACGCCAATGATATTTACAAGCGTATCCTGAACAAATTTCTTTGCATCCGTTCCGGCAAAATCTCTGGTAAAAGGAATGATGATGAGGTGATCAATGCCATAGCTTTCGATCAAGTCATATTTTCTGTCAAGGGTGTTGATAAATTTCAGCTCTTTGCTGTCGGGATGTATCACAAGGCGGGGATGCGGATGGAAGGTGACAACAATTGTTTCACCATCAATTTCTTTTGCGATCCTTAGCATACGCTCAAAGATCTTGCTGTGGCCCAGGTGAACGCCATCAAAAGTTCCCACTGTTACCACCGGGTTCTTAGCCTTGTTGAATTCTTGCAGTCCGTGGTATATCTTCACTTCCTAAACCAGTTTTTTTGTTACCAGGTACTCTGCTATCTGTATGGCATTGCTTGCAGCACCTTTGCGTAAATTATCTGAAACGATCCAGAGATTCAGGGTATTGGCCCTGCTGTCATCTCTCCTGATCCTTCCCACAAAAACCTCATCCTTTCCTTCTGCCTGAAGGGGTGTGGGATAAACATTATTCTTAACATCATCCAGCACAACAATGCCGTGTGTTTCTTTAAGCAGTTTTACAATATCATCAATCTTAAAAGCCGATTTAAGTTCCACATTTACCGCTTCTGAATGCCCTCCAAAGACTGGCACCCGAACCACGGTAGCCGACACAAGAATGCTGTCGTCGTCTAATATTTTACGTGTTTCGTCAAGCAGTTTTTGTTCTTCTGTTGTGTAGCCGTTTGCCAGGAATGTTCCACCATGTGGAAAAATATTTTTGTCGATGGGATGCGGGTAGGCCATCTCTCCTGCTATTCCCTTACGTTCATTTTCCAGCTGTTGCATGGCGGCAAGTCCTGAACCGCTAACAGATTGATAGGTGGAAACCACAATCCGTTCAATACCATATTCCCGGTGAAGTGGAAATAAAGCCAGCACCATTTGAATTGTAGAGCAATTGGGGTTTGCAATGATGTAATTGCTTTTCTGGATGCTTTCAGCATTGATCTCGGGCACCACAAGCGGCACATTTTCTTTCATCCGCCAGGCAGAAGAATTATCAATGACATATATTTTTTTCTCGGCAAATCTTGGCGCCCATTCTATTGAAACGCTTGCCCCGGCGGAAAAGATTGCAATTTCGGGCAGTGCATCAAGCGCATCCTGAATACTCCGTATGGTATACTCCTTACCATGAAATGCGATTGTTTTTCCGGCTGATTTTGCCGATGCGGCCACAATCAGCTCAATCCTTTCAAAAAGCTTGCTTTCCTCCAGAACCTTCAGCATAACCCTGCCAACCAAACCGCTTACTCCAATAATTGCAATTTTCATATCAAGATCATTCTGTGATCAAAAAGCGGACATTTTCTTAAAAATGGTATTAATAAATAGAGACACACAAAAATACGAATTCAATGGACATACCTGCTTTATTAAAACGATGCTTTTATTTTATTGTTTTTTTGCCCGGCATTGTTCTGGGACAAATTGATGATTTCTCCGATGGGGACTTTATGCTGAATCCCCCCTGGGAAGGTGATTTTTCGAAATTCAAGGTCAATACCTCATTGCAGCTTCAGCTCAATGATATGGATGCCGGACAAGCCTGCCTTTTCACACAAATACATATTCTGGAAGAAGAAGAGTGGCGATTTTGGGTGAAACAATCGTTTAGTCCTTCCGCAAATAATTTTTCCAGGCTATATCTGATGGCTGAATCCGGCTGTTCAATGGAATATCCGGATGGGATATTCCTCCAATTGGGTGAAGGAGGTTCGGATGATGCCATCCGGCTTGTAAACCAATCCGGTGGAGATACAAATCACCTAATAAGCGGAACTGCAGGGGCTGTATCATCATCTTTCAGTTGCCGGATACGAATCACATATGCTGCAAATGCCTGGAAAATGTATGTTGACTATTCAGGAGCTGAAAATTACATCTCTGAAGGCGAATGCTTATTTCCCATCACCCCCGGCCTGTCCTATCTGGGGCCGGTTTGTAATTATACATCCAGCAACAGCACAAAATTTTATTTTGATGATTTCTATGCCGGACAGATACAACATGATACCATCCCTCCAAAAGCGATCAGAGCCCTTGTTCCGGAACCCGATCAACTTATGTTGCTCTTTTCAGAAAACCTGGAAAAAGAAAGTTCAGAGCTTGCCGAGAATTATTTCCTTGATAATGGAATCGGTCATCCTGTCGGCGCACATCAGGACAGCCTGAACCCAGCAGTTGTATACCTGCATTTACAGGATGCACTGCCTTACGGCATATTGCATGAAATAAACATTCAGGGAATTGCTGATCTGGCAGGAAACAACATACTGCCATCAAGCCTTCATTTTGCGTACTATAAACCTGCCAGGTATGATATTGTCGTAAACGAGATCATGGCCGATCCCACCCCTGCTGTTTTACTTCCGGAATACGAATATATTGAGCTCATGAACAGAACCCCCTTACCGGTAGATTTAACTGACTGGACAATCAGTCTGGGTACTGCAGAAAAAGTCATTACAGACGCCCATATCGACCCATATGGCTATCTGATCCTCGGAAAAGAGGAAGCCGAAGAAAAATTCACTTCCTATGGTCTTTTTTATGGTTTTGAAAGCTTTTCGCTTTTAAATTCAGGCCAGGATATAATATTAAGCAATGAGAAAGGAGAGCCGGTATCCGGGGTAAGCTATTCGGATAGCTGGTACCAAAACGATGAAAAAGCTGAAGGGGGATGGTCACTTGAACAGATCAACCCTGACAATCCCTGTCCGGGAGAAAAGAACTGGATGGCCTCTGAAAACAATACCGGCGGCACACCCGGCAGGCAAAACAGTGTATATGACAATCTCAATATTCCTGTTGGGATTGCAGGCATTTGTTGTCTTGATTCAATGCAGATCCGTATCACCTTCAATCAAGCCATGGGTATGGAAATGGTGTCTGCACAAAATCTTTTTTCCATCAGCCACGGGCTGGGGGCGCCTGAAGCAACAATGCCGGATGATCCATTTTTAAACTCATTTATTTTATATCCTCAAAGCCCATTGTCGAGGGGCGTTATTTACACACTTTCTTATACTTCTTCATTTATAAACTGTATAGGTGATTCGGTGATGAAATATGCTACAAATTCCTTTGGGCTGCCCGAAGTTCCTGTCTTAAATGATCTGGCCATAAACGAGGTCCTCTTCAACCCCTTTCCCGGAGGTGGTGATTTTGTGGAAGTATACAATCGATCGGAAAAGGTACTGGATCTGGCAAATTTCCGGCTCATTTCCATTCATGATAATTCTCCCGGCCCGCCCGATACTACAGTAATTTCCATACATAAGGCCTGTAAACAGCTTCTTCCGGGAGAATATGCCCTGCTTTGCAGTGATTTTGCAAAAATTGACCCTTATTATCACTGCCCGGACCAAAAATGTATCATAGAGATGGAAACCTTCCCGTCCTATAGCAATGAAAGCGGCATTGTTGGCATCCTGGATGAGCAGATGAATGAAATTGATTTGTTTTCCTATCATGAAGACATGCACTTTCCCATGTTGAATTCGGTGGAAGGTGTATCCCTGGAGCGCATCCATTATGACCGGCCGGCAAGCCATTCCACAAACTGGCACTCGGCCTCACAGGCCGCCGGTTTTGCAAGCCCGGGATATAAAAATTCGCAATTCGCCGATGATGGAACTGAGGTTGAAGTGATCAGCATATCTCCCCCCATATTCAGCCCCGGAAATGATGGGATCAACGATCAGGTAAATATCAGTTACAAGCTTGAAAACCCGGGATCCCTGGCCACTATACTAATTTTCAATACTTCCGGGCAGATCGTAAGGCGGCTTGTAAACAATGAATTGCTGGGTACCTCAGGCAGCTACAGCTGGGATGGAATAAATGATTCAGGGCAAAAATCAAATGCCGGAATCTATATTATCCTGGTTGAACTAACTGATATAAAAGGAAAAATCATCCGCTTTAAGGAAACGGTGGTGGTGGCTCAATAATTTTATTCGTTGCCCCTGAGGATGCTGAACTGTACAAATGCCTGCATATAAACATTCCTCACCACGCCGTCGATATACTTATAATTGTTCTGGTATACAGACCTGAGCCCTGTTGTAACACTGAGCCCAAAGTTAATTCTTCTATCCGTCCTGTAAGTTGTACCGAGAAGAAGTCCATAATCCCATTTATTCAGTCCTTCACTTTGATCAAAAGGTTCATCGCTCACACTTGTAAATGGATGATTGGGGTCTCCAACGTCAATATCTGCAGTACCGGTATTATTCCCGTATACTAAATATGAAACATATCCACCAAAAGTTAAAAGAAAACGCCTGCTAAGTGCATACGAAGCATAAAGCGGCACATCAATATACCTGTTATTGAACTTACCATCCACCCATCCATGATACATGGTGTGTACCTCAGAGGGAATGGTATCGGTAGGGGTTATAGTATTATATCTATAGGTGGTATCTCCGGATACGGGCGTGTGAAAAGAAGAGCCTTTGTAGGAATATAAAAACTCACCATGCAACCCCCATTTACTGTCAAGTGCATAGGCAAAATACATGCCTATCATTGGCCCGATGCCCACAGAACCTTTAGCACCTTTTTCGGCTACGCCGACAGGAGTTCCAATGTTCACCCCACCCTTAAGGCCGAATTCCATTTCCTGGGCATAAATACTGCCCACACTTAGCCATATCAGGATGGCTGCCAATAAGGTAAATCTCATAAGTTGTTCAATGGCAAATATAAACGATTTTATTTATCACTCAAAAATGAGATCAAAATCGTCAATATAAAGTGTACTTCCAACGCCTCCCACAAAATATTCACCACCTGCACTGGCAGCAAAAACCATATCAATTGTGTCTGGTTCTTCTGTTAAGAAGTAGATTATTTCAAAATCAAAAAAGGTATAGTCTTCTACCAGCTCTGTTGTACGATAAATAGCCTCCCCGACTTTATCACGGTGTTTGGTTTCTGGATTCCATTTCGAAAGGGTTGTCCTGATTTCACATGAATCTCCATCTACTCCCATATATTTATAATATCCCTGGAATCTCAAAGGCTTTGATTTATATGGAACACCTGTGATCATGCTTTTTAGGGGATTGTTCAGGTCAACGTTAAAAACACCTGTTGACAGACTCCCTGTTAAAAGGGGCAGACCATCAACCAGGGCTGTAACACCCTTGGCAGCATAAGCCCCTGAATGAGCATCTTCTGTTTTAAAGAGAACTGCCGGATAATAAGCGGGGTTCAGGTCTGTTGTTTTGTTGGCTGAGGTCCAAACACGCTCAGGGGAAGGGCTTTCATAGTTTGGATAAGTGATCCAATCCTCCATATCCATATTCGGCAGCACATTTCTGGCCCGGGTATGGAATTCCTTGAATGATGAATTCCCGCTGCTTCCATTTGCGTTATATGACCTCATTCTTACATAGTAGGTTGAGCCGGGAGTAACTCCCTCAACAATAAACATTCCGTTGATTTCAACCTCTTTGTTGGTATAATCGGGAAGGATATTGTTAAAATCCTGATCGGTGGCAACATCAACATAATAAGCCTGTGCACCGGTAACACCGATCCAGTTTACGTAGAAATAATCAGCATATACATGCACCGCAGTGCTTACCATAGGAATCGCCGGCGGATTACCCGCTTCTCCGTCATCTTCATCTTTCTTGCAAGAAGAGATCACAAATGAAGATACCAATATCGCTATAATGATAAAATTTAGTTTTTTATACATCTTTTTCGTTTATTAAATTTCTATCTGCTGATCATGAATTTACCTGCACTGATCTGCCTGTTTCTTTCTACCACATTATAGAAATAATTACCCGTGGCCAGTTCGCTTACATTAATCAGCGTTTCTGTTCCGGAAATTTTTTCAGAATGAACGATTCTGCCTTCATTGCTATAAATGTTCAGCGTGGCATTCACTTCTTTTCCAAAACCAAAAGAGAGGTTATCATTTGCAGGATTCGGGAATAGTTTTGTCTCTACGAGCTCAGCTCCTTCGCCAATCCCGGCTTCATATTCAAACCTGAGGTTGTCGATGTACATATATGAATCTTTGTTAGGATTGATCATATTTGATGATACAACATTAACATTCATGGTATCGGGAGCATCTTCGTTATTAAAATAAATCGGTATTACAAAATTGGTCCATGTGCTCACGGTTTCTTTGCTGAACAGCCCACCAATACCAATTGTGTCTCTTTTCCCTTTAACAGGATAATATTTGGTAAAAATGGCAACGATCATCGTTGAATCGCCTGCAGCAGGAAAGTTTTTAAAACTACCTAATAATTGTTGCGGCCTGTCGCTAAATGGCACACCTCCTTCAAGGGTTGCCGTATTATTGATATAGTCAACCACAAAAGTGCCCAGCGTAACAACTCCTGGAATTACAAATTCGCCATCGGTTGCATTCAAAAGCTTAGATTCAAGCAGTGCTGACTTTAATCCTTCCGCTGCATCATCAGAAGGCATAACCGGGGTAAGTCCAAAAAGGGATAATACGGCATTGGGGTTGTCCCAGCCAACAGGGTATTCATATCCAAGAATATGGGTTTCCCAGGTTTCAAAGTTTCCATTGGGTATCTGCTCCTGGGCAGAGACATAGCTTGTGAAGGAAACAAATAGAAATGCAAAAAGTAAGGTTTTTTTCATATTGCCAACTATTAAAATAGGTTTATGGGTTAAAGATAAAAATATTTCTTCTCTTAATTTTTTATTAACATCATTTGCAAAGCTAAATTAAATATTCAAGGTGTTCTATTACCCGAAAGTAGAAAATTAGTAGTATTCACGATAATCAGGTAAAGATTGCAAAAAAACAGCATTATTTTTTGTTATTTTCACCTGATCGAAAAATTTATTCACCTTTCATTGTTAACATATCTTAACTTTCATTAAAGAAATTTATAATATGATACCCTAAATATGTGTTAAAATTGAGGGTTCGGTTAAGCCGGCCACCATTTCATTTGAGAAAAGCCTTCATAATATATGTTTTTATCCTGTCGGGATATTCCCTGCAAGCCCAGGATATAGAGCCCGACAGCCTTTATTTTATTACAGGCCACGTGCTATATTCACTGGACAGTAGTGCCATTCAAAATGTTCATGTCCTGAACTTAAGCAAAGGAACGGGTACAATCTCAACTTCATCGGGTTCATTCGTCCTTAATGTCAGGGAAATGGATACTCTAAAGTTTTCCTGTATTGGTTTTCAGGACTATTACATTTTGGTAAATATTAATTTGCTGCGTCCGGATATGCTTGTATTACTAAAGCCTGATACCGTATTCATGAATGAGGTCAGGATTTCTCCCCTTCCCCCCAGACGATTCTTTCCCATTGCCTTTATGGAGATTCGGGTTCCCAATGAAAAAATCCCTGATCTGAAAATACCGGGCATATGGAATATTCCGGGATACACACCACCAACAGGAATCATTTTCACGGGGCCCGCCCAGGCTCTTTACAATCTTTTCAACAAAAAGGCCAGGACCAGCAGAAAGTTGCGCAAGAACAGGGAACGATACGGGCCCTACCTGGTACCGGAAGGGGGAGACAGTCTGGTGTTTCCGGAGAGGGTTAGATAGAGTACTTGAAGTACTTGGGGTAATTGGGGTAATTGGAGTACTTGGGGTAATTGGAGTACTTGGGGTGCCTGGGGTTAATTTCTCATTTTTGAAATAATTGATGTAAATATTGCAAATAGTTCTCTTGCCTCTTTTAGCACTTCCTCTGATAAACACATTTTACTATTATCCATTTCTGAAATAAGTTCAAGCCAATATATTGTTTCATTTGCCTCGGACTGGCAAATTTTAATCCGATTAAGAAAGTCTGCCTTGCTTCTTGAGGTATTTGCCTCCCTGTAATTTACACCAACACTTGTGCCTGATTTTACGAGCTGATTTCTTATTATTTTGTCTTCCGTTGAATTGGAAAGCAAAGAAGAAAGTTTGATAATCTTTAATGCAAAACCTTTTGTTCTCTGCTCTAAATAGATCCCAAAATTTTTATTGTTCATTGTATAAATCTTATTACCAATTTCAAGTACTTCAGGCACTTTAGGCACCCTCTTTAGCCTCTCGTAAACGCTACCGCACCCACGCTCAAACTCACTCCCTCCACAAGAAGAAGGCATTGTGCGCAGGCTTCAATGGTGGCACCGGTGGTTATGACATCATCAATCAGTAAAATGTGCTTTCCCTTGATGCTGTTGGGATTTTTCAGGGCAAATATGTTTTCAACATTTTGCCAGCGCTGGTATTTTGTTTTACGGGTTTGAGTGGATGAAAAAGTCTTTCTGTAAAGGTTGGTACTGTGGAGTTCTGCATTGATAATCCGTGATACACCCCTTGCAATCACTTCGCTCTGATTAAAACCCCGTTTTTTTTGTTTCCTGGGATGCAGGGGTACCGGTATGATAAGATCAATCTCATCCACTTCCTGCCTGGATAAAAATTCCCTGCCAAGGACTTCCCCCAAAAATACTCCGATCTGTTTTTCTCCCCGGTACTTAAAGCCCTGAATGAGTTTTTGCACTGCATTCCCTTTGTTATAAAGGAATGCGGTAATGCACATTTTTACAGGTACACGACCCCAGAAAACCTGTGCGGCGGGATTGTCCCTGTCATTTGCAAAGCGCGCCCCGGGAAGGTGGTGCATACACTTGAGACATACAATTTTTTCGTGTCGGAAAAGGCTTTTGCCACACACCTGGCAAATATTCGGGTAAATCAATGAAAGAAAATCAAATATAGGATTCATAAGCTATGGTCTTTATAACTTAATACCGCTTTCTTGATTTTGTTCCCCCTAAAAAGCTAATTTTGAGTATTCATTCATATATCATGTCCGGAGAGCCCATTATTCAAATTGAAAATCTGTCGGTAGAATTTTCTACTGAATCCGGTATTGTCAGGGCTGTCGATACTATTTCCTTCTCTTCCGCAAGGGGGATCACCACCGGTATTGTGGGAGAATCCGGTTCCGGGAAATCAGTTACCGCCCTATCGATAATGAAGCTGATACAGTCACCACCGGGGAAAATTGTTTCAGGGAAAATTCTTTTTGATAATGATGGGAGCAAGCTTGATTTATTGAAATTGAATGAAAATATAATGCGTCATATCAGGGGAAAACGTATTGGTATGATCTTTCAGGAACCAATGACTTCCCTTAACCCGGTTTTTACCTGTGGCAATCAGATTACGGAGGCAATCCTGCAACATCAAAATGTGTCGAGAAAAACGGCCAGGGAAATGTGTCTTCAGTTATTTGAGGAGGTGAAACTTCCCCGTCCAAAAGAAATCCTTGGCTCTTATCCTCACCAGCTTTCGGGTGGACAGAAACAACGGGTGATGATTGCCATGGCGATTTCGTGCAAGCCTTCATTGCTTATTGCTGATGAACCCACAACCGCCCTTGATGTAACGGTGCAAAAAGACATTCTCCGCCTGCTACATGAACTTCAGCAAAAGCATGGTATGGGTATTTTGTTTATTACACATGATCTTGGTGTAGTTTCAGATATTGCTGACGAAGTTATTGTAATGTACAAGGGGAAAATCGTGGAATCCGGTAAGGTAAGCAAGGTGTTCCATCATCCGGAGCATGCTTATACCAAAGGGCTTCTTGCCTGTCGCCCACCTCTCGACAAGCGGCCATCAAAGTTGCTTACTGTAAAGGATTTTATGGAATCTGAAGCAAATGCCGAAAAGTTTCTGTCGCCGGAAAACATAGCATTGAAACAAAAGGAAAGAAAGAAAGATCAGGAAAAAATATATGCCAATACTCCTCTGCTGAAAACAGAAAACCTTTCTGCCTGGTTTCCCCTGAAAAAAAACATATTTGGCAAGCCAAGAGGTTTTGTAAAGGCTGTTGACGATATCAGTCTGGACGTTTTTCCAGGTGAAACCCTGGGCCTTGTCGGAGAATCAGGATGTGGAAAAACAACACTCGGAAGAAGCATGCTTCGACTGCTGGACCCAACATCCGGCAGGATATTCTATGATGGCAAAGACATCAGTAGTATTAGTGGCAAAACCTTAAGGGAGCTCAGAAAAAAAATACAGATCATTTTTCAGGACCCTTATTCTTCCCTGAACCCTAGAATCACTATTGGATCCGCCATCGGGGAGCCCCTGATCGTACATGGCCTGGCCAAAGGAAATAAGGCAAAGAAAAACAGGATATCAGAATTGCTTGAGCAATGTGGCCTGTCTGCTGAATTTGCCAACAGGTACCCGCATGAGCTTTCCGGAGGACAAAGGCAACGCGCATGCATTGCAAGGGCCCTGGCAGTTGAACCCGATTTTATTGTCTGCGATGAATCTGTCTCCGCATTGGATGTTTCTGTGCAGGCACAGGTTCTGAACCTGTTGAACGACCTTAAAAAAGAATTGCAGCTTACTTATATATTTATTTCCCATGACCTTTCCGTTGTAAAATACATGTCGGACAGAATGGCGGTTATGCAAAATGGCAGGATAATTGAGCTGGGTGATGCAGACGAAATATACTTTAACCCAAAAACAGAATATACTAAAAACCTGATTCGGGCAATCCCCGGAACGGGAAACAAAAATTGAAATTATGGCTAAAAAAGAAAACAAAAATAGAGGCAGAGGGGCTAAAAACCTCCTTCGCAACAATATCCTGAGCATATTCAGGGCTGACCCTATCAGATTGTTCAACTATAAACAGATTTCAGCGAAACTGACCATAAAAGATAAGTCGGGCCGGGATCTTGTAAATACCCTTATTGCTGAACTTCTACAGGAAGAAACCCTGCTTGAGGTAAGACCCGGAAAATTTAAGCTGAACGCTGCCTGGGCCCGCGAACAACAAGATTTTTCAAATACCATTACGGGCAGCGTCGACATGAAAAATACCGGGAAAGCCTATATTAGCCCTGAAGATGGCAGTGATGATATTTTCATTGCTCCCAACAACACCTATCATGCCCTTCATGGGGATACGGTGAAAGTTCAGCTTTTCCCAAAACGCAAAGACAAAAAGCCGGAAGGGCAGATTGTTGAAATTGTTAAGCGTGCCAAAGAACAATTTGTAGGAGTTATAGAGATCTCAAAAAAGTTTGCCTTCCTTATTCCCGACAGCAGAAATATGCCTGTGGATATCTTTATCCCCCTGGAAGACCTTAAGGGGGCTAAAAGCGGACAAAAGGTCGTAGCACGCATCACGGAATGGCCGGAACATTCGAAAAATCCTTTCGGTGAAATTACCAACGTACTTGGAAATCCAGGAGAGCACAATGTTGAAATGCAATCCATTCTGGCAGAACATGATTTCCCTCTTAGCTTCCCAGCCCAGGTGGAGCGTGAAGCGGAAAAGATCCCTTCAAAAATACCGGATGAAGAATACAAAAAAAGAAGGGATTTCAGAGATATCTGGACCATCACCATTGATCCTGAAGATGCAAAAGACTTTGATGATGCCCTTTCGCTGAAAAAGTTAAAATCAGGAAATTGGGAGGTGGGTGTACACATCGCAGATGTTAGCTATTATGTGAAGCCGGGCACTCAACTGGACGACGAAGCCTATAAAAGAGCCACTTCCGTTTACCTTGTTGACAGGGTTATACCCATGCTCCCGGAAAAACTTTCAAACAATGTTTGTTCGCTCAATGCAAATGAAGACAAGCTCTGCTTTTCGGCAGTATTTGAACTGAACGAAGAGGCTAAGGTTATCAATCAATGGTTTGGCCGAACCATTATTAATTCCGATCGTCGCTTCAATTATGAGGAGGTACAGGAAGTCATTGAAAATGGTAAAGGTGAGTTTGTAAACGAAATAGGGGTCCTTCACACTCTGGCCTCTAAGCTGCGTGATAAACGTTTTAAAAACGGGTCCATCAATTTTGCCACACAGGAAGTAAAATTCAAGCTGGATGAAGACGGCACTCCTTTAAGCGTTCATATTAAAGAACAGAAGGATTCGAACAGGCTTATTGAGGATTTCATGCTTTTGGCCAATCGCAAGGTGGCTGAATTTATTGGAAAGAAAGAGAATAAGCAAAAACCCAAGACCTTTATTTACAGGATACACGACATCCCGTCGCCGGAAAAGCTAAACACTTTTATTGAGTTTCTTGGAAAACTTGGCTATTCGCTCAAGATAAATTCACAGGAAAGTCTTGCACAATCCTTTAATGAACTTTTCAAGCAGATTTCGGGAAAAGGTGAAGAAAACATGATTGAGACCATTGCCATCCGGACCATGGCAAAAGCAGAATATTCCACCGATAATATTGGTCATTACGGACTGGCATTTCAGTATTATTCACACTTTACTTCTCCCATTCGTCGATATCCCGACCTTATGGTTCATCGATTATTGGAACACTATCTTGAAGGAGGATCATCTGTAAGCAAACCTGTGTATGAAGAAAAATGCGTTCATTGTTCGCTGATGGAAAGGTCTGCCGTTCAAGCCGAAAGAGAATCCATAAAATACAAACAAGCTGAGTTTTTACTGGATAAGATAGGACAGGAATTCGAAGGCCTTATTTCAGGGGTTAGTAAGTGGGGAATATATGTTGAGATCATTGGCAATAAATGCGAAGGCATGGTAAGGTTGCAAGACCTTCAGGATGATTTCTATTACCTCGACGAAGATAACTACCAGGTTATCGGTTCCCGTTACGGACAACAATACAAATTAGGTGACCAGGTACGCATTAAAGTAAAGAAGATCGATCTGAGCAGAAAGCAGATGGATTTTGGAATCGTTTAATCCAATAATTCTTCGTGGCAAGCCACGAGGGTTCTTTATATTCTCCCCTGAAATTCAGGGGAGATGTCTGTCGAATGACTGACAGAGGGATAAAATAATGAAAATTCGGTTTCAAGGAATATTAAGGTATCAGGGGGCATCCAATGAAAGATGCAACCAATGACTACTTCTTTGGTGATACCATTCCAATAACTGCAGAAACCAGTGGCGTAAACATAAAGCCGATAAAGAAGATCCACTCTTCTCCCAGCTTGCTTTTCTTGCCAATTCTTTCGGCTACGATCAGTGCGCCGGCATACCAAATTGTAAAAACAATAAAAAAGATAAGTTCCTGCATTTTAGTAGTAATAAATGAACAAGTAAATAAGAGGAATCAATATACCCAGGACGGTTAACCAGGCACCCCTTCCAGTGATGCCCTTCTTACCCCTAACCAGAAAAAGTCCCGTAAGGGCAAGAATAATCAGGGCCCCGGCATAGAGGTCGGAAAACCAGGTCCAGTATTTTACCGGATTATAATGCAGGTAATTCATCTCCCTGAACATGCGCCTGCGTTTATTTATTTCTACCAAACCCTTTCCTGAATTCAGGTTAACATATACATTTCCGTTCTTAAGAAAGACCTTAAGGCTATTTGCGTCAGGAAAATAATGATTCTTGTAATTGCTCTTTTCACCATTTGCATCCAGCATTGCCAGTATCTCTGCTTTGTCGGCTCCATGTGAAAGCTGGGTTTGAATGTCTTCAGTAGTTATTATATAATTCGGATTCCAGTCATCCAGGTGATTGATTGCAATACCCGAAATGGCGTATATCAGTGTAACGCCAAAAAAAAGGTATCCAAAATCGCGATGCACGATCCTGAACCATTTTCTCCATTTAAGCTTTGACATTTTAAATTCTTTGGTATGAATAAGGAACCAATATTTATGTAAGAGAACACAACTATTGATTCCTTAAAATGTTAATGTCGTTTTTAACGAACCCGATTATTCACCAACCGGTTCTGCTTGCTCAACTACATAGCTGATACAGATAACCGAATACTGCGGTTTGTGGTAGATGTTTTTATGGTCGGCATCTTCTTCATGTTCTTCTTCGCCTTCGGCATGCTGGCCTTCACCAACAACTTCTGCTTCAATTGCTTCAACAATACCATGAACTTTTATATAACTGCCTTCCAATTCGGTATCGAAAGAAGCTGTTTCTTCACCTGTTGTGATTTTGATCCTTACATCAGGATCATCAGCAGTGATAAACATCTTTTTCCCACCATGTTTACACACATGGATCACAGTTCCTTCGATAATAACTTCTTTACCAACAAGTGCTTCTGCTTTATCCTGAAATTCAGCGAGGCTAAGTGCTGTTGCTTCTTCAACAACAACCTCTTCCTGTGTAGTAACTTCTTCTTTAGCTGCATTTTGGCCATCACAGGCCCACATAAATGCTGCTGCTACTAAGATCAATAATACGTTTTTGTACATTTTTCCTCCAATATTAAGTTTTGTGGGGGCAAAAATACGAATTATTCAGATTCATCGCCTGTAAATTCATCGCTGATACTTATACCGTCGTATTTCTTTTCAATTCCATTTTCAAATGTAATCACAAGAAAGGCTGATCCATCATAATTATATGTAATCCAATCGCCATGCTTACGACCCATAATATAAGATCCTTTATCCTTTAGTTTACCGTTATCCCAGTACCAAAGGTGCTCGCCATGGGGGTTATCTTCAATAAATTTTCCTTTAAACTTCAAGTCGCCATTCTTATAATATGATTTCCATTCTCCTTCACGCATTCCTTCAATATATTCACCCTCTTCACGAAATTCACCCATTTCATATATCCACAATCCATCTTCCTGTCCCTTCCAGAAATTTCCCTCTATGATTGTATTTCCGAGCTCGTCATATTCACTCAATAAACCATCAGCCATTCCATCTTTAAATGATTCCTTACGAAGTAAGATTCCTGAGGAATAATACCATTTCCATTCTCCGTTCAAACGTCCGAGCGTATCATAAATACCGGTTTGTTCTATTTCCCCATTTTGATGAAAATATGTCCATGCTCCCACTTTCAGGTCATGATCATAATTGCCTTCGCCTTTAAGTATGCCATTTTGAAAATATTCTTTCCAGGCACCATCCTTTTCTCCTGCCTCTGTGATAATACCCTCTCCAACGATGATCCCGTTTTTATAGATATAGGACGTTTCTATTTCACCATCTTCGGTATACTCTCTCCATACTCCTTCCGGTTTATCATCTTTATAAGTCGCTTTTATTTTTATTTTTCCATCTGGATAATATTCCGTTTTTACATCAAGCTTAATAAATTCAGCAACAAATTCCTGTTTTTCGCCATCAATATATTTCAACGCAGTTATCAGGTTTCCATCAATGTCGTATTCCTTATAATATCCATTTTTCAAACCATGCTTGTAAATACATTCCAGCTGAAGGTTTCCGTTTTCATAGAAATATTTCCAATTACCATGTTTTTTACCTTCACTATCAAAGCGATTTATTCTTTCACGGTTAGATATAAAACCCTTCCTGTATGTAATCAATTGTGTGATCCTGCCATCCTCAGCATATTCCCGGGCAATACCTTCTTCAAGCCCATCAATATACATTACAGTCTTTTTTAATTCACCTCCTGGATAATAATAACTTGTCATTCCCTGCTTAAGATCATCCACAAAGTTTTCTTCAATCTTTTCATTTTCACGATAGGTACTTCTTATTCCGTTTTTCTTTCCATTCAGATAATTTATTTCCATTTTCAACATACCAAGATCATCATAGAATTTCCAGGTACTGTCGAGCAGATGATCCTTTCGATTGCCTTCTGATAGCAATATACCCTCTTCACTATATGTTTTCCAATAACCTTCCGGTTTCCCATTCTTTATAAAACCCTCGCTGCTTATTTTTCCGTTGGGATAATAAAACGCCGTTGGTCCATCAGGTAAAACTTCATCTTGTCCATAGAGAGATGAGGTCATTACAAAAAGAGCAATAATGAATATATATTTAACAGATCTCATCTATTTGATCAGTTTTAGTTTCCGGGAAATATCCAGCATTTTAAGAATTGGCCTATTTGCTTTTTCAATCGTTTCCTGATCAAGTATTATCTCAGGGCTTTCATTTAACATACACTTATACAACTTCTCCATGGTATTAAGCTTCATATATGGACAATCATTGCATGAGCATGTTTCATCAGTTGGCACGATAATGAATTCCTTATCAGGAGAATCTTTCTTCATCTGGTGAAGGATTCCCGTTTCCGTAGCAACTATGAATTTTGATGCTTTATCACTACGTGTAAAATTAAGCATTGCGGTTGTTGATCCAACAAAATCAGCCAAAGCAAGGACCTGGGCTTTACATTCAGGATGAGCGATAAGCTTTGCATCCGGGTGTTCAATCTTAAGTTTAATGACGGCTTCTGTATTCAATATATCATGCACTTCACAAGTACCATCCCAGAGAACCATATTCCTTCCACTTATACTATTAATATAGCCTCCCAGGTTTTTATCGGGAGCGAATATTATTTTTTGATCTTCAGGAAATGAATTTACAATCTCTTTTGCATTTCCTGAAGTACATATTACATCCGACATTGTTTTAATGGCAGCACTGCAATTGATATAAGAAATCACAATATGATCGGGGTATTTCTTTTTAAATTCGCCAAATTCCTTTGGCGGACAAGAATCGGCAAGAGAACATCCAGCTTCCAGATCCGGCAATAATACTTTTGATGAAGGGCTCAGAATTTTTGCGGTTTCAGCCATAAAATGAACACCCGCAAAAACAATGATATCTGCCTTTGACTGGGAAGCTTGTTGTGACAAACCCAAACTATCCCCTACATAATCGGCAATATCCTGTATTTCAGGTACCTGATAATAATGAGCCAATAGAATGGCATTTTTCTCTTTTTTTAGTTTTATGATCTCTTCCCTGTAATCCATATTCAGTTTATCAACAACTAATTATTAAAATAAATTATTTAAAATACTTTTATAATGTATATATCCTGTTAGTATTGTAGAGAACTTTTTGGTCTCTTTCTTGACAATCGAAGTTATACAGTTTTATTAACAATTAAGAACAAAATTATAATTTTCAATATCTTTAAAAATAGTAACTTATGATTTTATTGACAAATTGTGTTTGTCGGCTCATGTGAATATTTAATATCATATTTAAAGCATATTTACTGTTAATTACCATTTGATAATTTACCAATAACAAACAACATTTAATGCGAAATTATTATTTATTGCTGAGAATCATAAGAAATCATCATTCTATTAATATTAAGTAACAATTTAAATACATTATTAACCATTATTTGTTTATAAGTATAAATATCCATTAGCGCTTATGAAAAGGCTGATTTAAACAGTCTTAAAATTGGCTAACTTTGTAAAAAATACTAAACGATGTTTGATAAACAACAGATCATTCCAATTGCCAGTGATCATGGTGCTTTTGAAATGAAGGAATTTCTCAAAGAAAAGTTGGGAAAGTTGGGATATTTAATTCAGGATATGGGGACGTTTTCAATAGATAGTGTTGATTATCCTGATTATATACATCCGCTGGCAAGCGCTGTAAATACATGAGAATTTATAATGGGTATTATAATGTGTGGAAGTGGAAATGGTGCACAAATGACAGCAAATAAATATATAAACGTACGAGCAGCTTTATGCTGGTCAATTGAACAGGCCCATCTGGCAAGAGAACACAATAATGCAAATATAATTTCGCTTCCGGGAAGATTTATTAGCAATGATAACGCGATGGAAATGACTTTAGAATTCATCAATACTGATTTTGAAGGAGGAAGGCACCAACGCAGGGTAGAAAAAATTTCAAAGACTTTATAAGAAAAGCTACAATGGCGGAAATCAGTAGAAAATTTTTATCCGATGCAAATGCAAAAGCTTTTGACAAAGCACACAGGAAAACCATTAATTTTAATATTTCCCGGTATAATGCAGCTGTAGTTAAGGGAAAAAATCAATTCAGGGATATCG
Organism: uncultured Bacteroidales bacterium; assembly: GCA_964487735.1. GTDB lineage: Bacteria > Bacteroidota > Bacteroidia > Bacteroidales > B18-G4 > B18-G4. The sequence goes on along the minus strand of CAZASJ010000018.1, from coordinate 16,763 downwards.
ACCTGGCTCGCACAAGGGCAGCTCAACTTAAATATAAGGTAGTAAATGAACTTGAAAATTACCTGATAGAATTTGAATCAAAATTCAGCAAAAGAGGTGGAAAGGTAATTTGGGCGCAGGATGCAAAAGAAGCAGTTAAGGAAATACTGCAGATATGCGAAAAGCATTCAGCAAAAGGAGTGGTTAAGTCTAAGTCAATGACCACCGAGGAAATAGAAATAAATGATGCCTTAGAGAATGCCGGTATCCGGTCTGTTGAGACGGATCTTGGAGAGTACATTGCTCAGTTATCAGGTGAGAAACCCTATCACATTGTAACACCGGTAATGCAAAAATCAAAAGAAGATATTGCCGAGTTGTTCTATAATCTTTTTGATCTTGAGAAAAACAGCACTCCTGAACAAATTACTGCCTTCGTTCGCAAAACCCTCAGAAAAGACCTGACGACTGCTGATATTGGAATTACCGGAAGTAATTTTCTTATTGCCGATACAGGATCGGTAGCCTTAACGGAAAATGAAGGAAATGGAATGATGTCCGTATCCTTTCCCAGGGTGCATATTGTTGTTGCGGGAATTGAGAAATTAATCCCTTCCCTTACTGATCTGGAATTGTTCTGGCCATTGCTTGCTTCTTATGGTACCGGACAGCAACTTACTGTGTATAATTCAATACTAAGTGGACCGAAAAGTGAAAAAGAAGTTGATGGACCTGATGAAATGTATGTGGTATTGTTAAATAATAAGCGTACAGAAGTCTTAAAAAAAGAAAGGCAGCGGATTGCCCTGTCCTGTATTCGTTGCGGATCTTGCCTGAATGCCTGCCCTGTTTACAGAAATATTGGCGGACATACCTACAATACAACTTACACCGGCCCCATTGGCTCTGTGATCAGTCCTTTCATGATGGGTATGGCAAATTATAAACATCTGAGTTTTGCATCCAGTTTATGTGGTGCATGTACCGATGTTTGTCCCGTAAATATCCCTCTGCATAAATTGTTACTCCTGAACAGAAGCGAATCGGTTAAAGATGGATTTGTTACAGGAGCAGAGAAAAAGACAATGTGGGGAATGAAAAAAATATTAATGAGCAGAAAACTGATGGATATGGGCGGTTTTGGTGTCCGTAATTATTCATATAAGATAGCAGTCGGAAGTAAGTGGGGCCCTCATCGCAACTTACCACCATTGGCACGAAAATCCTTCAATACACTCTGGAAAGAAAAGGAAGGATAGGGAACACCAAACTAAAAAGAATAAACAATGAAAATAGAAGTTAAGGAAAACGGACCTTATATTGTTAAAGGAAAAAACACAATCGTGAATCCTGACGGATCAATCACAGAGAATGAAAACGATGTTTACCTGTGCCGTTGTGGAAAATCATCAAAAGCCCCTTATTGTGACGGAGCACATAAAGAACTCTGAACTTTGAACTGAGTTCACCTTAGGGCATTAGTTCTTCCAGTTTTGCACGCAACTCATCGCCCCTTAGATTTTTAGCAATGATATTGCCTTCCTTATCGAGCAATACGCTTGAGGGAATGGAACGCACTCCGTACAATTTCCCTGCTGCATTGTCCCAATATAGAAGATCGGATACATGGTTCCATGTCAATTCATCATCATGGATGGCTTTTATCCACTTATCCCTGCTGTTATCGAAAGATACTCCAAGTACATCAAACCCTTTTGCGTGAAAGTCATTATAACAGGATACAATATTTGGATTTTCAGCTCTGCACGGACCGCACCATGATGCCCAGAAATCAACAAGCAGATATTTGCCATTTGCAATTTCTGATAATGTTACATCAATACCACTTGAGTCTTTCATGACAAAATCAACCAGGGGTTGGCCAACATCAACTCTTTTAAGTACAACAATCCTTTCGGCAAGAAGAGTATAGTCGGGAGAAGCCTGTAGCTCAGGAGCGAAATTTTTAACGATCTCATCCATCTCCGTGACTGTCCATGAATATGAGTTTCTATTCGCAATATAGGGAACTGCAACGCTTGTATTGTTCTCTAATACATATTCTTTAATGAATTTTTGCTGATCTTCATAAATATCATCCATGAGTTGTTCCAGGCTATCAGCCTCTTCCTGTGTTCCTGAATCGCGGGCAACCTTATATACGGTATATATTTCGCGCATTTCCTTATCGTATGCTCCGGAAAGATCCTGAAATGTTTCGTATTGATCGTTAGCGGGAGATCCCAGGATCTCGGTAGCAGCATAATCATCTTTAAATACTTTAATGTTTATTGCTGAATTGTCGAGAAAAACAGGAATGTTCCGTTTAATTCCTTTTATATATACGTAATGCATAGCGGGGAATTCAACAGATCCGTTAAATTCAAAAATGCCGTCGATAGCTACAGAAGAATCGAGTTTAACCCATTCGCCATCGGCTCTTTTTTGCAAGAAAGAATAACCGTCAACAGCAGTATCAACCGATACTTTTATGTTAAAGGCAGCTTCTTTTTTTTCAATATTACAGGATGCCAGAAACGACATTACAAGTAATAGATAAAATAGTCTTTTCATTTAAGTTTATTGTTTTAGTGATGATTAGAAATCTATGTAAAGCTAATAATATAGATCAATCTTTATTATCCTTTTTGATAAAAAGATATTCGGTAAGCATGACCAATACCAGTGTTGCCAATACGCTGAATGCAATTCTTTGCAGTGTAATAAAAAACTCGCTGAAGCGGAAAATTTCAATATAAAACAAGAGGGTATGATGTAAAATAATCAGGATTAGGGAATAAAGAAAAAACCACCTGAATCCCATGTCTTTTATTCCAGGATGCAGGTCTGCATCAACTCCCTTTGGCCCCGACAATAAGCGTATGACTGAAGGCCGGCAAAAAGCGATAAATACAGCGGCGGCGGCATTCATTCCAGGTGTATGTGTAAAAATATCGATCAACAGCCCAATCAAAAAGGATGAGATAAGCAGAAGCCACCCTGGTGTTTCGAATGGCAGTAAAAGGATAAATAGAACATAGAGATAGGGATTGATATAGCCATCGATCCTGATGTTGTTAAGGACAAAAACCTGTACGAGCACCAGGAGAACAAAGCGGATGATATTTTTAATAAGTACACTATTCATCGCCAGGCAATATTAGCAGGCTGTCCAGTTCTTTAGAAGCCAGGTTTTTTGTAACATAAACATTATGAAGACGATTGAAATCGGTTGAAAAAAGAAGGCGGGCCTTATTAAAATTTCCTCCCCTGATCACATTTCCGCTAATGGTGCCGATCATAATATTTTCGGGAAAAATGAAAGAATACCCACTGGTTACAACAGTATCGCCCTCTGAAGGAAAAATATGGGAGGGGATGTCTTCAACCATACCGGATTTATACTCTTTTCCATCCCAAACCACATTAAGCATTTGCCCGTTTTTTTTAAGTTTTGCCGAAATACGTGTATCCTTATGGAGGATGGAAATGGCGGTGGCGTAATGTTCAGAAACTTCCACTATGATTCCTGCAGCACCCAGAGAAGAAATTACCCCCATTTCTTTTTCAATGCCATCCTTACGGCCCTTATTGATCATGATGAAATTATTTCTGCTCCTATTGGTATTGCTGATCACCCCAGCCGGGATAAATTCATATATACCATCATCTATAAGAAGCGAATCGTGCTGTTCGTTTTGTATGGCAAGGCTATTTCTTAAAAAAGTATTTTCCTCAAGCAGCATATTGTTTTCGCTTTTCAGAGAAAAATAATCGCTGATCGAAGAAAATCCGGAATAAAATGAGCCTGTGATCACATTGGATGTGTTCACAATATTGCTTCGGTGATAATTGTTGTTGTTGGCCAATAGCAAAAAGGCAATCAGCTCGAGAAATACGAACAAAATGAAAAACAGCTGCTTTTTAAGAAAAAGAAACAGGTATTTCATGGAAAAGCATTTCCGGGTTCAACAATATAACGATAAGTCCTTTCAGGGACTTATTTGATCAGGAATGTAAATTTGTCAAAATTCTTAAGCGCAATACCCGTACCCCTGGCTACAGCCCTGAGCGGATCCTCTGCTACATGAACCGGGAGCTTGGTTTTGAGGTGCAACCTTTTATCCAGGCCGCGAAGCATTGATCCTCCTCCGGCAAGATAAATACCGGTACGGTAAATGTCTGCAGATAATTCCGGCGGAGTCATTTCCAGGGCATTCAAAACAGCAGCCTCTATCTTTGAAATCGATTTGTCAAGAGCGTCGGCTATCTCAGAGTAATTAACCGTAATTTCTTTTGGGATGCCGGTTAGCATGTCTCTTCCGTGTACTGCATAATCTTCAGGAGGGTTGTCGAGTTCGGGAATAGCGGCTCCAACTTCAATTTTAATTCTTTCAGCTGTACGCTCACCAATATTGATATTATGTTGCTTGCGCATATATTCCATTATATCATAGGTGAAGTCATCTCCTGCAATCCGGATCGATTTATTGTTAACGATCCCCCCAAGGGCAATAACAGCTATCTCGCTGGTCCCTCCTCCGATGTCGATTACCATGTTACCTGTAGGCTCAAGTACATCAATTCCAATACCAATGGCAGCAGCCATGGGTTCATGGATCAGCTTCACCTCTTTAGCCCCGGCCTGCTCGGCCGAATCCTTTACGGCACGCTCCTCTACTTCTGTAATCCCTGACGGGATGCAGATTACCATTTTAAGTGCCGGCGGAAACAATGTCTTGCGTGGAAAGATCATTTTGATCATTTCCCTGATCATGTATTCAGCCGATTGAAAATCAGCAATCACACCATCACGAAGGGGCCTGATGGTCTTAATATTTTCATGGGTCTTTCCATGCATCATCATGGCGCGTTTACCAACGGCAATGATCTTCCCGGTATTCCTTTCGATTGCTACAATGGATGGTTCATCAACCACTACTTTATCGTTGTAAATAATAATGGTGTTGGCTGTGCCAAGGTCAATCGCTATTTCTTTAGTAAAAAATGAGAAAAGTCCCATGTGCTTTTTTTATTATTAATGTTTAAAATGACGAATCCCTGTAAATACCATGGACATATTATGTTCATTGCAGTAATCTACTGAATCCTGATCTCTTACCGAACCACCGGGCTGGATGATCGCCCTGATGCCGGCCTTATCTGCTATTTCTACTGAGTCGGCAAAAGGAAAAAATGCGTCCGATGCCATTACTGCCCCATTCAGATCGAAACCAAAAGCTGTAGCTTTTGCTATAGCTTGCTTCAGGGCATCAACCCTTGATGTTTGTCCTACGCCACTGGCCGCCAATTGTTTATTTTTAACAAGCACAATGGCATTCGACTTCGTGTGTTTAACGACCTTATTGGCAAAGATAAGATCATCTCTCTCATTTTCATCCGGAAATTTTTCTGTTACGGATTTTAAGTCTGCCAATGCTTCGGTTTTATGGTCTTTATCCTGAACAATCACTCCATTCAACAAGGACTTGAATATCTTTAACGGTAAATTAAGCTGTTTCTTTTGCAGAATGATCCTGTTTTTCTTTGATTTTAATACTGTTAAGGCCTCTTGATCATAATCGGGGGCCAGAATAATTTCAAAAAACAATTTATTTATCTCCTCCGCTGTGTCTTTGTCAATTTTGGCATTTGCAACCAACACTCCCCCAAAAGCAGACACGGGATCTCCCGCCAGGGCGTCTTTCCAGGCATCAATAAGCAATGGCCTGCTGGCGATACCACACGCATTATTATGCTTAAGAATTGCAAAAGTTGTTTCTTCAAATTCATCAATAATGCCCACCGCAGCCTCAAGGTCTCCAAGGTTGTTATATGAAATTTCCTTTCCATGAAGCTGCAAAAAGATTTCCTCAAGTTTTCCGTAAAACTTACCCTGCTGGTGTGGGTTTTCACCATATCGGAGTACGGAAGAATTGTTAAGACTTAATTTGAAAGCATCCTGTTCTTTGCCTGCAAAGTAAGTATAAATGGCTGTATCATAATGCGAAGAAACATTAAAAGCATGCATTGCAAAGCGCTTTCTGTCAAACATATCGCACGAACCGGCTTTTTCTTTCAGGAGGCCGATCAACTCATCATAATATTCCATGGAGGGTACGATCAGCACATCCTTGAAGTTTTTAGCAGCAGCGCGGATGAGAGAAATACCCCCGATATCAATTTTTTCAATGATCTCCTGTTCATCATTGCTGCTGGCAACCGTATCCTCGAAAGGGTAAAGATCAACGATAACGAGATCAATTTCAGGAATGCCATATTCGGAAAATTGGGCCATATCTCCATCATTTTCTCTTCGCCCCAGGATCCCTCCAAATATTTTGGGATGCAGTGTTTTTACCCTGCCACCCAGAATGGACGGATAGGATGTAAGTGATTCTACGGTTTCGGCTTCCACACCTAATTTTGTGATGAAATCATAGGTACCGCCAGTAGAATATATTTTAATTCCGGCTTTATTGAGTAACATTACGATCTCATCAAGGCGATCTTTATGGTATACAGATATTAACGCACTGCTTATTTTCTTCACGATAAAATAGTTTGTTATAAGTGGAATGAAACCCGCAAAGCCCAAATTTAGTGCATATTTTTAAAAGTTATTACATAACTTTACATTTTGTTTAAGGAAAGAAGGATATGATATTTTTCAAACTACTTCGTGAAAGTTATGTTTTTGCCATTCATGAACTTATGGTTAACAAAACAAGAACGATTCTTACCCTTCTTGGCATAACCATTGGCATATTTTCCATCATTAGTGTATTAACGGTTTTTGACTCTCTTGAACGCTCCATGCGTAAGGGAATTGATTCGCTTGGCAGCAATGTATTGTTTGTCCAGAAATGGCCATGGGCCATGGGAGGGGATTATCCATGGTGGAAGTATTACCAGCGTCCTGAACCAACATTGAAAGACCTCAGGGAGATTCAGAAAAGAAGTGTAGCCTCAGAAGGAAGTGCTCTGTTTCTTGAGGTTTCGCGAAATGTGCACTATCTGAACAATAGAATTGAAGATGTGCCTGTACTGGCCATCACACACGATTTTAGCAAGATCATGCCTATGGAGATCTCCAACGGGCGTTATTTCACACCAATGGAATCGGGAAGTGGAAAAAATGTGATCATACTGGGTGCGGATATTGCAGAGAATCTTTTTCTTTCGCTGGATCCTGTCGGAAGAAAGGTAAAGGTATTTAATCAAAAACTGGAAGTGATTGGTGTGCTTAAACGGGAGGGAGAAGATCTCTTTGGAAATACATCGGACGGGCAGGTAATTATTCCCCTGAATTATGCCCGTACAGTGCTTGATATCCGGTCGCTGTCAACAACCATTGTAGTCAAGGCTCAGCCCTATGTGACCAATGCCGAGCTCATGGACGAGCTTACCGGGATCATACGATCTGTTCATAAGCTTAAACCATCAGCTGAGAGCGATTTTGCAATCAACGAAACAGATATCATTACGCAGAGTTTTGATCAGCTATTTGGGATTATTGCGCTTGTTGGATGGATTATTGGGGGCTTTTCGCTTATTGTGGGGGGTTTTGGTATCGCCAATATCATGTTTGTGTCCGTCAGGGAAAGAACAAACATCATTGGTATACAGAAATCCCTGGGGGCCAAGAATTTTTTCATTCTCATCCAATTTCTTTTTGAAGCAGTATTTCTTTCGCTTATAGGAGGAAGTGTAGGATTGATCCTGGTCTTTGTCGGCTCATATGTGGCCACTACAACACTTGGATTTGAGATCTTTCTTACTTATCATAAAGTAATATTGGGCCTGGTAACATCATCTGTAATCGGACTTGTAGCCGGTTATATTCCCGCACTCATGGCATCCAGGCTTGATCCTGTTGAGGCCATGCGCATGAATGCATAAAAAAGGCTGCCCTATAAAATAAAGCAGCCCTTTTTAAATTAGCCTTTCGGCACTATTTTAATAGAAATATCTTCTGTAGTCTTCAATTTCTGTAACCGATTCTATTGCTGTGTAAGGGAAGTTTTGACCAACACGTTGTTCAAATTCATTTACTTTCTGGCCTACATAAGATGAATAATCATTCAATTCCGGGGCTTTATAAACCTTATCAATCTCTACAATGAAAATACCTGCATTACCTTTGATGATACCGGTGTTTTGTCCTTCTTCATATGTGAACAGGCTTCCGATCACATTGTGTTCTGTTCCGTAACCCGGAAGATTTCTGGCTGCGAACGTGAGGTTTCTGTTGGTATCAACCTTTGTATTGAAAGCACGTGCAATGGCATAAATGTCGTCTGTGCCAACACTATTCATTTTCTCGTAAATGTATTCTGTTTTTCTTTCATTTTTCAGGTTGTTCACCAGTCGCTCTTCCATAATTTCAAAAGGAACAATTCCGGCTTCACGTTTTCCTGTATAAACAGCAACAATGAATTTGCCACCAATGTCAAATAATGTAGAAACATCACCAACTTCTCTGTCATCCCAATATGCCCAACGGATCACCTGGCGTGTGTTTTTGAAGGTTGGAAGGTCAAGCTGCATTTCCCTGAGATATGTTGCTTCCCTTTTTTCGAGGCCTTCATCAATAATTGCCTGGTCGAATTTTTCCCTGGTATTGTTTTCTCCTGCGAAGCGAGATGCAACAGCATAATATTCATCAAATGTTTTTGAGCTATATTCAATGGGCACCTCAATCTGTGCTACCCTAACCCTCATAGCAGGTTCTGTGCGCCCTGTTACATGGATGATATGAAAACCAAATGGGGTTTCAACTTTAACAATGTCTCCTGTTTTACCGAGAATGGCTGCCTGATTGAAAGCATAAACCATTTCTCCATCTTTAAACCAACCAATATTACCCATATTGTTTTGCACAGAACCATCATCTGACATGCTAAGGGCAAGTTGTGGAAGTTTGCTTACATCGGCCTTAAGTACTCTGTAAATACTGTCTGCAAGAGCATTGGCTTCTTCTTTTGTGCGGGTAAGATTGGGATCGGTCCTGAATGCTCCCTGATAGGCAATCAGAATGTGCTCAGCACTTGCTGAATCAGGACGCACTTGCCTGTCCATGAGGCGTGCCATATGCCATGCCTGTCCGTCTTTGTAAGGCTCAACAAAAACGCCAATATCCTGTGTAAACATCAAAGAATCAATAAAGAGTGATAATTCACCCCGCCCGTACCAGGTACTGTCGTAAACATTGCCAGGAATATTATTTACATATTCTGAAGGATCACTGGCATAGGTCCAGTCGCGGAAGGTCTCTTTGGCTTCTTCTTCAATGTCGGCAAGATCCTGGTCAGAGGGAAGAATGTTAAAAACAACAAATTCAATATCCCTGGAAGTATTCTGGGTGAACTTATGCTTTACTTCTTCGTAATATTCTTCATACTGTTCTTTTGTCGACTCTCCAACGAGGCTGTCGCTGATCTCCGTAAATTTTGGAGCCACATACCTCATCTCTATAATGTCAGACATGTTGTGGTATTCTACTTCGGCAATCTTTTTCGGAATGTAGTATCCCTTTGTTATGAGTGTCTGGTATTTACTGTTTAACCTGTCGCTGTAAATAAAATCCTTAAAATTTTGCCATTGAGCCCTGTCGCGAGGGGTCATGCGGTCAAGGTTTTGCATATACTGAACAACAAGATTAGGGTCGTATTGACCTCTTTCATTCACAAAATATTGTCTGATAAGCCTGTGTGGGTTGTTTCCCCTGAGCTGATCCATCATTTCATCTACAGAAATGGTAAGCCCAAGCTTATTGTATTCTTCCTGCATGATGATTTCATTCACGCGCTGATTCCAGGTCTGGTCTTTAACGGTAAAAACCTCTTCAGAGGTAAGATCATTTTTTTGTTGGTTAACCTTAGTTTGCTCTACATTGTTAAGAGTAAGCCTCTCAAATTCTGTAAGAGATATCGATTGTCCGTTAACGATACCAATTTCTCTTTTTGCTCCGGGGCCACTTGAATAACCAAGTGCATTTTTAGCCCAATCAATAAGGTTGGGACCAACCAAAAAAGCAACAAGTGATATCCCAACTAAAATTACAGCGATTGCTGAATGCTTTCTAATATATCCTATAACAGCCATTTATAATTAATTTTAAGAATTTGCAAAGGTATAATTTAATTTGGATTTGTGAAGCAAATCAACTGATTTTTAAGCGCACCTGATCAATACGGTTTTCGCTGGCCAGAAGTATGGTAAAGGCATATTTACCTATGATGATCTCCTCCTTGAGGTTGGGGATGCTTTCGTGATTACTAATGATAAACCCTGCAATAGTCTCATAATCATCTGATTGTGGTATATTGAGGTCGTATTTTTCATTTATATAATCGATTTCCAGGCGACCTGATAGAATGTACTCATTATCAGCAAGTTTTCGTTCCGTAAACGCATCATCGTCATATTCATCTTCAATTTCTCCAAAAATCTCTTCAATAATATCTTCCATGGTCACAATTCCGGCCGTACCACCAAATTCATCAACCACAATGGCAATGCTTTTATGCTGTTTGAAGAACATGGAAAGCACATCATTGGCCAGCATGGTTACGGGAACATAAAATACCGATCGGGTGATTGACTTGATATCTTTGGGGTTTTTAAATAAATCGGAAGAGTGGGTGTATCCAATAATGTTATCGATGGATTCCTTATAAATAAGGATCTTTGAATATCCGGTTTCGATAAAAACATTGCGAAGATTTTCAAGTGAATCATTATTTTCTATTGCCATGATCTCCGGTCGTGGAACCATGCATGCTCTAAGCTTGATATTTGAAAAATCAAGCGCATTCTGAACCATTTGCATCTCCTGACTTACTTCTCCCGCAGGGGTGTTTTCTCCGGAAAAACTATTGATGTAATCATTCAGGTCGACAGGAGTAAAAACATAAGGTTGTTCGAGGGAGCGTATGCCAAAAAAGACCCTTAGCAATCCTCCGCCAATACCTGTAAAAATGTAAATAATGGGGAAGAAAAGATAATAGAACAGAAATACGGGTATAGCAAAGAAATTAAGAATGGAATTTGAGTTTTGCCTGAAAAGGACCTTGGGTAAAAATTCTGCCGTAAAAAGAATAATAAGCGTAGCGATAATGGTTTGAATAAGCAGTATAAGAGATTCACTTTCAAGGTATGCTGGCAATATTGCGATCACATATCCTTCCAGAAGGTTTGCCATGGCAATACCATATATAACCAGGGCAACATTATTGCCCAAAAGCAATGCACCTATGAATTTCGAGGGGTATTGGTTGAAGCGCGAAAGGATCTTTCCCCCTATCAGGCCCTTGCTTTTGTCAAGCTCTATTTTAAGATTGTTAGAACTTACAAATGCGATCTCCATACCTGAAAAGAATGCCGAAAGCAAAAGGGTAATAAATATGATCATTAAGTCACTCATTGGCTCAAGATAGGTTAATTTTCATCTTCTTTTACCTCAATTTCTCCTGAAGGATTGATGATCTTACGTTTTGAAAAATCCTGATTGGCTTCTAAGCCGTCGCCAAAAATCACCCCGTCGTCCGAAGTAATTTTTACAAATTTATTGGAATAAATGATTTCTTTTTTCTGATCCCAGATCATTTCTTCAGTATAGAGGGTTTCGCCCGATTCGAAATTTGTTACCACCACATTTTTCCTTGCTTCCATCATTCTCTCTTTTTGGTAATGCTTGCCATATTCACCAGTAATGGTTGTGGTAATATTGAAAAGAGAATCGTAGAATTCAACTTTAAATCCATCCGGAAAAACCATATAGCCATCATCTCCTTCATATGCATACATTACCGGACCCATAAGTCTTATCTGCACTTTAGCAGAATCGCTGAAAGTAAAGGAAATGTTTTTTGCCGAGATATCCGGAAGCGTGTCGTTGAAGTCAATGGCCACAACCTCACTCATCTTGTTTTTGCAAGCAAAAAGCATTGCTATTATGAAAATCATAACAATGCTTTTTAAGAGATAATATTTTCTGAATTCCTTTAAAAGGGGCTTCAATTTTAGATGTTTTAGTTATTTCGCAGCGCGGATCGTTGTTTTCTCATTGATCCAGCACCCAACAAGGTATTCATCCCCCTCATTTAGGTTGTGGAAGAAAATTTCTTCTTTCGGGGGGTAGTAAAAAGCGTAGGATTTAATCCTTTCGTTCGCTATATTCGTTACGCTTGGGTCTATTTGCTTTGCTTTGTTATATTTATCAACAGCAACCCAGTAAACGGACTTTTTTTCAAGGTCGTTGGATCCGCAATCCTTTGAACTGGCGGCGTACATATCACCGATCATGATGTATGGATTTCCGTCGGTAGGGCGCTCATTGGCGCTCTTAAGGGCATATGATCTGGCAGAGCTATAGTTTTTGGTAGTTCTGTAGCACTCGGCAATATAAAGGAGGCAATCAGCCCGATCGTCAGTATCCTCGAGGTTTTCACCTTCTTTCAGGAAGTTAATGGCTTTAGAATACTCCTGATTTTTCATGAGCATCTTACCAATAAGAAAAGCTGATTCAGGTGATGGTTTAATATCGTACAGTTTCACGGTTGCTTCAAAATACAAGGGTGCATCAGTACACTTTTTCTTGTCAAGAAGCTTGATCAGCTTGGTCAGCATCTTGGTATCTTCAGGGTTTTCCTCAAATTTAGGAGTATAGATCTTTATGATGGCTTCACAGGTTGCGAAAGGCTCAAAAATAAGGTCAATGTTACTCCTTACATTTTCCCAGTTTGCCAGTTTTTTAGGATCATCCTTACTGATTTCCAGATTTGTTTCAATGATCTGGCTACACAGATCATAGTTGTCAAAAATAATATCTTCGGGAGCCTTGCCCTCCTCAATCATCTTTTTGGTGGCCCTCATATAGAAAACCATAACATCCTCGTATGAGTCGTTTCCTTCAAGCTGTACTGATTTATCGAGGATCTCGTATGCTTTTTCATAATCTGTCATTCGAAGCGAATACAGGTCAACGCCTTTTCTGCCAAGTACATATCCTTCTTTTCCGAAATATTGAATTCGTGAATCATAAAGCATCATCAGCGAATCAATCAGGCCATCCTTTTTAGCGGGGTCTTTTGCTCTTTTGATAAAATAGGTAAGCATTTTAACGCCATCAACATAGGTACCCAGCCTGGCACCCGGACATAATTTATATACCTTTTTCCAGGGACCGTATGCGTCCTTCACGGAAGTATTTTTGTATCCGCTTCCTTTCCACTGTTTGTAGAACTCTGTGTAAAGCGATAGATTCATAATACAGTTGACACTATCTTCGGGTGTTGCTCCATATTTTGCCTGTGCCGATACTTCTTTTGTAATAGATAGGCCTGCAAGCAGTGCCACTGTAAGAATTATTGATACGAACCTGGTTTTCATCTCTTTCTTTTTTATGTTTGACTATCTGTATTTGCTTTTAACAAACCATCTTTCGTAGATTGAAAGTCCAAAAGTAAATTTATAAAAATTTTCCTGGACTAGATTGTTTTCAACAGTTCCTCTGTTTCCAATTTCAAATGCAAAATTAAGATTCGATTTAGAACGTCTGAACGGAAAACCTAGTCCAAAACTTATACCAAACTCTTTAATGGGGGTATTATTAATCTCAAGATAGGTATTTTCATAGCGCATCCCCAGCCTGTATTTAACTCTTTGCCAGTAAGATGTAACACTTGAGTGGTTTGGAATGTATTCTCCTCCAAGATTAATGGAAAAGCTGTTTTGCAGGGAGTCACTTCTGCCAAAGGATTTATATTGTTTCCAATTTCTCCAATTGAAATCCAGGGCTACAATAAAATGATTTGATTTGCGGAGTGAAATACCACCACCTGCCCCAATAGGGAAGTCGAGCACTCCTTTTTGGGAGGGGTTGTAGGCAACAGTATCTCTTGGGAGTTCAATATTGTTTTCGCTGTCGCTGAAATAGTTAACAGCTTCGTATTTTCTTGTGGCATTCAGGTTTATTCCTGGTTGGAATACAATCCCGGTTCCGAGCTCCATACCGTTTTTAAGCGGAATAAAGTACTGAACACCCAGGTCAAACATGAAATCTGATATATGATCTATATTGTCGATCCTTGTGCTTAAAATAGCCAGGGAGTCGGGTGTTGTTACACTGCGCCGCCTGTCGATAAGCCCCCAAATGTATGAAGCATTGAATCCGACGGAAAGATTTTTTGTTATTTGAAATCCACTTCCAAGATGGAGTTGATTCAGGCCCCCGGTACCCTCGTAAATATATTTAACCAGGCCAACATCTTCCACGATTTTTTCTTCATAAACAGTGTATCCAACGTGGCTGAAGGGGATCAGTCCAAAGCTGGCTTTCCACCATTTGGTAACAGGTGTTCCGAATAAAATGTATCCAAGGGATGCATAATCGGCACTTTGTGATATTTCGGTTGTTTTGAGGGTGGTATACATTCCCATCGCGGAAATGTCGAATAAGAATGAAGTAGAGTCAAAGCCTGTGTAAGAAGCCGGATTTTTAATGTTGAGGTAATTATCGCTTCTGATTGCCAGGCCAACATTCCCCATTCCCGATAAGGTAACGCTATAATTATTGCTCCAGAGCTCACCAACGCCATAACGGGAATAAGGAGAGCTTATACGAGCCTGGGCCATAGCCCTTTCAGATCCGAGAAACAGCAGGATGGCGATAAGAAAAAGAGCGGTATTAGTCCTTGTCATTAAATTCGAGAATTATATTAAGGCCCTTCAATACGATATTTGGGACTGCAAAGATGTTATTTTTTAGGTTTTTATCAAAATATTCAAGGTCGCCACCACTTAAAATTACTGTTAAATTTTCATAATTACGCTCATATTGGGAAATGATTTCCTTTAATTCTGCCTTAATTCCGTTAATCACTCCCGACTGTATGGATGTTTTGGTGGAGTTTCCTATCAGGGCGGCATCCTTTACAGGTTCTACTAACGGAAGTTTGTCGGTAAAATTATGCAGTGCCATGAATCGCAGGCCTATACCTGGAGAAATGCCACCACCCTTGTATATACCGGCGGCATCCATAAAGTCGAAGGTTATGCAGGTTCCGGATTCGATCACCAGTAAATTTTGAGCCGGTTTATGGTCGCGGGCTGCAATAACGGCAGCGATCCTGTCAACGCCAAGTGTTTCAAAAGTAAGATATTCATGCTGAAGCGGAAGCGGGGTTTCACCATCGAGGATCAGAAGAGAGAAATCCTTTGGGAAGAGTTCTTTTATGTTTTCCGGTAATTTTCTGACAGATCCAATAATTCCTTTCCTTATTTCAGGAAATTGTGCGAACAGGCCATTTATTACCCTGGTATTTAGCTCATCATGGTTGTTAAGGAAATATAATTTTCCTTGCTTGAAAACAGCTGTTTTTACCAGGGTGTTGCCAATATCTATTACCAGGTTCATAAAGGGTATGATCTTATTGAAGAGCTCTGCAAAGGTAGGTATTTTATTGATGAATACAGGGAATTATGTGTATTTATCAACAAATAGTTGGTTTAAAATAGTCTGATAAACAGGGTGTTACTGCAAAGTTAACAAAAAGGTTTTATAAATTAAATTTCTGTTTTATCTTTGCAGTCCCAAATTAACAAAGGGTGCCATAGCTCAGCAGGTAGAGCAACGGACTGAAAATCCGTGTGTCCTTGGTTCGATTCCGAGTGGCACCACAGAAAAGCCCGCCAATTTTGGCGGGCTTTTTTACTTCTTCTGTCTTCTATCGCCTTCGAAAATTAAAATAAAAACTCAAAACGGAGTTCTTACGTGCAAAACTTATTTAGGCAGGTATTGAAATAAATATTTCTATATTTGGATACGATAATGTTCTTTCTAAACCCAAGAGATAATGAAAAGATTAAATTATTGCTGTTTAATTTGTTTTTTTATTACCATTTATTCAGCGACCGCCCAAATAGGAATCAGTGACGAATCCATTGATCCAGATCCCTCTGCAGTCTTAGAAGTAAAAAGCACCTCCAAAGGCTTATTAATTCCACGCATGACAACTGCTGAGCGAGATGCCATTTCCAATCCGGCAAATACACTCATGATATTCAATAGCACTACAATGTGTTTCGAATGGTGGGATGATGCCAGCAATGACTGGCAATGTTTTGGTTGTGCTTGCCCCCGGCCAGGGCCAAATATTGCAGAACCGGCAACGAGCATTCTCCATGCAGGGTTTACAGCCCATTGGAAAACCAATACCAATGCTATGTATTACGAATTGGATGTAGCTACCGATGCAGCTTTTACTGCTTTTGTGCCGGGCTATGAAAAATTGAATGTGTCAGATGTAAGCTCCTATTTGGTCAGCGGACTTAGTTGTGATAACGATTATTATTATCGATTAAGGGTTTGCAATCATTGTGGCTGTGGCGGCAATTCAAATGTAATTTCTGAAAGTACACTTTCATGTTCATTTTCATCTGGTTGTATGGCTTATGGGGGGCTTGCTAATGATTTATGTAAGGATATTGTTGAAACTGCTGACGGTGGTTTTGTTATGTGTGGTAATACCGAGTCCTTCGGCCAGGGAAGCATTGATATGTACATTGTAAAAACAAGTAGTATCGGAGCAATTGAATGGACAGCAGTCATTGGTGGTTCACCAAATGATCAGGCCAGTTCCATCATTCAAACATCTGATGGGGGATATGCTATTGCCGGTCATACAAGCTCTTTCGGGGCAGGCAACTATGATGTATATATCGTAAAACTGGATAATACAGGTGCATTGCAGTGGACCAGAACTGTGGGCGGCACAAGT
>CAZASJ010000017.1:0-44653 GCA_964487735.1 uncultured Bacteroidales bacterium | reverse complement strand
CAGTAAAAGGGAAACTCGGCGAGTTAAAACAGCAGATCAACAAAGATTTGGTTCTGAAGCTGGAAGACGGCACCCTTACACTTGAAAGGCCGACCGAATCCAAAGAACATAAAGCACAACATGGTTTGTCAAGGGCACTCATTAATAATATGGTAATTGGTGTTTCCGAAGGTTATACCATTGTGCAGGAACTGGTTGGGGTTGGTTATAAAGCCAACGCACAGGGACAGGTACTTGAGCTTGCCCTCGGATATTCACACGGGATCTTCCTCGAACTTCCTGAAGAAGTACAGGTGGAAACAGTTACTGAAAGAGGTAAAAGCCCGACAATCACTTTGAAGTCATACGACAAACAATTGATTGGACAGGTTGCAGCCAAGATCCGTTCATTCCGCAAGCCTGAACCGTACAAAGGAAAAGGTATACTGTTCCAGGGTGAACAGATCAGGAGAAAAGCCGGTAAAGCTGCTGCTGAATAATATTAAGATAAGAATTTATAAAATCCTGAAAGGATGAAAAAGATAAAAGACAGGAAACAGTACAGAAGGTACAGGATCAAGATGAGGATCAGGCATTCCATCTCCACAGGTACAGCCGATATTCCAAGGCTTACCGTATTCAGGAGCAACAAGGAAATCTATGCTCAGGTGATCGATGATTCAGAAGGTAAAACACTTGTTTCAGCCTCTTCTCGTGAAAAAGGCATTGCCGATAAGAAAACTGCCAAAATAGTACAGGCAGAACTTGTTGGTCAGCTGATCGCAGAAAAAGCTAAAGAAGCAGGCATCGAAAATGTTATCTTCGACAGAAACGGATATCTGTATCACGGAAGAATTAAATCATTGGCAGAAGCTGCCAGAAAAGGCGGACTTAAATTTTAATGACTATGTCAAACGTTAATGTTAAAAGAGTAAAATCAAGCGAGATTGAATTTAAAGACAGGCTTGTCAGCATCCAACGTGTTACCAAAGTAACCAAGGGTGGTAGAACATTCAGTTTCTCAGCCATCGTTGTTGTTGGAAACGAAAATGGTGTTGTTGGCCACGGTCTCGGTAAAGCCAAAGAGGTTACTTCTGCTATTGCAAAAGGGATCGATGATGCCAAGAAGAACCTTGTGAAAGTACCTGTACTCAAAGGAACGATTCCTCACGAACAAACAGGGAAATACAGCGGCGCCCAGGTATTTATTAAGCCTGCTGCTCCAGGTACCGGTGTTATTGCCGGTGGTGCGATGCGTGCTGTACTGGAAAGCGTTGGTATCAAAGACGTTCTTGCCAAGTCGAAAGGTTCTTCTAACCCGCACTCTGTAGTTAAAGCTACCATTGATGCACTGGTTAGACTCAGGGATGCACATACTATTGCAGAACTGCGCGGAATAGATGTTGACAAGGTGTTCAACGGCTAAACAAATAAGTTAAAGCAATCAATCAGCAGCGATGAAAAAACTTAAGATAAAACAAGTAAGAAGTGGAATCGGAAGGCCGGAGCGCCAGAAAAGAACACTTACAGCCCTCGGGTTCAAACGGATGAATCAAACGATCGAAGTAGAAGTATCACCACAGGTGCAGGGAATGATCGATAAGGTTAAACATCTGATCGTAATTGTAGACTAAAAAATAACAGCATAAACTAAGAAAAAGATGGATTTAAGTAATCTTAAACCGGCCAAAGGTTCAACTAAGAACAGAAAGCGCATTGCACGAGGTCAAGGATCAGGCAAAGGCGGCACTGCCACACGTGGGCATAAAGGTGCACAGTCCAGATCAGGATACAAAAGCAAAGCAGGTTTTGAAGGCGGACAGATGCCACTTTACAGGCGTGTGCCTAAGTTCGGATTTAAAAATATCAACAGGGTTGAATACCATGGTATCAACTTAGATACACTGCAAAAACTTGCAGATGCCAAGAAGATCACATCTATTGATCAGCAGGTGCTTGTTGATAATGGTCTGGCACAGAAGAAGGACCTCATTAAAATCCTCGGACGTGGCGAACTTACGATTAAGCTTGAGGTTAAAGCTCATGCATTTTCTGAAAAAGCAATCAGTGCAATAGAAGCCCAGGGTGGTATTGCAACCAAACTTTAGCATTTAATGAAAAGGTTAATCCAGACAATAAGAAATATATATAAGATCGAGGAACTCAGGAACAGGATCCTCTATACCATTGGTATCGTCCTGATCTATCGTCTTGGTTCATTTGTAGTACTTCCGGGTGTAAATCCTTCAGAACTTGCTGCGCTTGCAGATCAAACAAGTTCAGGTTTGCTCGGATTGCTCAATATGTTCTCTGGTGGAGCATTCTCGAATGCTTCTATCTTTGCTCTTGGGATCATGCCCTATATCTCTGCATCCATTGTAGTACAGTTGCTGGGTATGGCGATCCCCTACTTCCAAAAGTTACAGAAAGAGGGCGAAAGTGGAAGAAAGAAAATAAACCAGATCACACGTTACCTTACCATCCTTATCACAGGTTTCCAGGCCCAGGCTTATATTGCCAACCTGGTAAGCCAGTTAAGAAACCCCGATGGATCCATCACTGCCATTATGCCTTTCGAAGGTACCGCAGTGTCGCCATTCTTCTGGATATCTTCAACAGTGATATTGATCTCGGGTACTATGTTCGTGATGTGGCTTGGTGAAAGGATCACCGATAAGGGTATCGGAAACGGTATCTCTCTGATCATCATGATTGGTATTATTGCCCGATTACCATTTGCACTTTTTGGTGAGTTTATTTCTCGTCTTGAAGAACAAGGTGGTGGATTGGTTTACTTCATCCTTGAAATTGCAATACTCGTATTCGTCATCGTACTTACAATATTGCTCGTCCAGGGAACAAGAAGGATCCCGGTGCAGTATGCAAAAAGGATCGTTGGGAACAAACATTATGGTGGTGTACGTCAATACATCCCGCTTAAGGTAAATGCTGCAGGTGTAATGCCTATCATCTTTGCCCAGGCAATCATGTTCCTTCCGCTCACAATTGCAGGTTTCACCAATACGGATATGTCAGGTTTTGTTTCTGCTTTTTCAAACATTAACGGATTCTGGTATAACCTGGTATTCTTCTTCATGATCTTGCTGTTCACTTATTTCTATACTGCCATTACCATTAATCCAAATCAAATGGCAGAGGATATGAAAAAGAATGGTGGCTTTATTCCCGGGGTTAAACCGGGCAGAAAGACTGCCGAATTTATAGATAATGTAATGTCGAAGATTACCCTCCCCGGTTCTATTTTTCTCGGATTGGTGGCGATTATGCCTGCCATTGTGAGTCTTGTAGGTGTGAACCAACAGTTTGCACAGTTCTATGGAGGAACATCATTGCTCATCCTCGTGGGTGTTGTGCTTGACACTCTGCAACAGATAGAAAGCCACTTGCTGATGAGGCATTACGATGGTCTAACTAAATCCGGTCGTATAAAAGGAAGGTCGTCATCATTTGGTATGTAAAAATAACCCGAAGGATGGTACATATAAAGACCGAAGAAGAAATTGAATTATTAAGAAAAAGTTCTTTACTTGTTGGTAAAACACTGGCTGAAGTTGCGAAACGCATCCGGCCCGGCATTGATACCCTGACCCTCGACAGGCTCGCAGAAGAGTTTATCAGGGATCACGGAGCCGAACCGGGCTTTAAAGGCTACAACGGATTTCCGTTTACCCTATGCGTTTCACTAAATGAGCAGGTTGTGCACGGATTTCCCGGGCATCAGGTCCTGCTCGACGGAGATATTGTTTCAATTGATTGCGGTGTGCTGATGAACGGATATTACGGTGATTCAGCTTATACCTTTGCAGTTGGAAACGTGAATGAAGAAGTTAGATTGCTGATGCAGCGCACAAAAGAATCCTTATACAAAGCAATAGAAGTTACGGTAGAAGGAAATCGGATCGGCGACATCGGAAATGCTGTTCAAACACATGTGGAACAATACGGATATTCAGTGGTTAGGGACCTTGTTGGACATGGGCTGGGACGTCAACTCCATGAAAAACCTGAAGTACCAAACTACGGAAGACGCGGAACAGGAATAAAACTTCAGGAAGGCATGGTGCTGGCGATAGAGCCGATGGTAAACCTGGGAACCAGGAGTGTGATACAGCTAGAGGATGGATGGACCATCAGAACTGCTGACATGAAACCTTCGGCACACTTTGAACATGATGTGGCAGTTAGAAAGGGGAAAGCAGATGTATTGTCAACTTTTGATTATATAGAAGAAGCGATCAAACAAAATATAAATAATGGCTAAACAACAATCCATAGAACAAGATGGCACTGTCATCGAATCGTTGGGCAATGCCATGTTCAGAGTAGAACTGGAAAACGGGCACGTGATTATTGCACACATATCAGGCAAAATGCGCATGCACTACATCAAAATTTTACCAGGTGACAGAGTAAAACTGGAAATGTCACCATATGATTTAACAAAAGGAAGAATTACGTTCAGATATAAATAGAAAAGATTTAAAAAATGAAAATCAGAGCATCAGTGAAAAAACGGTCTCCTGAATGTAAGATCGTAAGACGAAAGGGACGCTTGTATGTAATCAACAAGAAAAACCCTAAATTCAAACAAAGACAAGGATAATATTTAAACAATAATTTATCAGATATGGCTAGGATAGCAGGTGTCGATATACCTAACAACAAAAGAGGCGAGATCAGCCTCACCTATATCTTCGGAATAGGAAGGAGCAATGCTCAGAAGATCCTGACAGAAGCAGGTATTTCCTGGGACAAAAAGGTTGAAGACTGGGATGATGAAGAGCAGAACAAGGTTCGTTCCATCATTACCGATAAATATAAAGTTGAAGGTTCACTCAGGTCAGAAACCCAGATGAACATCAAACGTCTGATGGACATTGGTACCTATCGTGGTATTCGTCATCGTATTGGACTTCCGCTTCGCGGACAAAGCACCAAGAACAATGCTCGTACACGTAAAGGACGTAAGAAAACCGTTGCCAATAAAAAAGTGGCTCCTAAAGGTTAAAATTAAAACGGAATCAGAATTAATATTCTGCTGAAATAAAGAAAAACTATGGCTAAATCAACCAGAAGTTCAAAAAAGAGGGTAGTTAAGGTTGAACCCACAGGAATGGCGTACGTCAGTGCGTCTTTCAATAACATCATTATCTCCCTGACCAATAATGCCGGACAGGTAATCTCATGGTCATCATCAGGTAAGATGGGATTCAGGGGATCAAAAAAGAATACCCCATACGCTGCTCAGCTTGCTGCTGAGGACTGCGCTAAGGTAGCTTACGATGCAGGTTTACGCAAGGTTAAGGTTCATGTAAAAGGACCCGGAGCCGGAAGAGAATCAGCTATCAGGACCATCCACTCAATGGGTATTGAAGTAACAGAAATCAAAGATGTTACTCCATTGCCACATAATGGATGCAGACCCCCGAAAAGAAGAAGAGTATAATTTTAAGAAACACAATAAACGAATAGTTTTATGGCCAGGTATAGAGGACCAAAATCGAAGATTGCCAGGAAATTCAAAGATCCGATCTTTGGACCAGACAAAGCGTTAGACAGAAAACCATATCCCCCGGGACATCATGGTAACAACCGACGCAGAAGAAAAGAATCTGAGTACGGTATTCAGCTTCAAGAAAAACAAAAAGCCAAATATACTTATGGTATCCTTGAAAGGCAGTTTAGAAACACTTTCAAGAAGGCAACTAAGAAAAAAGGAATCACAGGTGAGATCCTGCTTCAGCTTATTGAAGCCAGGCTCGACAATGTTGTTTACCGTCTGGGCATTTCTCCTACCAGGAGAGGCGCACGCCAGTATGTAACACACAGGCATATCACCGTGAACGGAGTTATTGTTAACATCCCTTCTTTTGAACTTAAGCCAGGAGACCTTGTAGGTGTAAGGGAAAAGTCAAAATCACTTGAAGCGATCACTGAATCACTGACAGGACGTGTTGACAAATACTCATGGCTGGAATGGGACGATAGCAAAATGGAAGGTAAGTTCATGAATTTCCCTGCAAGGGAAGATATTCCTGAAAATATCAGGGAACAACTTATCGTGGAATTATACTCTAAGTAAGATTCCATTTTAATCCTTTTTAAAAGAGATCATTTAACTTACAGCATATTATGGCAATATTAGCATTTCAAAAACCAGACAAGGTGATTATGGTAGAAGCTGATGAATTTCAAGGTAGCTTTGAATTTC
The DNA here is from genome assembly GCA_964487735.1 of uncultured Bacteroidales bacterium. Taxonomy (GTDB): domain Bacteria; phylum Bacteroidota; class Bacteroidia; order Bacteroidales; family B18-G4; genus B18-G4. Next base: position 38,442 of record CAZASJ010000017.1, on the reverse strand, counting down.
GTCCGCTAGAGCCAGGATTTGGCGTTACAATAGGTAATGCCCTCAGAAGAATCCTGCTATCATCCCTTGAAGGATACGCCATTTCTTCCGTCAGGATCGACGGCGTAGTCCAGGAATTCGCAACCATACGCGGAGTGGTCGAAGATGTTTCCCAGATCATTTTGAACCTGAAAAAGATTAGGTTTAAAAAACAAATCGATACCGAGAACACTGAAAAAGTGCATATCGTTATCGGCGACCAGGAAGTGTTTAAAGCCGGCGATATCAATAAATTTTTATCCGTCTTTCAGGTATTAAATCCTGAAGAGGTTATTTGTCATATGGATCCAAGCGTTAAGCTGTCCATGGAATTGACCATCAACAAAGGCAGAGGATATGTTCCTGCAGAGGAAAATAAATCACTCAATGCCACTGTCGATACCATCGCCATTGATTCAATTCATACTCCCATAAAAAATGTGAAATTCCGCATCGAAAACTGGAGGGTTGAACAAAAAACCGACTACGAAAAACTCATCCTTGAGATCATCACCGACGGATCAATACATCCAAAGGAAGCGCTCAAAGAAGCAGCCAAGATACTGATCCATCATTTCATGATGTTCTCTGATGAAAAGATCACACTTGATTCAGAAGAAAAAGCCGTTACGGAAGAATTTGACGAGAATTCACTTCATATCCGCCAGTTGCTTAAAACAAAACTGGTTGACATGGACCTCTCAGTCAGGGCTCTTAATTGCCTAAAAGCTGCTGATGTTGAATCACTTGGCGATCTTGTAACATTTAATAAAAACGACCTGCTTAAATTCAGGAATTTTGGGAAAAAATCATTGACCGAACTCGAAGAGCTCGTCAAATCCAAAGGCCTCGAATTTGGCATGAACATTTCGAAATACAAATTAGATAAGGAATAATTGCAATGAGACACGGTAAAAGATTTAATCATTTAAGCAGGACGAGTTCTCACAGAAAAGCAATGCTTGCCAACATGGCCAGCTCGCTTATCATACACAAACGTATCAAGACAACTGTTGCCAAAGCAAAAGCCTTGAGAGTGTATATAGAACCCCTCATCACAAAGTCCAAATCAGACTCTACTCATTCAAGAAGGGACGTTTTTAGCTACCTTAACGATAAGGAAGCTGTAACTGAACTCTTCAGGGATGTGTCAGTGAAGGTTGCTGATCGTCCGGGTGGTTACACCAGGATCATTAAGATTGGACCCAGGATGGGTGATAATGCTGAAATGGCCCTCATCGAGCTTGTGGATTACAACGAAAACCTTCTGGATCCCAAAGCAAAAGGACCCAAAAAGGCCCGCAGAAGAAGAAGTGGTGGAGCAAAACAGGAAGGAGGCGCAGTGGCCGCTGAGAAAACTGTTGAGACAGTAGAAGAAAAAGTGAAAGAAGAAACTGTTGCTGAAACTGTAGCCGAAGAAGTGGTAGCCGAAGAAGTGGTAGCCGAAGAAGTTGAAGCTGTAGCGAAAGAAGAAGTGAAGGAAGAAGTTGTGGCTGAAGCAAAAGAGGATTCCAAGGAAGAACCTGCCGCCGAAGCAAAAGAAGAGCCAAAAAAAGAACCAAAAGAAGACGAAAAAAAGGACAAATAAGAACAGTTCCTTTCCATCAAATAATATTAAAAGGATAAGGTTTTTATTAACTTTATCCTTTTTTTATCTCTAACATTAACAAGCTATAATACAATTTATTATGAGTGGAATGATCGCAAATATCCATGCACGCCAGATCCTGGATTCACGTGGAAACCCAACCATTGAGGTTGATGTATATACCAATACCGGCATCGTGGCAAGGGCAGCTGTCCCTTCAGGTGCATCTACAGGAGTTCATGAAGCTGTTGAGCTTCGCGATAATGACAAAGGAACATACCTTGGGAAAGGTGTTCTGCAGGCAGTAGAAAATGTTAACAATATTCTTTCGGAAGAACTACAAGGCTATTATGTAACTGACCAACGCGAGATCGACCAACGAATGATCGAAATTGACGGAACCTCCAACAAAGAAAAACTTGGTGCAAATGCCATGCTTGGAGTCTCTCTTGCAGTAGCTCATGCAGGTGCACAGGATACAGGACAGTTCCTGTTTCGCTATATTGGTGGCCCCAATGCCCATGTACTTCCTATCCCAATGATGAACATCCTGAATGGCGGTTCACATGCTGATAACAGTATCGACTTCCAGGAATTCATGATCATGCCTGTTGGTGCTAAAACATTCAGCGATGCAATAAGAATGGGTGCAGAAGTATTTCATAACCTGAAATCAGTCCTTAAAGCTGCCGGACATTCAACAAATGTAGGTGATGAAGGTGGTTTTGCCCCCAACCTCTCCTCAAATGAAGAAGCCATCAAAGTTGTTCTTCAGGCCATCGAAAAAGCAGGATATAAAGCAGGCGAAGACATCTTTCTTGCTCTTGATCCTGCATCATCAGAATATTATATCCCTGAAGAAGATGTTTATCATCTTAAATGGTCAACCGGTGACAAACTCACTCCTTCGCAAATGGTGGATTTCTGGGCCGACTGGGCTAAAAAATATCCCATTATTTCTATCGAAGATGGTATGGCGGAAGATGATTGGAAGGGTTGGAAATTGATGACTGACAAGATGGGTGATAAAATCCAACTCGTAGGTGACGACTTATTTGTCACCAACACCAAACGCTTAAAAAAAGGCATTGATGAAGGCATTGCAAACTCCATTCTGATCAAAGTTAACCAGATTGGAACACTTAGCGAAACCATTGATGCTGTAAGCATGGCTTCCAATGCAGCCTATACATCGGTAATCTCACATCGTTCAGGAGAAACCGAAGACACAACCATTGCCGACCTGGCAGTGGCACTGAATACAGGCCTGATCAAAACAGGATCAGCCAGCCGTTCCGACAGGATCGCCAAATACAACCAGCTACTCAGGATTGAAGAGATCCTGGGTGACTCCGGCAAATACCTTGGGAAAGGATTTAAGTTTTTAAAATAAGCTTAGAAGAACAAAGGGTCTTGAATTAGCTAGACCCTGCAACCCACACTTTGAAAACATAAAAAGCCGCTTCTGGAGCGGCTTTTTTTATGCTATTTCATGTAAATATTGTACAAGGTTATCCGACCGCTTCAGTTCCAACTTCTTTCGCATTCTGCTCCGTGCAGTTTCAAGGGCCCTGACTGATTGCTGGGTAATTTCCGAAATTTCCTTCGATGACATATTCAAACGGAGAAAAGTACATAACTTCACCTCATTGGGTGTAAGATCGGGATGCCTGCTTTTTATACGCTCGCGAAATCTCTTATGCTCTTCCTCAAATCGAAGTTCAAACTCCTTCCCTTCCTGTCCCTTTATCAGGTTCTTAAGTTTAGAAATGGCTGTTAGGATCCTATCATTGTATTCGTTCCTTGTTTCTTTATTGATTCCCTTAAGATCCTCAATAATTGAATTCCCGAGCTCTGTCCTTCGCGAAATATAAAGGGCATTCTCCGTCATGACTTTCTTTTTAAACTCAAGTTCCGATTTTAAAGCATCCCTTGTGTGCTTAAGGTCAAGGTGAGTCCTGATCCTTACCAAAAGCTCTTTTTCACTAAAAGGCTTGGTCACATAATCAACACCACCTGTTTCGAAGCCTTTCAGAATGCTTTTCTGATCCGTTTTAGCTGTCAGAAATATGATTGGAATACTCTCGTACTCCTTTATTGTCCTCAGCGATTTACAAACCTCAAAGCCATCCATTCCAGGCATCATTACATCCAGTAATACCAGGTCGAAATTTACCTTTTTACATAGATCAATAGCGTGCTTACCACTCTGGGCATACGAAACGGAATAACCGTTTTCGTCGAGGATGCTCACCATTAAACGAATATTTGAAGGAATATCATCAACAATCAGGATATTTGACTTAGTTTCTTGCATACTACATAGCATTTTTGGCAATTTCTTTCATTTTCTTAACATAATCAGGAAATGCAGCCAGGCTTCTGTCAATTTTTTCGATATCGTAATTATCACAATGCATAAGCAGTTTATCACCATAATCAACCAAAAGTTTAATACCGCTGTCCTTACCTGTTTCATGAATTCCTTCGGCAAAAATGCGTATGGACTTAAACTCCTTTAATTCGTTGGCCAATTTCCATAACGGAAGATGATCCCTGTCTATTTTCACCAATGCATCAGAGATAGCCTGTGCATAAGCCTTATCGTTTTTCTGAACGGGCTTTTTTATTTCTTTTGATTTTAGCGATAAAATGCTTGCACGACTTTCCAGGAGCCCTTCCATCTTTTCAAACAACTCTTCTATATGAAAAGGTTTAATCAGAAAACCATCAAAACCACTACTGGAAATACGGTCTATATCTTCCTTCATCGCCAGGGCTGTAAGGGCGATCACAGGAATGCCTGCCAGTTCCGGATCATTCTTGAGTTTCTCCATTAGCTCATAACCATCCATCACAGGCATCATAATATCCAGAAGGATGAGGTCCGGAAGGATCTTCTTTGCTTTTTCAAATCCTTGCGCACCATGTGAGGCTTCAACAACCTCCATCCCTGATTCAACCAGATTATCTTTCACAAATCTCCGGTTGATATCGGAATCATCAACCAATAAGATTTGTTTTGATTTAAAAGCCGTTTTACTCGATTCCCATCTATCGAAATTGTAAGAAGGGTTATCAGCAATGCCCACATTATCCATAATAACAGTAAAGCTGGCCCCTTTACCGGCTTTGCTTTTCAATTGAATGCTGCCCCCCATCATTTCAACAAGTCTCTTGGTGATCGACAGTCCCAGCCCGGTACCCTCCAGACTTTTTTGATTGGTTCTGGTAATCTGAACAAAGGGGCTGAATATCTCTTCCTGGTATTCTTCCTCTATACCAACACCACTGTCTTCAACACAGATAACAAGTCCCACTTTCCCATTCTCTGTTGTGACAGCATTTGGTACGTCTACAATCAATTTGATATATCCCGAATCCGTAAATTTGACAGCATTACCGATCAGGTTAAAAAGCACCTGCCGTATCCTGATTTTATCCATCAATAACAATTCAGGCACTTTTTCATTTACGTCCACGATGAATTCCAGATCTTTCCTGGCAACCTTTACGGAAAATATCTGACTCACTTCCATGATGATCGTTCGCATGTTTACCGGCTCAGGATTGATCTCCAGGCGGTCAGCTTCAATCTTTGAAAGGTCAAGGATATCATTGATCAGCATTAGCAGGCTATTTCCGGCAGTTCGGATAGAAGAAGCATATTCTTTTAACCTGGTATCCGCCAGATGTGAAGTCAGCATTTCCGAAAAGCCGATAATGGAATTAAGAGGTGTACGGATCTCATGTGATATATTGGAAATAAAATCACTTTTAACACGATTGGCTTCTTCCGCTTTTTCTTTGGCCCTGCGTAGCTTTGTTTCATCTACTTTACGACTTGAAATATTTCTGGCAAAGGCACAATTATATTCTTTACCATCAAACTCAAGATAATTGATCATTAACTCAACCGGAAATTCCTCACCCTCTTTCGTCTTATGAATGGATTCTATCGTCATAACCTTGTTTTCCTTCATATCTTCCCAATGCTTTTCCCATATTTCAACGGGGAAAAGAATATCTATATCATGAACCTTGAGTTTTAAAAGTTCTTCTTTTGAGTATCCCAGGGATTTGCAAGCTGTTTCATTAACATAAAAAAGCCTTGCATCCTTCTCCATCCAGAATGCTGCATCCGGGTTTTGATCGACAGAAAACTGGGTAAGCTTTAATTCTTCAAGTGCCTTTTTCCTATCAGTAATGTCCTCACAAAACTCAGACAATCCCACGAGTGTACCGGAATCGTCATAAACCGGATACCCACGGATATGCCAATATTTTCCATCCGGGGTTTGAACTTCCCCTTCATGGGGTTTTCCTGTTTGGGCTGCCAATGCGACAGGACATGCATTGCATGGGATTTTACGATCATGCCAAATTTCACAGCATTTCTGTCCGTCAATTTCAAGCTGATTTATTCCCAGGTTATCTGCATAGGATTTATTGACCCATTTAAGCTTCATATCAGGACTGAAATAGGCAAACATTTCGGACATACTGTCGAGGACAACAGCCTTTTCAATTTCAATTTTTCGAATGGTATCATGAGCTGTTTTTACCGGAGTGATATCCCTGATGATGTCAAGAACTTCATTCTTCCCGATAGGAATATACCTGGCTTCGTAATAACAGATACCATGAGGGTAAGCCAGCTGATACTCATCCAAAATGATTTCCCCTGTTCGCAGGGCCTTCTTAATCATTTCCAGACCACGATCTGCAATATTTTGGGGGAAATTAATTTCAGTTATTTTTTTGCCAATGAATTCTTCAGGAGGAAGCATCAACTCATCAGTCAGCCCTGAATGATAATCAATAAATCGGCCTTCGCTATCAAACCTGAAGATCAGATCAGGCATGGCTTTCACCATGATCTCATAACGTGTCAGCAATTCCTGTAACTGCTCTTCGATCTTTTTTGATTTCGAAAGGTCGAATGCCACTCCCCTTACACCAATTACTTTATTATCCTCCTTAATAGGATATAAGTACAACATCACCGGGAAGGAGTTCCCCGTCTTTCGAAGCGCAGTGTATTCCTGCCCTTCAATGGTTTCTCCCATCATGAGGGCATTCATCATTTTTTTAACTTTCGTCAGTTCCATCTTGGGTGCGAAACTGAAGATCGACAAGCCATTATCAATATCTTCCTGAGTATAACCCAACATTTCAAATCCCATTGGATTTAAGAAAGCAATGATGCCTTTCAGGTCAAATTCAAAAATACCAAGGGGGATCAGATCGATAAGTTCACGGTACTTCTTCTCACTTATATGATAAGCAGTCTCCAGAAATTTGAGGGTTCCCTCAATATTTTCCCCTTCCTTTTTATGCGGTTTTATTACCAAGATTTATATAAATATTAATAAAGGTAGTAAATAATAAAAAAAACCCGGCATTTAGCCGGGTTAATATGTAATTTAGATATGGGTTTTGTGTTCCTGTACAGAAACATACACTCTAATATAAGCAAACATCAAGCCAAAGCAAGCTAAAAAACATAGTTCCCTGAATACTCGGATTTTATATATACACTCCATCGTATTGTTTTCCCAATACGGGAAATTTTAATCAATATGAGAAGCAAGCACAAATAATGGACTCTTTGAAATTATTTAGATGTACAAAATTCGCTAAAACAGGCCTTTTACCCTGTCAAGTGCATTCTGGATACCTGAAGGATCTTTACCACCGGCTGTTGCAAAATGAGGTTGGCCACCACCACCACCATTGATCTCTTTTGCAAGTTCCCTGATCATATTTCCGGCATTCACACCCTTAGCCACAAGATCCTCTCCCACTGCTATGGTGAGAAAAGCTTTATTCTCATGGGAATGGCCAATAACAACGAGTCCGTTTTTATCTCCGCTTATAAGGCCAAATACAAGGTTTTTCACAATCGCAGGATCCGCATCTATCTTTGCAATGGTCAGCATCATGCCTTTATAGGCTTCCTTTCCTGATTTAAGATCGGCAAGAAGGGCATCAGATACTTTTTTATTTAAGGAATCTGTCAGTTTCTGAAGTTTTTTATTCTCCTCGATCAGCCCCTGAACACCTTTCACAACATCTTTGGGGCTTTTCAGCAATGCCCTGATCTCATTCTCATCATCAAGTTTGGCATTCACATAGTTCTCGGCTACTTCAGCAGTCACAGCTTCTATCCTTCTGACTCCTGCAGCAATGGCACTTTCAGAAATGATCTTAAATAATCCTATTTGTCCTGTGGCAGAAACATGTGTTCCGCCACAAAGTTCAATGGAATCACCAAAACGGATCACCCTGACCTTATCCCCATATTTCTCCCCAAAAAAGGCAAGAGCTCCCATCTCAAGGGCATCCGCCATATTAACAGCACGATGTTCATCAAGAATATTGTTATCCCTGATCATTCTGTTTACAGCATTTTCCACTTTCCGGATCTCATCATCTGAAAGTTTCTGAAAATGGGCGAAATCGAAACGCAGGTGCTCAGCATCCACAAGAGAACCCTTTTGTTCAACATGCGATCCCAGCACTTTTCGCAATGCATAATGCATCAAGTGCGTTGCTGAATGATTGTTTTCAGTATTCTTCCTGTTTTGAACGTTTACAGAAGCCATGAATGTTCCAACATCAGAAGGGCCTTTATCAGCCATATGGACTACAAGATCATTTTCCTTCTTAGTATCAAAAATATTGATAAGAAGATCCCCATGAGTTAATGTTCCTGTATCACCGCATTGCCCACCCGATTCAGCGTAAAATGGTGTACGGTCAAGGACAAGCTCAAAATACGTTTTCTTCTTTTCAGAAACTTTTCTGTATCGGAGAAGCTTCACTTCAGATTCCAGTTTTTCATAGCCAAGAAATTCGCTTGGTCTATTGCTTTCCTTCACGATTATCCAATCTGCCGTATCCTTTTCAGCGGCTTTCCTTGAACGATCTTTCTGCTCCTGCAAGCCGTGTTTGAAACCTTCCATATCTACTGTCCAGGCATTTTCTCTGGCCATAAGTTCTGTCAGGTCAACAGGAAATCCGTAAGTATCAAATAATTCAAATGCAAAGCCCCCATCGATGATTTTGTCTTCCGGCCCTGTACTCATGTACTGTTCAAACCTCTTAATCCCTAGTTCAAGAGTGCGTAAAAATGAGTTTTCTTCTTCCCTTATCACTTTTGTGATCAGATCTTTCTGCTCTCCCAATTCGGGAAAAGCATCACTCATACTATCTGCCAGGGTATCGATCAGTTTAAACAATATTGGTTCTTTCTCATTCAGGAATGTATAGGCATAACGAACGGCCCTCCGCAAAATCCTCCTGATAACATATCCTGCTCCTGTATTTGAGGGCAGTTGCCCATCAGTGATTGAGAAAGAAATGGCACGCAGGTGGTCAGCCACAACACGCATGGCTACATCCGTTTCAGGACTCCTTCCGTATTCAATGCCGGTAAGTGATACCAGCTTTCCTATCAGCGGAGAAAATACATCAGTATCGTAATTTGACTTCTTTCCCTGAAGAACCATGCACAATCGTTCAAACCCCATTCCGGTATCCACATGTTTTGCTGGCAAATTGACAAGTTGTCCGTCCTTCATTCTGTTAAACTCAATAAAAACCAAGTTCCATATCTCTATTACCTCCGGATGATCTTTATTCACCAACTCACTCCCTGAAATTTTTGATCTTTCTTCCGCGTCGCGGATGTCTATATGGATCTCAGAGCATGGTCCACAAGGACCGGCATCACCCATTTCCCAGAAATTGTCTTTTTTTGATCCATAGAGTATCCTGTCCTCCGGAACAATTTGCTTCCAGTATTCAAAAGCTTCATGGTCTGCTTCCAGTCCGTCATTTTTGTCACCACCGAATACAGTCACATATATCCGTTCCTTTTCAATCCCAAATACGTCTGCCAGCAATTCCCATCCCCATGCAATGGCTTCTTTCTTGAAGTAATCGCCAAAGGACCAGTTGCCAAGCATTTCGAACATGGTATGATGATATGTGTCGTGCCCAACCTCTTCGAGGTCGTTATGCTTTCCTGAAACCCTGAGGCACTTTTGAGTATCAGCAACCCTGAGGTTATCGGCTTCCCGGTTGCCAAGAAAAATGTCCTTAAACTGGTTCATTCCGGCATTTGTGAACATTAAAGTAGGATCGTCCTTTACCACCATAGGTGCTGAAGGAACAATATTGTGCTGCTTATCCCTGAAAAATTCGAGAAAGGTTTTTCTGACAAGTCTGGATTCCATATTATACTTTATTAACAAGTGATTTGTTGATTAGTTGCGGATTTTACTGAGTGCAAAGTTAGTTTAATTAATTATTTTTGTGCTAAAGCAATTGGGTTTTCATACTGAATCAGGCTTTTTATCGTTACAGACCAAATATGGGCAAAGAACAATTTTTCTACAATCCTAAGACGCTTACCTATGAAAAGAAGCGAAAATCGGGGGGCCAGATACTTCTGCGCATCTTTCGTTTTCTCTTTACTTTCGGAGTATTCGCTGCAATGGGTATTGTACTGGCATATTCATTCTTTGATTCCCCAAAGGAGAGAATGCTGAAACGAGAGATTGCACAATATGAGTTTCAATATACACTTCTCAACGACCGCCTTGATCAGATGGAATCGGTAATGAACAACCTTCAAGACAAGGATGACAATATTTACAGGGTTATTTTTGAAGCGGAGCCGATTCCGCAATCTGTAAGGGGTGCAGGATTCGGTGGGGTGGATCGCTATGCACGACTGGATGGGTATAAGAACTCACAAATCATTATTGAAACCACTAAAAAGCTGGACAAGCTCACTTCACAAATGGTAGTGCAGTCGAAATCCTTTGATGAGGTTTTTGAATTGGCCAGGAACAAATCCCTTATGCTTGCCAGCATTCCAGCTATCCTTCCAATAGAAAAAGCACAGGGAAATATCATCAGTGGTTACGGCATGCGATACCATCCGATCCTTAAGGTAAGAAGAATGCATTGGGGCATAGATATCACTGCCCAATCGGGTACACCCATTTATGCCACAGCTGATGGAACCATCAGCTTTAATGGCCGAAAGGGTGGTTATGGAAAAACTTGCGTGGTCGACCATGGTTATGGCTATCAAACACTTTACGGTCATATGAAAACCATTACCGCCCGCAAAGGGTCAAAGGTTAAACGTGGTGAGATCATTGGTTATGTTGGCAGTACCGGGCTGTCACAATCGCCTCATGTTCATTATGAAGTGATCTACAACAATAAAAAAGTAAACCCGGTAAACTATTTCTATAACGACTTCACTCCTGAAGAGTTTGAACAGGTTCTGGAGCTGGCCTCAAGAGATACTCAGGTCCTTTCTTAAGAATATTGAATACAGAATCTGAAATACTGAATCTGGGAGTAAAAGACTAGCAAGCAATAGCCGTTAAGCAGATATAATCAACCAAATTCGCAAGCCTTGGAACAGTCGAACAAACTATATTACTCTATCGGAGAAGTAGCTAAAATGTTTGAGGTAAATACTTCACTTATTCGTTTCTGGGAAAAGGAATTTGATATCATCAAGCCTAAGAAAAACAAGAAGGGAAACCGCCTCTTTACACAGCATGATATTAAGCATTTCCGGTTGATCTACCATCTTGTGAAAGAAAAGGGTTATACCCTAAAAGGGGCCCGGGAATTCCTTAATAACAAGCCCGAAAACATTGACAATAATGCCGAAGTCATCGATTCGCTGATGAAGATCCGCAAGCAACTTATTGATCTGAAAGTGGGGCTGGAGGAATAGAAAAATGAGAGCATAAGCAGCCCCCCGATTTCCGGCACCCACTACCTTAACAATTATTAACTTCCCCTTTAACATTATTTAACACTATGGGGGCCCATCGCTGAAACATCATCTTTTATCTTTGCGTTAACTAATAAAAACGCGATTAAACATGATGGAAACGGATATCAAGGCATTGAACGACCGCATTCAGAAAGAAAGTGCGTTCATCGATATGCTGAACATGGAGATGCATAAAGTGATCATTGGTCAGAAACAAATGATCGAAAGGCTCATGATCGGACTACTTTCCAATGGGCATATATTGCTTGAAGGAGTGCCTGGTCTTGCTAAAACACTTGCGATCAATTCGCTTGCTAAATCGATCGATGCTAAATTCAGCAGAATACAGTTCACACCTGACCTCCTGCCTGCCGACCTCCTCGGCACACTGATATACAGCCAGAAAAAAGAAGAATTTGTAGTTCGTAAAGGACCCATTTTTGCCAATTTTATACTGGCAGATGAGATCAACCGATCACCAGCAAAGGTTCAGAGTGCACTTCTTGAAGCCATGCAGGAACGACAGGTTACTATTGGAGATACGACTTACCCCCTGGAAGAGCCCTTCCTTGTTCTGGCAACCCAAAACCCCATCGAACAGGAAGGTACCTATCCCCTGCCGGAAGCGCAAGTAGACAGGTTTATGCTCAAGATCGTGATCGGGTATCCCAGTAAGGAAGAGGAAAAACTGATCCTGCGCCAGAACATCAAAGGCGGTTATCCGGAGATCAATAAGATCCTCACCCCGAAGGAAATTACGAAAGCAAGGGAAATTGTCAGAGAAGTATACCTCGATGAAAAAATCGAGAATTATATAACCGATATCGTATTTTCATCCAGGTTCCCTTCAGAATATAAGCTTGAGCGCTTCGAAAACATGATCAACTATGGGGCATCACCACGTGCAAGCATTAACCTTGCACTCGCAGCAAAGGCATTTGCCTTTATTAAGCGCCGTGGGTATGTCATTCCGGAAGATATCAGGGCCGTTGCCCATGATGTACTCCGTCACAGAATCGGACTGACATATGAAGCAGAAGCTGAGAACATCACTTCAGAAGACATCATCAGTGAGATCCTGAATACCGTTGAGGTACCATAAACTGATTCCACAAATTATACTTATTGCAGCTATAAAAATTGGAAACAAGTGACATCATAAAGAAAGTCAGAAAGATCGAGATCAAGACACGTGGCTTATCTAATCAGATCTTTACAGGGCATTACCATTCTGCCTTCAAGGGACGGGGTATGGCTTTTAGCGAAGTAAGGGAATACCAGTATGGTGATGATATCCGAAATATCGACTGGAATGTTACCGCCCGCTTTAACCATCCCTATATCAAAATATTTGAAGAGGAGAGAGAAATGACGGTGATGCTGCTGATCGATGTCAGTGGTTCAAATGAATATGGGAGCCGCGGACAATTCAAGGAAGATCAGATGACGGAAATAGCTGCTGTACTTGCCTTTTCGGCCATCAACAATAATGATAAGGTTGGCGTGATGTTTTTTAGCGATAAGGTTGAAAAATTCATTCCCCCAAAAAAGGGAAGGAGTCATATCCTCAGGATTATCAGAGAACTTATTGATTTCAAACCAGAGAGTCAGAAAACCGATCTGTCGGAAGCATTGCGCTACCTTACGAATGCAATGAAGAAACGCTGTACAGCATTTATTATCTCTGACTTCCTGGATACAGGATTTGATGAGGCACTGCGTATAGCAGGAAACAAGCATGATGTTGTAGCGCTGAGAATATATGATGAAAGTGAAACCCATCTGCCTAACATCGGGCTGTTGAAGGTTTTTAATAAAGAAAGTGGAAAATATAAATGGGTGGATACATCTTCTGCCAGGGCACGCATGAATTACAACGAATGGTGGCGTATGCATGAAAATTACCTCACCGAGCTTTTCAAACGCAGCGGTACCGATCATGTTAGTGTCAGCACCAATCAGGATTATGTAAAACCGCTGGTTGGATTGTTTAAAGTGAGAGAGTCGAGAATATAATGAGGATCAAAACAATCATATATATATTATCCCTTGCTGCCCTTATAAACGGGAATATTCGTGCACAGGAGGTTTCTGCCGTTGCCCGTTTTGATACTACGGATATTCTTATCGGTGACCAGATAAAACTGAATATCCGCCTTACAATGCCACTCGATTACAGGGTCATCTGGCCATTCTATCAGGATACGCTTACCAAAAATATTGAAATCATCCGCATGACACCCGTGGATACTATTATCAATGATTCGGAGAAGCTTGTGAACATGATCCAATCCATCACAGTAACTTCATTCGATTCAGGATACTATTACATTCCGCCATTGAAATTTCAATATCAACCCATTGATGATACTGCGTTTTCTGTTGCCACTACCATCCCACTCTATTTGGAAGTGCACACAATGGTAGTAGATACTACTCAGGCCATTAAAGCCATCAAAGCCCCATTGGGTGCACCTCTCACTTTTAAGGAATTGCTACCATGGATCCTGTTGGCGTTGGGAGCAGTACTGGTCACATTCCTGATAATATTCATCATTGTACGACTGAAAAAGAAGAAACCAATATTCAGAATTCGACCCAAGATCATACTTCCACCACATGTCGTAGCTATAAATGGATTGGAAAACCTTAAAGACAGGAAGCTCTGGCAAGCTGGAAAAGTAAAAGATTATTATACAGAATTAACCGATATCATACGGATCTATATAGAAGATAGGTTTGGCATTCAGGCAGTTGAAATGACAACTGAAGAGATTCTCGTCCAAATGAAAAACACAGATGCATCAAATGAGTCAACAAACAAACTTTCCAGAATACTGGTGCTGGCTGACCTTGTAAAATTTGCCAAGGAAAAGCCCCTGGCTTTGGAAAATGACAACAGTATGAGTCATTGCATCGAATTTGTAAATGAGACCAAGCGTATCATTGAAATGACAGAGAATAAAACAGAAGAGGAAATAACAAATACTGAAGAAATAAAATAAACAATGTATCCAGAGATAATATTTGCTAACCCGGGATTTTTATATCTGCTGATCCTCCTTCCGCTGATGGGGGCCTGGTACTGGTATAAACTGTTCAACAACAATCCCGGTCTGCAATTATCGTCTACAAATGGTTTTTCAGCAACAAAAAAAAGCTGGCGACAGTATCTTATCCATATATTATTTGCATTCAGGTTACTGGCAGTAGGATTGTTGATCCTTGCGCTTGCAAGGCCTCAATCCACTTCACGCTCACGCGATGTAACCATTGAAGGTATTGATATTGTAATGGCTCTTGATGTTTCCAGCAGTATGCTGGCACAAGATCTCCGGCCCAACAGGCTTGAAGCGGCCAAAGATGTGGCATCCGAATTTATTGCCGGGCGGCCGGATGACAGGATCGGACTGGTCATCTTCAGCGGTGAATCATTCACACAATCTCCCCTGACCAGTGACCACAGTATGATTCGTAACCTTTTCAAAGACATTGAAAGTGGCATGATTGAAGACGGAACAGCCATTGGCGACGGCCTGGGCACTTCCATTAACAGATTAAAGGAGAGCGAAGCCATCAGCAAGGTGATCATATTGATTACCGACGGTGTTAACAATTCAGGTTCGCTTGATCCGCTTTCTGCTGCAGAAATAGCCAAAATGTACGGTATCAGGATTTATACTGTTGGTGTTGGAACCATGGGTGTAGCACCCTATCCGGTTCAAACACAATTTGGGATTCAATACCAGAACATGGAGGTGAAAATAGATGAAGAAATCCTTCAGCAGGTTGCTGAGCTCACCGGAGGCGTGTATTTCAGGGCTACAAGCAACAGAAAACTAAAAGAAATATATGAAGAAATCGACCAGCTGGAGAAATCCAAGATCGATGTAACCGAATTCAGCCGCAAGCATGAAGAATTCCTGCCATTGGCACTTTTGGCTTTGCTTCTCTTCGGTTTAGAAATACTATTTAAAAACACCATTTTCAGAACAACGCCATAATAAATGATCAGGTTTGAACACATAGAATTCTTATACCTTTTACTGGGAATACCTGTATTTACGCTATTGTTCATATTTGGGCTGCGCATGCGCAATACGTTTTTGAAACGGCTTGGAGACCTTAACATATTAAATCTCCTGATTCCTGATGCGTCAAAGGAAAAAGTGATATTAAAATTCCTTATACTGATCGTTGCCTATGCTTTCCTTGTGATTGCAGTGGCAAATCCACAAACAGGTTCCAAACTGGAAAAAATTCAGCGAAAAGGGATCGATATTGTTGTGGCACTTGATATATCCAATAGTATGCTGGCGCAGGACATCCAACCCGACAGGCTCTCACGGGCCAAGCAGGCATTGTTCAAGCTGATCGACAAGCTTCAGGGTGACAGAATAGGCGTGGTGATCTTTGCAGGGAAAGCATTTACCCAACTTCCCATCACCACCGATTATGCTGCTGCCAAAATGTTTGTATCCACCATATCAACAAAAGACATACCATCGCAGGGTACAGCCATTGGAGAAGCCATCGGGCTTGGGATTGAGTCCTTTGATGATAATGAGCAAAGCAAAGCCATTATTATCATTACCGACGGTGAAAACCATGAAGACAATGCCATTGATGCAGCTACAGCCGCCAGTGAACTCGGAATACGGGTATTCACCATCGGAATGGGCCTCCCTGATGGCAGTCCGATTCCGATCGTTAACAGCTATGGACAGCAAACCGGATTCAAAAAAGACCGGGACGGGAATACTGTTATTACCAAACTGAATGAAGTCATGCTTCAGCAGATCGCTGCCGCCGGAAATGGAGATTATGTTCGTGCCAACAATACACAGGCAGGCCTGAGCAAGATATTTGAAAAGATAAATGCCATGGAGAAAAGTGAGATCGAATCAAGGGAATTCACCGATTATGAAGACCAGTTCCAGTATTTTCTGGGTTTCGGACTTTTACTCATATTTATTGAGTTTCTTATTTTTGACAGAAAGACAAAGTGGGCAGCCGGCATACGCTTATTTGAAAAGAAAAATACAGATTAGATAAAATGCTTTATAATAAACACATATTCGTAACCTTCATCCTGCTATTTGTGCTAGGATCACTATTTGCGCAGCGAGAGAATAAATACATCCGCCGGGGCAATGATGATTTTAGTGATAAAAATTACAGCGAAGCTGAAAAAAATTATTTCAGATCGATCAGTAAAGGAGGCGATACACACAAAGGGCTTTTCAATCTGGGAGATGTATATTATGAAACCAAGGATTACCAGCAAGCCGGAATACTATTTGACTCGGTTGCACGACTGCAGGTTGACAATGATGTTAAAAGCAAAGCATTTTATAATCTTGGGAATACCTTGTTGAGTGCATCCATCGGTAACGACACCGTTGCTGCAGAGGCTTTGCCATTGAGCATAGAATCATACAAACAGTCTCTGAGGATCAATCCTGTTGATTCAGCAGCCAAATACAATCTGGCCTATGCTCAATTGTTGCTGAAAGACCAACAACAACAGGACCAAAATCAGGACCAAAATCAACAAAACCAGGACCAAAACCAGGATCAACAGGATAAACAAGATCAACAGGACAAACAAGACCAGGAAAACAAGGAAGATCAGCAGGATCAACAGGATCAACAGAGCAAGCAAGATCAGCAAAAGGATCAGGACCAACAGGAAACACAGCAACAACAATCACAGCAACAGCAATCACGACAGATATCAAAAGAAGATGCTGAACGCATGTTGGAAGCCATGAAGAATGATGAGAAAAAAACACTGGAGAAAGTAAAAGTCGGAAAAGTCCAAGGGAAAGTAGTAAAGAGTGAAAAAGACTGGTAAACAAGCAATAAACCAAACCAGATATATGAAGAAATATTTGCTATCGGCTGTATTTATGATGACCTTCATTTTGCAGGGAGTACTGGCTGATGAGATCAAACTCACCGCCACCTCCAGAGAGGTTGTATCTGTTGGTGACAGGTTTCAGCTTTCTTTCACACTCAATGCTGATGATGGTCAATTTACAGCACCCCAGATCACTGACTTCAGGGTCCTTTCAGGCCCCAACATCTCACATCAGCAAAGCTATCAGGTTATTAACGGAAAGATGGCAAAATCCAGTTCCGTTAGTTATGTTTACTATCTTCAAGCTTTTAAAGAAGGGAAATTCGAAATAACAGGAGCTTCTGCTACCGTAAATGGAAAAGAGATCAAGGCGAATCCAATAAGCATTGAAGTTGTTAAAGGAAATGTTCCTCAGTCTGTCCCCAAAAACCAGCAGGGGGCCAATGGAACGGAAGAACAGTCTCAGGGCGGGTCCAAGGATGACGTATTTTTGAAAGCATTTATTTCAAATCAAAACCCTTATCAGGGTGAGCAGGTAATCGTTACTTATAAGATCTATACTGCCAATGTTCCAATCTCTGAGATTGAGATCGACAACATCGCATCTTTTCCGGGATTCTGGTCTACCAACCTCAACGACAATAACCAAAGGATACAACAAAATGAAGAGGTGATCAACGGGCGTGAATACTTAACCGGTGTTCTGTATCAGGCTGCACTTTTCCCTCAAAAATCAGGAGAGATCACAATTAGTGAAAAAACATTGAAATGCACTGCCCAGGTGAGGACACAGGGCAATCGTAAAGCTAAGGATCCATTCTTCGACAGCTTCTTTGATGATCCATTCTTCAATAATCAATATCAGAATGTAAGGCTCGAAATGGCATCAAACCCCCTCGTCCTTAATGTGAAACCACTACCCATTGATAAAAAACCGGCCGGGTTCAGTGGTGCTGTTGGCCGATTTACCATGAACGGATCGATTGACAAGACGGATTTGACCGTAAATGATGCAGTAAGTCTGAAACTTGTTGTTTCCGGCAGTGGAAACCTTGAATTAATCAATACACCAGAGATTACTTTCCCCCCGGATTTTGAGACATATGAACCAAAGATCACCAACAATATCAAGTCAAATGCATCCGGTGTATCCGGGAGCCGGACATTTGAGTTTCTCGCCATTCCAAGAAGTGCCGGTGATTTTACGGTAGGGCCCATTGAGTTAAGTTATTTCGATCCTGCACTAGGGATGTATCGTACACTTGCTACAGAAGCTTATCACATCCATGTTGAGAAGGGCGACCAGCAAAGCTCTTCAGTAACATACAGTGGTGTGGCACAGGAAGATATTATGTATCTTGGTCAGGATATTCGATACATCCGGACAGGAAACTTTAAACTGAGTACCAAAGGCCAATATCTCTTTGCCTCTCTTCCTTTTTACATCATGCTGGCCACCCCGCCAATTTTACTGGTACTTCTATCATTTCTAATCATCAGTAACCGAAGGAAACGCGGCAATGTGGCATTGGTCAAGAATAGAAAAGCAACGAAGGTGGCCAGGAAGAACCTGAAAAAAGCAAATGAATTCCTGAAAACCCAGAAACGCGACGAATTCTATACTGAAGTATCCCGGGCATTATGGGGTTATCTCAGCAATAAATTCAATATTCCTTTGTCCTCCTTATCCATGGATAGTGTACGTGATCGTTTATCGGCAAAAGCTGTGAGTAAGGAAAGCATCGATTCGTTTATTGAAGTATTAAATAAATGCGAATTTGCCAGGTTTGCTCCGGGTGAAAGCACCAACTTGATGAATGAGATCTATAAAGAAGCTATTTTGTTCATCAGCCGTATCGAAAGCGAACTTAAATCCTGATCCAGATGAAGAAGATTTTTAGTATTATCGGTATATTATTGGTCTCATTTTCTCTGATGAGCCAGCAGGACCTGATCACAGAGGGGGATTCAGCATATAGTAGTGAACTATACACTGAGGCTGTAAGCAAATATGAAGCAGTACTGGAACAAGGTTTTGAATCCGCTGAATTGTATTACAACTTAGGCAATGCCTATTTCAATCTGAACAATCTGCCTGCTGCCATATTGAATTACGAGCGAGCCAGGGTGTTGGCACCACGAGATAAGGACATTCATTTTAACCTCAACATTGCCAATAGTATGATTCCGGATAAGATAGAAGCTGTTCCGGAGATCTTTTACATTCAATGGTGGAAGTTATTGCGCAATAGCTTTAGTCTTCATTCCTGGACAATGACCAGTTTAGGAATCTTTCTACTATTGGTTTTCAGTGCCGGCATATTCTTTCTTTCAAGAGTGGTTTTCTTCAGGAAACTGGCATTTTGGTCAGGTATTTTCTTCTTTCTGCTCAGCATTGGCAGTTTTTCCATAACATACACGAAATATGATATTCAGAGCAAGCATATGGAAGCCATTGTCTTCGCCCCAACCATTACCATAAAATCCTCTCCTAACCAATTAGGGAAAGACCTATTCGTCATTCATGAAGGAACCAAGGTATTTATCATGGAAGAAATTAATGCCTGGTGCAATATCAGGATTGCCAACGGCAGCGACGGCTGGATGCCGGCCGGGAGTATCAAAAGAATCTAAAAAGCCGAATACCGGAAACCAGAAAACCTTTACAAGCCTAACTCTCTGGCAATTTTCTTTGGCACTGCATCTTTGTGGATCATAATGGCTATCGTATTCAACTTTACATAAGATTCAGACATATAAAGATAACCACCTTTATCATTGCTGTCGTCGTCCCAGCTGTTCTTGGTGATGTAATATCGTGTACCATTCTGATCTTCAACAATTCCTGTAAGGTGCATGAGGTGGTCATCCGTGGATGAGTAGTTATCAAAGGCCTCCTGACGCATATTCTGGTCAATTTCTTTCTCATGGCCGGGTTTATCAAAGCTATACAGCTTCTTGCCTTTCTCTGCCTCGGTAAGTTTTTCCCAGCGTTCACGTTCTGTCCCGCTAAGACTTTCAACATTCATTTCAGGTATAATGGCAATTCCATTGCGATGAGAGAATCCTTTGTCGCTGACATCACCGTCCCAACATACCGTATATCCATTTTCAAGGGCATGATCGATTGTTTCAATCATCTCATCAAGTGGCAGGTTAAAATAGAGGTTATCCGACCAGTTGTCAGGAATTTCAAGAAGTACTTTTTCGTGGAATGGATATACCGAATAAGAGGTTATTTCAATATAATCATCCGGTACAATTTCAAGTTCTTTGGCATAGCTCACAGGATCATAGGTTTTCCCGTCAATATCAAATGAAGCTGGAATGTGCCCCAGGTATACATCCAGAATGACACTGTAAGCTTCAAACCATTTTGGTGACAATTTCCCGCCACGATTTTTAACGACTGCATCCAGGAATCCCTGAAGAACGGCATCCAGTTCTCCGTGATTATGCTTATCCTCCCCTAGTTCCAGTCCGGCATAAACGCTTTCAGGAGCAATGCCATAATCCTTGATGATATTGGTAACATCATGTCCCTGTCCTCCAGGACCAAAGTTTGAGCTGCCATGCAATCTTACATACTTGATTCCTTTATTTGCATAAGCATTTCTTACGATGAACATCTCCGACAGGTCAGTTTCTGATCCGTAAATCCTGAGTACCTCAGCCTCAAGGAATGAGATTCCAGCAAAAGACCAGCAGGTACCGGATCTATGCTGATCCTTCACAACTGTAGCAGGAACTTCTGCAATGGTTTCAAAAATATATGCTGTATCAGGAGTCTCTTCCTGGGCAAAAAGATGAGTGGGAAATACGGTCACAATAGCAAGAATGGTTACCCCCAACATGAGTTTGGATAAGGCTTTCATTTTAAGGTTGTTTAGTTGAGATTTTGATTTATTCATCAGCGAAAATAATACAAAATTTGCAATCCCGCTACTTTACCGTTATCTGATTAGTGCCCACCGATAACTTGATATCACTTGCTTTTTTCTCAAAATCTTTTAATTTTGTTTATTAAATATTTAAAATAATTTATCCTATATTTGTTAATATTTTTAGTAATCACGCTCTTGTTGGTTATTAAAAAAGGTGTAACTTGTGCCACCTTAGATCAACAATAAACTAACAAAAAATTAATATTCCGATAAAACCAAAAATCAAATTTGACTAACATGAAAAATAAAATTTTACCATTAAGTCTTGTTACGTTAGTTATTTGCCTGGGAGCATTTCTTATTTCGGCTACTGTTTCCAACCCCTTTGCAGGTGGTGATACCACACCATCAAATGCAAAAGCTTCAGAGCAGTATCTGGCTAAGATCCGTAACAACCAGGTTAGCGGTGTGCTGCACCCTGCTCACGTGATAAACGCCAGGATGCAAGCTGATAAGATTGCAGCCAACAACGCTACCAGAGAAGATTTTAATTGGACATTATTAGGTCCAGATAATCTCGGTGGGCGTACCAGAGCATTGCTGTTCGACAATACTGACGAATCAGCAGAGACCATCATTGCCGGAGCAACTACTGGCGGTCTATATAAATCATTAAATGCCGGCCTTACCTGGACAAAGATAAATGGTGAAGAAAGCAATCTCAATGTTTCATGTATTGCTCAGGCTCCCGACGGGACCATTTATGTTGGTACCGGCGAAGGACTCACAGTTCAAGACTATACTGTATTCCAGGAACTGGGCTACAATGGAGCATTCGTAGGATCAGGGATCTATAAATCCACTGATGGTCAAAACTTCAGTGTTCTTCCTTCTACGGTTCCCGTTATCAACGATGATACAGTAAACTGGGCATTCGTTAACAAGTTGGCAGTCAACCCTGTATCAAGTGTTGTTTGGGCAGCCACCAACAAAGGCGTCTTGTATTCATCTGATGCAGGTGGTACATGGAACCTTGCAAGGGTCGGTGACTCTGCTTTCCTTCTTGGAGAGGCCCATGATATTGAAATTGGTTCTGACGGAATTACCGCAGTCTCAATCGAAGGAATCGCCTATATTTCTGATGTGGGCAATCCTAATCAATTTGCACTGCACTCATCTGACACCTTTAACCTCCCTTATGAAAGTGTTGGACGCACCGAATTTGCTATTGCCCCATCCGATCCATCAATCATTTATGCAACTGTTGTAAATACCCTTGGCGGATTGGTCAATGTCTATCGTTCCGACGACAGAGGTATTCACTGGTATATTATTGCTCCAGGTGGCAGCCAGAATCTGAACTTCTTCTCAACAGACAATAATGCCAATGAGGGCCAGGGCCTTTATGATAATGTTTTGGTCGTCTTCCCGGATAATCCTGATAAGGTTCTACTCGGTGGCATCGACATGTGGCAGGGACGGAAAGTGAATGAAACAGGCTTTTTTGAATGGACTCAAAAATCATTGGGTTTGATTCCACCACAAGCATTTCCTTCCTATGTTCAGCAAAATCATCACATCTACGTTTTCAGGCCGGGCACGAACAATAAGGTATTTGTCGGACATGATGGCGGTATCTCGGAAGGAAACATTAATTCGACTTACTTTGAATTTATTATCAGAAACAAAACATATAGTACAAGCCAATTCCAGACTGTTGGATATGGCGGAAAACTGAAAAAAGTACTTGGAGGTGCCCAGAGCGGCGGCGTTCAGTATATTAATGGACACAGCAACCCCGCAACTGCCATGAATGGCTCACAGATATGGACAGGCGATGGGGTAACACCTGACGGCGGAACCGGTGGCGAATGTTTTATTTCCATTATCGATCCTCTCACATTTATATATACCCAGGTGCCAGGCGAAAATTTTGCCAGATCAGAAGATGAAGGACAAAACATATCTACTACATTCCTCTCAACCAGTATTGTCGTCCCTCCAGATGCTTACATAACTCCCTGTCTCTACTGGGAAAACTTTGAAAATGAATATAGCAGGGATTCTGTTGACTTTGTAGCCAGGAAGGAATATTCTTCAGGTGAAACTGTAGTAGTGCGCAGTTCCAACAAAAATTACCCCTTTGAGTACGATCTTCCAATAGTCATGAACCCCGGAGATTCGCTCAGGGTTGTAGATCCAATCTCATCTAAATTCTTTATCGGAACCAGCGATGCAGTCTGGATGACTTTCGATGTCCTTAAATTCGGAGCAGAACCTGAATGGTTTAAAATTGCTGATAAAGCATCATCCGGCTTTGACGGTCAGGCACAATCCATGGGGATGTCGGCCGATGCAAACTACCTTTTTATAGGTACATTGGATGGCAGCCTCTACAGGATCGCCAATATCAAGTACGCTTATGATTATGAGCGTGCTGATGTAAACAGTCCTTATTGTGTTGTTGCTACTTCTGTGATTCCACTTATCAATCCTACTACATCTGTTCAGAATACCCAGGCAGTCACATCGGTATACGTAGATCCGCAAAATCCAGCTCATGTCATTGTAACCCTTGGCAACTACGGCAACAACCACTATGTTTTCCGTACAACCAACGGACTGGATGCAGTTCCTACATTTACTTCAATCCAGGGAAATCTTCCAAAGATGCCTGTTTATTCATCATTGATTGAAATGAAAAACAGCAATACAGCTATCATCGGAACTGATATGGGAATGTATATTAGTGAAAACATTGGTGATGCCAGCCCAACATGGACACTGCTCGATAGCGACATTGGACAGGTTCCTGTATTCAGGCTCAGTCAGCAGCTTGTTGCACAACCACAGATGGAAGTTGAATACTGGAACGGTGTTGATACGCTTGTTGAAGTATTCACAGGAACAGAAAACTTCGGTGTTATTTATGCAGCTACTTACGGCCGTGGACTGCATTACAGCAGAAAATATGAACAACCTGTAGGGATTTTCACACCACAAGCCGAAGTTGAAGTGGCTTCCTTAAAAGTATTCCCTAACCCTGTGAGCAGCAATGCTACCATCGAATACTCAATTGAGGAAAATGCTGAAATTATAATATCAGTCTTTGATATCAATGGCAAGATGATCCTCAGTGAAAAACTTTCTCAAACTGCAGGAATACACCAATACAAACTCGATTGCAGTACCTTGCCTCGAGGCACCTACATCAGCAGCATCCATACTGGTAAAGCCATTAAAACCGGCAAATTTGTTGTTGTACACTAAAACCAATAAAACCAAAACGAAATAAAAATTAATACTATATAAATAGAACGGACATGAAAAAATTATTATCCACACTGCTTTTTCTCTTCGTCATTGCCATGTTTAGCTTATCAGCCCAAAACAGGGTGTATGCCCCAACGCTGATGGATCCTTCAGATGGTGACGATGGACAGATGCCCGATGTGATCTTAAACTGGGGCGCTGTTGCCGGTTCAGGCGGTATCGTCATGTACGAAGTTCAACTCGACACCTCCTTGGACTTTACCCAGCCACCAATGCCGCAATCTGAGTTTACTGGATATCAATCTCAGCATCTGCTGTTTGGCCAGCAATATTATTGGAGAGTAAGAGCCATTGAAGGTTCTGAAGTCTCCGACTGGTCCGATGCATTTACATTCACCATTTTTGAAAGTATAGCACTGAATAAACCAAGTGATAATGCTGTGGATCAAACTCCAAATGTTGAACTGAAAGCAAAAGACAGGATTGGAGCCAACCTTATCACAGGTGTAGAAGAATATGATTTCCAGGCTGACACATCCGCGAATTTTGACAGCCCATTGTTATATGAAGGATCAAGTGAAACTTTTACCAAAGTTGTTAGCTTCCTTCATTTTGGTGAAACATATTATTGGAGAGCCAGGGCAAGCCATGCCAGCGACAAAAGCGCGTGGTCCGATACAAGGTCATTCTCAGTAATTCCTACAGTTGTGCTGGATGACCCTGCAAATGCTGCAACTGACCTCGGACTGGAAAACGAACTGGTATGGGATGCTATTACCGGGGTGATCGATTATACCATCCAGGTTGCAGATGAGGAAACATTCTCAAGCCCTCTTACGATGATCATTGAAGATAATATGTACCTGACTGACGGGTATTTATCTTTTGATATGGAATATTTCTGGAGGGTCAGGGCGAATCATGCCACAGATACCTCAATCTGGTCAGAAGAAAGAAGCTTTACAACAACAAGTACAGTTCATCTTTCTCTTCCTGCGAATAATGCTTCCGATATAGCGATCAACCCACTCTTCAAATGGGATGAGATTACAGGTGTAGATTTTTACCATATACAGTACAACGACATGCCAACATTTGATGAGCTTTGTTGTGAAGACCAATATATTGACGGTAGTGAAAATTTCTTCCAGGTAATTACCAACCTTGATAAAGGAACTACCTATTACTGGAGGTGTCGTACAATGCAAGGTATTGATACCACTGTATGGAGCGATGTATGGAGTTTTACTACTCAAGACGAAATCGGCATCAACGAAACAGGATTTAATGCAAGCAATATTAATATTTACCCCAACCCAAGCCACGGCAAACTTTTTATCGACATAAATGGAGAAGAGAATGCTGAAGTCAGTATCTATATTATGGATTTGCTTGGCCAGGTACATATTGAAGAAAGCGTAGTCTTCAATCAGGGTAATAGCAGCAGGACATTTGACCTGAGCCAGCTTGCCAATGGATTATATATCGTAAAAATGCTTAGAGGTGATCAAAGTTATTCTCATAAGATTACCATACACAAATAATATTAAACCAAAAATCAAATTTAAAAAGCCCCGCGATATCGTGGGGCTTTTTTTATTGCGTACGAAATTAAATCAAATTGAATTATGTATCCTGCTACACCCGGCATCCCGAATCCGGCACCCGGTATCTGGCCCCCCTAATCATATCTCTTCCCAAAGCTGAATGATAAATAAAAGGTGATAAAAAAACTTTGTTTAGGATTCAGTGCCATAATCTCGACAGGGAGAGGGTAGTAATCAATTACACCACCTAGTTCAAGGGCTTTTATAGATGAGTTATAATCGCCGAATTCAAAGTTTAAGCCCAACTTGGCGTATACCCCTGGGTGAATGGAAGTATTTCCCATACCGGTCGTAAAAGGAGCACGTCCATAAATATTGTCCAGGCCATGCTTTTCTGGATCATAGCGTTCAATATCGATGGTATAATCGTCGTTTTCTGCGGAATAGTTAAGAATATACAGATATACGGGTTTGGCAAAAGCTACAGAAAACCCTCCAAAATATATGAAACGTAATTCTATTCCTCCCCAGTATGGCTTTCTGTTTAACAGTCTTTTAATCCCAAATCCGGCCCTTAAAATATAAATATGATTAAGTTTGCCGTAAACGTAACTTTTGGCATTATTGAAATAAGGATTAATGGTTTTGATCTGCTTGGGTGATTTTAAGCTAACAACATCCATCTCCCATTGAAAAGATCTGAAATAGCTAAGGTTTCTCCCTTTCCTGAAATGAAAACCCCAACCTCGCGAATGCAATATCACACCACCGGCAAATTCTTGTCTTAGAAGTACTCTGTCAGAAATCGAATCGTAAACTGGCTCTTTTTTTTCCTTCACAGACCTGGCTTCCTGCTCCTGTCCTGAAACGAAAAGACCCGCCATGATAAGGAGGGTCAACAATATGGTATTTTTTACAAAAGCCATTTGATAATATGTACGGGCTTATCAATTCGAGCATTGCTGTTCCCCGGAAACAGCATACCAGGCATATGTTTAGTTCTGCTCTCTCTGATACTTATAAGACTCACCATATGCAGCACAGCGCTCATTGGATGAGCATGCTGTAGTAAAAATTACCAAAAGAATAATTGCAGATACAGCTATAAGAACTTTTTTCATATTTTTAACCATGATAATATTCTTTCAAAATATTGAATACAAAGATAAACTCATTTTGATATATTAACAAAAAAAATGCAAATATGTTGTATTCTATATGTTGTTAATTACAGATTATGAGCATCTCAGCAGTTAATCCCCAGATAGAAGAGGGCTGGAAACTTGTTTTAAATGATGAGTTTAGGGCAAATTACTTTGCTAACCTGAAAGCCTTTTTGATAGAAGAGAAAAAAAAATACACCATTTATCCGCCCGGAAAGGACATATTTGCGGCATTTGATCACACTCCTTTCGAAAAGGTAAAAGTGGTTATCATAGGTCAGGATCCCTATCATGGACAGGGACAAGCGCATGGACTGTGCTTTTCTGTTCCTAAGGGAATCCGGAAACCTCCTTCTCTGGTAAATATATTTAAGGAAATTAAAGATGATCTAAACCATGAGATTCCGGAAAGCGGGAACCTGGAGAGCTGGGCCAGGCAGGGTGTACTTTTGCTGAATGCTACACTTACTGTCAGGGCAAATACTGCAGGGTCGCATCAAAATAAGGGATGGGAGCAATTCACCGACGCAGTGATTAGGAACCTTTCCGATAAACACTCCGGTCTCATCTTCCTTTTGTGGGGTAACTTTGCTATTGCCAAGAAAGATCTTATTGATTCAACTAAACATCATATTTTAACTGCCGCACACCCTTCGCCTTTCTCAGCACTGCGCGGATTTTTTGGATGCAAGCACTTCTCCAGAACCAATGAAATTCTTCGTCAGCAGCAAAAGACGGAAATAGACTGGCATATAGAATAAGTATACGCACATCGCGTTCTTGCAATATTAGTTCAGGTTTTTGAAGACAGTTATATCCATAAGTATTTTATTCATACTGCTTTTTTGCGGAACACTTCTCCATGCACAAAAGTTTGTAATAGAGATATTGCCTGTAGACAGCATAGCAGAGCAGAACATCAAAAGGCTGAATTATAATGCAAACACAAGGGGAATACTTGAAGCCAAACAGGAACTTTCAAATATACTCAATTATTTTTACGATAAAGGCCATATTGCAGCTAGTTTTGATTCAATTGTCCAGGATTCATCCGGAATAACTGCTTACCTGTTTACAGGAGAGAGTTATGACATGTCGATCATCCGGCCCGGTAATGCTGACCCGATCATTTTAAGCCAAAGCGGGTACAAAGAAAAACTTTATTCTGAAAGGCCCTTTAGCCCGAAGGATATCAGTCTCCTGACCAACAGAGTACTGGCTTATTGTGAAAACAATGGATACCCTTTTGCAATGATCAGTCTGGATAGCATCCGCATTCTGGAAAACAGATCAATAAGTGCGAGCCTGAATCTTGTATTGAACCAAAGGGTAAGGATCGATACCATCATTATCAAAGGCAATTCAAAACTTAACAGGAAATTCATCCGCAATTATTTTAATATCAAAGAAGGTGAGCTGTATGATGAGTCAAAGATCAGGCGGATAGAGGAAAGGATGAATGACCTTCCATTTGTAAGTGTGATCAGGGCACACGATGTCGCTTTTACAGAAGACAAAGCAAGTCTTATCCTTTATATAGATAAAAAGCGGGCCAGTCAATTTGACGGCATTCTGGGCATCGCCCCAAATGAACAAACTACAGGAAAGCTTTTAATAACAGGCGACATTAAACTCAAGCTCTTAAGTGCATTCAATCGCGGAGAATTGATTGATTTCAACTGGAGAAAGCTTGAAGCCCAGAGTCAGGATTTAAAATTCCATTTTAATTTCCCATTCCTCTTTGCCACTCCTTTTGGCATTGATTATCGCCTGCATCTTTTCAAAAAGGATACATCCTATCTAACGTTTGCAAATAATATTGGACTTCAGGTACTCTTCAATGGGTACAACCATGTCAAGGCTTTCTTTGAAAACCGTAAGTCAAATCTGCTAAGTTCTTACGGGCTCGAATTTGCAACCACTTTGCCTGAATATGCTGATGTTACTTCAAATTTGTATGGCGTTGGTATAGACTTCAGTAAACTTGATTACAGATACAATCCCAGGAAAGGGTTTCGGTTTGATCTGAGCAGTGCCATAGGCTCCAAAAAGATCAAAAAAAATGCAAACGTAAATCCGGTATTGTACGATAGCATACCATTGAGCAGTACCTTATACCGACTGGAACTGAATGCAGACCTCTTTATTCCCATGGCTCGCCATGCCACCTTCCTTATGGCGAATAAGAGCGGATTTCTGGAGAACGACAATCTTTTTGAGAATGAACTTTTCAGGATCGGAGGCCTAAAAAGCCTGAGGGGATTTGATGAAGAATCCATCACAGCGTCCATTTATTCGATTTTTACACTTGAATTTCGCTATCTTTTCGATGTAAATTCCTTCTTTCAACTTTTTGTTGATGGTGCATATTATGAACGGAATTCAAATTCCGCTTATTATAACGACACCCCTTTGGGATTTGGGGTTGGTGTAAATTTCGAGACCCGGGCCGGGATCTTTGCCCTGAGTTATGCATTGGGCAAAAGCGAAGGACAATCGGTGCAATTTAAGTCGGCAAAAATCCACTTTGGGCTTACAGCCAAGTTCTAATCCGCTGTATTTCTGCCCACTAAGCTTAATTTGTGATTTGTAGGATTATTTTTTACTATCTTGCATCAAATTTTTGTTAACCAAATTAAGCAAGATGAAGAAACTTACACTATTTGTATTTCTAGTTGCGATCTTGGGATGGTCTTCCTATGCAGGAGGTTACCAGGTAAGATTGCAAGGACAGAAACAAACAGGGATGGGATTAATTGGAAGTCCATTTGCCCTGGGGGCCAGCAGTATCTTTTATAATCCAGGGGGATTATCAATGATGGACACTAAGTTCAGTTTTTCTGTTGGTGCAAGTGCCATTATGGCCAATGGTACTTTTCAGAAAGATGCCACAAATTACCAGGCAAGAACAGACAATCCAATGGGTACACCCTTTTATTTTTATGGAGCAGGTATGATCACCGATAAGCTCTCCGTAGGATTGGGAATTTATACTCCTTTCGGTAGCTCCGCAAAGTGGGATGATAATTGGGCAGGCAGATATCTGATCCAGAATATATCATTATCTGCGATTTACTTTCAACCAACCATTGGATACAAATTCAACGATATTGTTTCAATTGGTGCCGGATTTGTGTATGCATACGGCAAGGTAAAGCTTCAGAAAGCGGTTCCCTACAACACTGATTCATATGCAAAACTTGAAGGAACAACAGGAAGCATGGGTTACAATGTTGGTGTGATGGTCAGGCCTACTGCAAAACTTAGCATTGGCCTTGACTACCGCTCAAAGATCATAATGAAGATGGAAGACGGCGACGCGACCTTCAAAGTCCCTGCATCACTTTCAACAACAGTCCCGGCTGAAAATAAATTTAATGCCGAGCTTCCCATGCCGGCCAATTTCGACCTTGGGATCGCTTATGCGTTCAATGAAAAATTTACACTTGCACTCGAATTGAATTACGTAATGTGGGGCGTTTATGAAGACCTCACCTTCGAGTTTGAAGAACAAAACGAACTCCTGGGTTCAGTGAACCCCAGGGATTATAAAAACACCCTGATTGGTCGCTTAGGTGCTCAATATAGCCTGAACGATATGTTTACCTTCAGGACAGGGGTATATTATGACCCCACACCTACCAACGAGGATTACTTCACCCCGGAAACCATCAGCTTGAATACGGTTGCATGGACCCTTGGTGTGAGCATTGCCCCCGTTAAAGGCCTGAGCATTGACCTCTCATACCTGCAGTTGCACGGAATTGAATCAGAAAAGAATTACAAGCCTGATAACTTTAAAGGGACCTATAAGGTCCTTACAGCAATTCCCGGACTTGGTGTAAGTTATAATTTTTAATCCTAAAACGATATAGCCATGAAATTGAAATACTATATATTCATTCTATTACTCGCTACGATCGCTTCATGCAAGCCTGAAATCGACGAGTTCACGCCCTCTAAAGGCGCTGCGGATTTCACCAGTTATCTCGCCGTAGGAAATTCACTTACTGCAGGTTATGCAGATGGTTCACTTTACAGATCAGGACAGGAGAATTCATATCCTAACATCCTTGCAAAACAATTTGCATATGTTGGAGGTGGGGATTTTACACAGCCATTGATGCTAGATGATTTTGGCTTCGGTATCGACGGGATCACCCCCGTGCCGAAATTTGTTCTGGGACCAAGTACCGACTGCATGGGAGTCACAAGCCTTGGGCCAATACGTGCCCCTGTTGACGTTAATATGGGCAACTTTCAATCAGTTGCTGCTGATGGCCCTTATAACAATATAGCAGTACCCGGAGTGAAAACATCACACTTCTTCTATGATCAGCTGGCAGCCGCTAATCCTTATTACGGACGCTTTGCACCAGATGGCACAACACCTCTTATAAATATGACTGCAGGCATTGATGCCACCTTCTTCACTTTGTGGATCGGAAACAATGACGCACTAGGATATGCCCTGTCAGGTGGAGCTGCAGATGTGCTTACTCCTCCTGCTGAGTTTTCAATCTTTTACGACATGATCGTTCAGGCCTGTATACAAAACCAGGATGGTGCTTATGATGTTGCAAAAGGTGCTGTAGCGAATATTCCTGATATTCTCTCAATTCCGTATTGCAACTTCATGAATAGTAAGGTGCCTTACAACGGACTGGTGCTCACTGCAGAACAAGCAGCAGGCCTGACACTGCTTTACACTGCTTATGGGTATCCTGATTTTGTTTTCCAGGAAGGACCTAACCCATTTGTAGTTCAAAAATCAGACGGTACATGGGGACGATTGACAGCAGCAGATCAATTGCTTCTTTCACTCCCTTCGGATTCCATGCAATGTCATGGCATGGGTGTTGCCAATCCTGCAACACAAACACCATTCCCTATTCCGCACAAATACATTTTGGACACTGATGAAATTGCCGACATCCGTAATCATGTTGCTCAGTACAATACCATTATTCAGGACTTTGCAAACCAATATGGCCTTGTGTATGTTGATATGGCAAGTGTTTTGAACGAAGCTGCAGGAGAAGGCATTAACATGGATGGAATTACAATTACATCAAATTTCATTACAGGAAATGCATTCTCACTTGACGGAATTCATCTTACACCACTTGGAAATGCAATGGCTGCACATTATTTCATTGAAGCCATCAATGCCAGGTTTAGTGCAAGCATTCCTCAGGTATTGGTAAGCGATTATGAAGCCGTAAATTTCCCATAATTGAATGCTGAATAATAAAAATTAAAAGCTCATAGCCTAAGGGAGATATCTGTCACAACAACAGATTTCTCCCTTTTAATTTATGATCGATTATGAAGATTAAACTTGTTTTTGCAACGAATAATGAACATAAGCTCATGGAGATCAGGAAAATCATTCCTGAAAACTATGAACTGGTCGGATTAAAAGATATAGGATGCAATACCGACATCCCGGAGACGGCTGATACATTGGAGGGAAATGCCGATCTGAAGTCATCTTACGTTTATTCCCGTTTTAAGATCGATTGTTTTGCCGATGATACAGGCCTCGAAGTAGAAGCCCTTAATGGAAGGCCTGGTGTATATTCGGCACGTTATGCCGGAGAAGATGGAAATGCCGAGCATAATATCGATAAACTTTTAAAGGAACTGGATGGCATCGAAAACAGGAAGGCTCAATTCCGCACATTTATCTCGCTAATCATCAATGGTCATACAACTCAATTTGAAGGGATCGTTAAGGGAAGCATCCTGGCTCAAAGAAAAGGGAGCGGGGGCTTTGGATACGACCCGGTTTTCATGCCCGACGGATACAATGAAAGTTTTGCGGAAATGGATCTTGATCTCAAAAACAGCATCTCCCACCGGGGAAGGGCTACCCGGAAATTAATAGAATTCCTGGCAAAAAGAGATATATAAATTATCCCTCCAGTGCCTGGCTCAGACTCAGACTAAACAATTCCGTAAGGCTGATACCATCTTCCGCCGCCTGTTGTGGAACAATGCTGTTCGCTGATAAACCCGGAACAGTATTTACCTCAAGGAAATACATCCCCGATTCATTAAAAATATAGTCGAAACGTACAAGGCCACGGCAATTTAATTTGCTATACAGGCTTTCTGAAATCTTCCTGCATAGCTTTTCCGTATCATCGGAAATATTGGCAGGAGTTATTTCTTCTGCCATTCCATCCGTATATTTTGCTTCAAAATCAAAAAATTCATTTTTGCTGATGATCTCAGTAATCGGCAATGAGCGTGCCTTACCCTCAAAGGTAAATACCCCACAGGTGATCTCCCTTCCGGGAATGAAAGCCTCCACTAAAACCTGCTCATCTTCTGCAAAAGCTTTTTCGATGGCAGCTTGCATATCCTTCCTGTGATCAACCTTTGACATGCCTACACTTGAGCCCCCGTTATTCGGCTTTACAAAACAAGGCAATCCTGTCTTTTTAAGTATGAATTCAATATCATACGGATATGCCTTATGCAAAATGCAAGATGGAGAAACCTGATATCCAAGGGATGACACATAACTGCTGCAGAAGAACTTATTAAACGTAAGGGCTGAAGTTGCGTGATCGCAAGTTGTGTATGGAACCCCCATCATATCCAGGTAGCCCTGCAATTTCCCATCCTCGCCAGGTGTCCCGTGTATGGCAATAAATACCGCATCAAATTGGATCATCCTGTCGCCAATATTCAACCTAAAGTTGTTTTTATCAAGCAGGTGCTCTCTGCCATCAGAATCAGTATACGACCATACATTTTTTTTAAAAATGATCCGATAGGTATCGTAGAGGTCTTTATCAATATATTTTTCAACAACCGCAGCGCTCTTCACTGAGATCTCGTATTCACCGGAATCTCCTCCGGCCACAATTGCTATAATCTTCTTCATATTATATGATAACGTTAAGGCACGATAAATTTATATAATTAATTTTTATCTTTGCTACCGACAGGCAATATCCATGGTTTTTTAAAGTTAGCATTGCAGTTATCTTCACGAAACCACTTGACGAACAAGCAAACAAGAAAAAACAAAGTATGTCGTTTTTCGGGTTTTTACTTAAAAAGAAATTCTATATACACTTTGGTTTATCCATTGTGCTTACGATAATACTCTTTTTTATCATACTGCAGTTCCTGAAAATTTATACAAACCATGGAGATGTTTACGTCCTCCCTGACTTTAGTGGTAAAACCCTGTCGGAGCTGGAAACTGAAAAATACGACCTTTTATATGAATTTGTAGTAATAGATTCCATTTTTGATTCAAAAAATTCAAAAGGATCCGTAGTGATTCAAAATCCACCAGCAGGATCAATTGTTAAGGAGCACCGCAAGGTATACGTAACCCTGGTAGCCTATTCCACAGAAAAAGTGGAAATGCCTGACCTGATTGACCTGAGCCTGAGACAGGCAGTGAACAGCCTGCGCTCCAAAGGGCTAAAAGTAAATAAATTGCAATATGTTGAAGATTTTGCAGGGAATGCAGTATTGGAGCAATTGCATGAAGATGAAGTCATAGAGCCGGGAACCATCATAGAGAAAGGCTCCGGAATTGATCTTGTTGTTGGGCTTGGCCAGGATAAAATGGAACCCATTCCCTTCCTCATCGGATTAAGCAAGAAAGAAGCCATTGATGCAATAAATAAAGCATCTTTCAATACTGGTTCAATTTATTATCTTGATGCCGAAGATGAGGATCATTCCAGGGTATACCGTCAAAGCCCTTCCTGGTCGGCGAATGGTGAATTGTTTAAAGGTAAACGTATTGATATTTCGCTTCGTCTTGATTTCGACTTTGACTTTGAGGCTTTGATACTTGAACTCAAACCGGACACGCTCAATATCCCTGACACAACAAACAGGCACATACCGGAGTTTTAATAAGACATAAAAAATGAAACGCTTTATATTCTTTTTGATTGGTGCTTTGATATGCTGGATACCATCCATTGGACAGGAACACCTTTTCGGTTTATCCACCAACCCCCTTATAAAGCAGGAACTAAGGAAAGAATCAGGTGTTTACGGGCGATCCATGGATGCCCTCACATACCCAAAAGCCATTCATCTCCCTTTTTTCGAGGATTTTCATGCAGAAGGCATATTCCCTGACACCGCATTGTTTACCGATAATAATGTTTTTATCAATGATGATTTCCCATACAGATCGG
Source organism: uncultured Bacteroidales bacterium (assembly GCA_964487735.1). Taxonomy (GTDB): domain Bacteria; phylum Bacteroidota; class Bacteroidia; order Bacteroidales; family B18-G4; genus B18-G4. The sequence goes on along the minus strand of CAZASJ010000017.1, from coordinate 3,109 downwards.
CAAATATTGGCGCAGCAACATTTGATGCCATAAACGCATATGGCGATATTTATCAGAATGCCAGTATGTTTCCATTTATTGCTGATGAACTAACGTCAAAACCCATTCGACTTGACTCTTTGTTCCTTCCCGGAGAAACCAGGGCCATCACTCTTGCAGACTCCCTGTATTTCAGCTTCTTCTACCAACCCCAGGGTCGGGGAAATCAACCGGAATCATTTGATTCGCTTGTATTGCAATTTGGTTATTATGGCGGAGATTCGGCTTTTGCCTACATGGATTCCATAACAGTACCTGTAAGCTCATATCTAACGAACCCTAATGACACCATCTTCCCCCTGGATACCATTTACGCTCCCCAGGGATGCAATGCCGGAGTTTACATGATCAATTTCGATACACTCCTATACGACGATATGGTTACTGTCCCCTGTGATTCGGTTTTTGAACCCGATATTGAATGGAAGCGGGTATGGTCATCAGAAGGCATGCCACTGGATACATTCTTCAACAGATACAATACGTACAGCAAGCAGGTCATCATCGCCCTGAGTGACAGTGCAACCTATTATAAAGAACACTTCTACTTCAGGTTCTATAATTTTGCCAGTCTGGCCAGTGATTTTAATCCCAGTTGGAAAAGCAATTGCGACCAATGGAATATCGATTATATCTATCTTAATGTGGGCAGATCGGCAGCAGACACTTTTTACCGGAATATTACTTTTGCGGAAAGGGCTCCTTCATTTCTTACGGATCTGACATCAATGCCATTGCGGCAATATAGAAATGACCCAACAAATCAGTTGAAGGATTCACTGAAGCTATACATCACAAACCTGAGTGCAGACACTTTCAATGTTTATTACGAGTATATTATTGACGCACAGGGAAATTCATTTACGCATACCTACAATGGTGGTTTTGCCAACCTGTATCCCTTCTTTAATTCAGGTTATCAGTCTTGTTCAAGTGTACCTCAGCATGCATGTCCACCCAGGGACTTCCTGTTTCCTTTGAGCAGTCAGGAGGATAGTTCAAGCTACCTCATAAGGCATGTTATCCGGGACCAGAGCAACCCGGACCTTGGCGACACTATAAGCTTCATCCAGAAATTCTATAATTATTATGCATATGATGATGGAACTCCTGAATTGGGATATGGTTTAAGCATTGCAGGAGGAAAAGTTGGTTGCAGATACACTTTAAACATTTCAGACTCTCTCAAAGGCATTGCCATGTTCTTTAATAAAGTGCAAAATAACCAGAACGATGTATTTTTTCACATGAAAGTATGGGACAATAATAATGGCAAACCAGGAAACCTGATTTGGGAGAAAGAAGATCTTAAGCCTAAGTTCTCTGATGAACTTAACCGTTTGCAGATCTATGATATTGACCCCCCAATTGCGCTACTCGGAACATTTTTTATTGGCTGGGAACAAACAACGGCTGATATTCTCAATGTGGGATTCGACACACACAATGATGCTTCAGAATACTTGTTCTTCAATGCCAATGGGACCTGGGAGCAATCGCTGAAACAAGGAGCCTTGCTGATGCGTCCAATTCTTAATACCTTGTATGATCCATTCCTGGTGGAAGAAATTGCGCCTGAAGAGAGTTGGAAAATATATCCAAATCCTGTTAGCGGGCAAAGTATTTTTATTGAGAATACCAATATCACTACATCCGAACTTACTCAAAAAGGCAGTATTGTTAGTATTTATGATATGATGGGCAGGGTTTTGCTCACTCAAGCTTATTCACACTCTATTAGTGTAAGTCATTTACCCAGGGGGCTTTTTCTCTTACACATCACCAGCGAAGACAATAGTATTCATCACATTCACAAGCTCCTCATCAACAAATAGGCTTTTTTATGCCGGATATTATAGACGATTTTAATGACCAGGAAAAGGAACTGTACGAACATCACCGTTTCGTGGCAGATCCAGGACAAGCAGCATTGCGCATCGACAAATTTCTGATGATGCGTATCATGAATGCATCCCGCAATAAGATTCAGCAGGCCGCTGCTGCGGGAGCCATACTGGTGAATGATGCAGCCGTTAAACAAAACTATAAGGTCAGGCCGGGCGATGTGATCACCATTGTACTTTCGGAACCACCCAGGGATACAGAGATCATAGCTGAGGACATCCCTATCAATATTATATATGAAGATGAGCACATCATGCTTATCAATAAAGAAGCAGGAATGGTAGTCCATCCTGCATACGGTAACTTTACAGGAACCCTTGTCAACGCCCTGACCTACTACCTTCGCCAAAGTAGTGGAAACGATACAGCTCAACCCTACCTTGTCCACCGCATCGATAAAGACACCTCCGGTATCCTGCTTGTCGCCAAAACGGAGGTAGCTCAAACCAAACTCGCAAAAGAGTTCTTTGATCATACCATTGACAGAAAATACATAGCCCTTGTTTGGGGAGATATAGAGGAGGAAGAAGGGACCATTATCGGGAACCTTTCACGCAGTAAAACAAATCGAAAGGTAATGGCTGTTTATCCTGACGGAGAAATCGGAAAACATGCCGTAACTCACTGGAAATTAATCAAGCGATTCGGTTATGTGACCCTGATAGAATGTACCCTTGAAACAGGAAGGACCCATCAAATCAGGGCGCATATGAAATACATCAAACATCCCCTTTTTAATGATGCATCCTATGGGGGTGATAAGATCCTTAAAGGAACAACATTTACAAAATACAAGCAGTTTATCAATAATTGCTTTTCCATCCTGCCACGACAAGCACTGCATGCCCGCTCATTGGGATTAAAACATCCTATCACAGGAGAATATATGTTCTTCGACTCCGAAATTCCTGCTGATATGCAGGAAGCCATCGACAAATGGGAACACTATATTGTACACCAAAAGGAATCTTGAGAAAAGAGCACTGTCATTTTCCAGCACTACAATGATTATGAATTATGGATTATGAATTATGAATTATGGATTATGAATTATCCTCTTTCGTTAAAACTACAGAGGAAATCTGATCCTTGAAATCTGAACTTTGAACTTCACCAGCATCCAGTATCAGTGTTTCAGTGTTTTTTCATCCACCGTAGCCTTCCG